>JAADHZ010000061.1 GCA_013151575.1 Gammaproteobacteria bacterium
TACGGACTAAATCAGAGCGCCACTTATATACTGGAGTACAATGGTTAAACGATATAACCGGCACCTATTGGCCTGCGCCTTCGTTGGGCGTGGTGAAAAAATCCTCAATGTATCAGCATACGCCTGCGGTTTTTTCACAATGCCGCCTTGTCTCGGCTCAATAGTCACTCGCCTATGTCGTCCAACCAATGTACTCCTTAGTACGTTATTGTGTTCCGTCCCTAACCCCTTGGTTTCATATGGATGTCGCCACTGAAACAGTGGTATCTCGACATTATTTTCAATTCCATAATCCCTTGTGAACTCAACCAAACTATAGCTTCTTGAAATTTAGGGGCGAGTAGTTACCAAAAAAGTTAACAATTTGTGATAGTTTCGTGATGTTTAAATCAGCTTTGCAATAGAGACTTACCGGGCTCGCACTTACCCATAGGGATAGATGCGCAACACAAGATTTCAACCAGCCCGGAGATTTAACATGAACGGAAACATACGCTCTACAGCCCAGAATGGCTTTCGTAAACATTCACTGACGCTTGCTCTGGTGGCCAGTTTCACCACGGTTAGTATCGCCCAGGCCGCGACCTGGGATGTCACTATCACCAATCTCACTAATGGTAATCACTTTACACCATTGCTGGTAACAGCCCATGACCATAACACTCATCTGTTTGAGGCGGGTATGCCTGCTTCAGTGCCCCTCGAACACATGGCGGAATGTGGTCACCTCGCCCCGTTATTGGCAAGCACTGAAGTCGGCGGCGCTGATGCAGATACCATCGACAACCCGGCCATGGGCAAGTTGGCTCCTGGTGCCAGCACCACTGCGATGCTCGACACGACGGAAACCCACCTCAGTGTTGTCGCCATGGTACTGCCCACTAACGATGCCTTCCTGGGGCTTGAGTCCCAGCACATTCCCAGTGAGGCAGGCACTTATACTTATTACGTCAACGCCTACGACGCCGGTACTGAAGCCAATGACGAAATGCTCATGACTACCGGTTCCTGCTCGATTACCGACAGCGGTATGATGCCGGGGGCGCCGGGAGCGGATGCGGGTGTGAATGGTACCGGTGCGGCGACAGCAGACGGCAATACCATGGTCCATGTACACAGGGGCGTGCTGGGTGATTTGGATGCAGAAGGTGGCAATAGCGACCTGAACAGTACCATTCATCGCTGGCAGAACCCGGTGGCCAGGATCACTGTTATCGTCACGCCATAAAAGGAGAATGTTATGCGATTTTTTCACCTTTTTACCGACAACACGTCGTCATCCGCACGCTTGCCGCAAAAGCGTTTTCCATCGCATCTGACCGTTGCTGTTATCTCGGCAAGTTTGTTGGCGCTTAGTGCCTGCGGGGACAGCAACAACAACGATGATGATAATAGTAATAATGGCAGTACTGTTGACGCCACTTACGATATCACGGTGTACAACCTTACCAACGGTCAGCCACTCACCCCGCTGGGCGTCGTGATCCATGAGCCTGCTTATGTGCCATGGAAGCTAGGCGAAGCCGTTAGCACAGGTCTGGAAATGCTCGCCGAGTCGGGTGACGCATCAGACTTTCTCAGCGAGGCAAATGCTGATGCTGCGGTGGTGATGAGTGTTAACTCCAGCAACGGGCCATTTGGGCCCGGCAGTTCGGAAACGGTTTCCATCACCGTTGATCACTCAGCCAGCCTGCAGCTCACTGTAGCCAGCATGCTGGCCAATACTAATGATGCTTTTACTGGCGTGCGCAACTGGAGCATTGGTGGGCTAACCGTTGGTGGCAGCATGTCGACCATGATTCGTGTATACGACGCCGGCACTGAGGCCAATAGTGAAACTGCAACCAGCATGCCGGGGCCGGCAGCAATGGGAATGGGCGAAGGTTTCAACGTTGCCCGGGATGACCTGGACCGACTCACTGTTCACGGTGGTGTAGTGACAGCCGATGACGGCCTGACAACATCAGCTCTTAATGAGTCACATCGCTGGTTGGGCCAGGCGGCAAAAGTAGTTGTTACGCGAATGCAATAACCATCAGTTAGTCACTGCAATTAGTATGTCGGGCTCGGCCTTGTTTTCCTTTTACTCAAGGGCTGAGCCCATTTTTAACAATCCGCAGCCCGCGCTTCGTCCGCATGCTCGGCGATACTCTTTCCCGATACTGCACTAGTATGGAATTGGTTGCACAGGAGACGGTAACTAATTTCTGTGTAACTGTCCGAGTTAAATCTCAAACATAACCCATCAAGCGATTCTCAAACTCAATCATCAAGTGATTGAGGACGGTTTTTTAATCTCTTCGAGTTAAATTCCCCGCAGCTTGCTGCGAACAAATGCTGAGCAATGCGAAGCGGGCGAATTCCTCTAAATACCTCGTCCCGTGGGGCGGGGATGTTTGTTTTGTTGATCTCTACGCTCGACCTCAATAAAACGCCCAACCCGCAAAGGCTTCGATATCGTCCCGGTTGAGTAATACCAATTGGTGGGCGTTGGGGTTCATGCGATGGTCGATGGTGGTGTCCACCGTCAAACGTTGCAGCAGGTAGCCGATGAGGGCGCGGCGTACCGGTACTTCGATAATGCCGTTCTGGTTTTGGTAGTCGATGAGCAGGCTGGCCTGTTGCGAAGCGCTGAGCTGCGGGTGGGGTGCTAGTTGCAGGGTGACGGTTTCGCTCCAATCTTCGTCGTATTGGGCGCTGGATTCGGCGGATTCATCAAGCATTTGCGCATCGCTGAAACGCGAGAGGATGAAATCGCGGAAGTCGTAACTCTCTTCGTTGTAGGCTCGCAGGTGCCAGCGCAGGCCGGTGTTGACCAGAGAGTGAGGTTCGAGGATGCGCTGTTGGGTGGTGTCGAGATCGGATAGTGAATGATAATGCGCTTGCAGCTTTCTGCGGTGTTTGATGGCGCGGATGATCTGTGCGAGCACGGCGGATTCGGGCAGGCGATTGGGCAGTGGCAGGTCGTCCGTCGGGATGCCGAAGATGGCTTCATTACCATAGGGGCCGCTGGCGGCGGCGAGGTTGGCGGCGATGGCGGGCAGGATGCGCGCGGGGGAGAGGTCGGCGAACTGGGGCTGGAAGTTTTCGCTGGGCACGAAGCCGAACACGCTGTGCCGGTAAATCAGGTTGTCGCCGGTGAGTTGGCCGTAGAGTTTCAGGTCTTTGGTGGCGGCAGCATCAGAGATGCCGAAGGCCCGGGCCACGTCGCTGCGCGTGACCACGCCGGTGTAGTAGGCCATGACTTCGATGTACTGGAGCCGTTGCCGGGCGCCCCATTTGATGTCGCCCATCATTTTACTCATTGAAACACCAATCCCTCGTTTGCGAACCCCGGTAGAGTATAGGGGATTACTTTCGGTCTCTCAATATAAAATATTGGTATGGTAAAAATTGCTAAGGTGATAAAAAATATTGACATGCAAAAATATACCGCCTAAAGTTCGCTCCAGTAACATGGCAACGAGAGGCAGTTTGCCCCGTGCGCCGACAGAAATCATCGATTAACCGGAGGAGAGCACCATGGCTATCGCAGCAGATGACAAACAAAAGGCTTTGAGCGCGGCACTGGGCCAGATTGAGAAGCAGTTCGGCAAGGGCTCGGTGATGCGCATGGGCGATGCCAATGCCTTCCGTGATATCGATGCAGTGTCCACCGGCTCGCTGGGGCTGGATATCGCCCTCGGCATCGGCGGCCTGCCGCGTGGCCGTATCGCGGAAATCTACGGGCCGGAGTCTTCCGGCAAGACCACGCTGACCCTGCACGTGATTGCCGAAATGCAGAAGCTCGGTGGCACCGCCGCCTTTGTGGATGCGGAGCATGCGCTGGACCCGGTGTACGCCGAAAAGCTGGGCGTGAATGTGGATGAGTTGCTGGTCTCCCAGCCAGACACAGGCGAGCAAGCATTGGAAATCACCGACATGCTGGTACGCTCCGGCGCGGTGGACATTGTGGTTATTGATTCCGTCGCCGCGCTGACCCCCAAGGCCGAGATCGAGGGTGATATGGGTGATCATCATGTGGGCTTACAGGCGCGGCTCATGTCACAGGCGCTGCGCAAACTCACCGCCAACATCAAGCGTTCCAACACGTTGGTGATTTTTATCAACCAGATCCGCATGAAAATCGGCGTCATGTTCGGCAATCCTGAGACCACCACCGGCGGCAACGCGCTGAAGTTTTATTCTTCGGTGCGTCTGGACATCCGCCGCATCGGCTCCATCAAAAAAGGCGACGAGGTGACCGGCAACGAGACCCGTGTCAAAGTGGTGAAAAACAAAGTGGCACCGCCGTTCAAGAAAACTGAATTCGACATCATGTTCGGCGAAGGCATCTCCCGTCAGGGCGAAATCATCACCCTGGGAGTGCAGGAAGGCATCGTTGACAAAAGCGGCGCCTGGTACAGCTACAACGGCGACCGCATCGGCCAGGGCAAGGACAACGTGCGTAACTACTTGAAAGAAAATCCGGCCATTGCTGAGGAGATCGAGGCCAGAGTGCGCGCCAAACTGCTGCCCAGTACGGCCAAGGCGGAGACAAAAGGCGCACAGGAAAGTACACAGGAAAGCGGAAAGGGGAGCGGTAAAAAAAGCGGCAGAAAAAAAGCGGATGACGCTGCTGCCGCCGAGGCGTAATGATCGTGGTGGACGCAGGGCTGAACGAGGGCATGCCGGATGAGGCCGCCACAGCCGGGGCGGCGGTAGAAGATACACTGCTGCCCCCCGCTGCCTCTCGTCAGATTTTGCGAAAAAAAGCCATGGACCTGCTGGCGCGACGCGAACATTCTGTTGCAGAGTTGCATCGCAAGCTGGTTTTTTACGCTCATGGCAAGGCCAGGGCTGGTGCGAAAAGGGATGCAGAAAGGCAAAAACCGGATGCAGGCTTTGTCGACGAAGTAGTGGAAAAATTACAAAACGAAGGCCTGGTGAGCGATGCACGCTTCACCGAAGCCTTTGTGCGTTATCGCGCCAGCAATGGGTACGGCCCTCAGCGTATTCAGGCGGAATTGCGCGAGCGCGGCGTGAGTGAGAAAATGCGCGCCGTCCACCTCGATTTTGGTGATCCCCTATGGTTTGAGCGGGCATTGCGGGTGCGTCGCAAACGTTTTGGGGAAGGCCATCCGAAGGATTTAAAGGAACGGGCCCGCCAGGCCCGTTTTCTTCAGTATCGGGGATTTACCACCGACCAGGTCCGACAGGTGCTGGATGGTGATGCTATCGACTGACAATTTGTCGCTTCTTTAATGAATTGAAAATAAACTGAAAAATAACAATATGACAAGCGCAGAAATCCGACAGCTTTTCCTCGACTACTTCCAGCAACGTGGCCACGAAATTGTGCCCAGCAGCTCGCTGGTGCCTGCCAATGATCCCACATTGCTGTTTACCAATGCGGGCATGGTGCAATTCAAGGACGTGTTCACCGGCCAGGAGCGGCGCAACATGGTGCGCGCCACCAGCGCCCAACGTTGCGTGCGCGCCGGCGGTAAACACAATGACCTGGAAAACGTGGGTTACACCGCACGCCATCACACCTTTTTCGAGATGCTTGGTAACTTTAGCTTCGGTGACTATTTCAAGCGCGAGGCCATTCAATACGCTTGGGAATTTCTGACCGAGGTGGCCAAACTACCGCCGGAACGCTTGTGGATCACGGTGTATGCAGAAGACGACGAAGCAGCAGATATCTGGTTGCAGGAAATTGGCGTGGACCCCGCGCGTTTCTCCCGTATCGGCGACAAACCTGGCGGCAAAAAGCACGAAAGCGATAATTTTTGGGCCATGGGCGACACCGGCCCCTGCGGTCCCTGCTCGGAAATTTTTTACGACCACGGTGAGCACGTGGCAGGCGGCCCCCCGGGCACACCGGAAGAAGACGGCGATCGTTACATCGAAATTTGGAACCTGGTGTTTATGCAGTTCGACCGTGATGCAGAAGGCAACATGAATGCGTTGCCGCATCCCTCCGTGGACACCGGCATGGGGTTAGAGCGCCTCGCCGCTGTGTTGCAGGGGCTGCACAACAATTACGACATTGATTTGTTTCGCCATCTCATCGTCGCCATCGCTAAACTGGCCGATCAGAATGACCTCACCAACACCTCCCTGCGCGTGATCGCCGATCACATCCGCGCTTGCGCATTCTTGGTGACCGATAGCGTGGTGCCGTCCAACGAAGGCCGTGGTTATGTGCTGAGGCGCATTATTCGTCGCGCTATTCGCCACGGGCATAAACTGGGTTTGCGTGAGCCCTTCTTTCACATGCTGGTAGGCCCGTTGTGCGAGGTAATGGGTGATGCCTATCCGGAATTAGTGAAAGTCCAATCGCAAGTAGAACGCGTGCTGAAACAGGAAGAGGAGCGTTTCGCCGAAACCCTGGATCATGGCATGGGCATTCTCGAAGAAGCGGTTGCGGCTTTGTCGAATTCGGAAATTGCCGGTGAAACGGTGTTCAAACTCTACGATACCTACGGCTTCCCTGTGGACCTCACCGCCGACATCGCCCGCGAGCGCGGCCTGAGTCTGGACATGGCAGGTTTCGAGCGTGAAATGACGGCGCAACGCGAACGAGCGCGAGCGGCTAGCAGTTTTAATGTCTCGGTGAATTTCGCCCCATTAAAGTTAACTCCCCACAATGCAACAGTAGCGTTTGGGCCTCGCACTGATTTCATCGGCTACGACCACCTCGAGAACGAGGGCCGGGTACTGGCCCTATTCCTCGATGGCAAGCCCGTCGAGCAGTTGAGTGAAGACGACGAAGGCTTGCTGGTGCTGGATCGTACGCCGTTTTACGCCGAGTCCGGTGGTCAGGCGGGCGACCACGGCATGCTGTGCGTGGGCAACGATGCTGAGCTGGTGGTGCTGGACACACAGAAGCAGGGCGATGCTTTCCTGCATCAGGTGCGCGTGCAAAAGGGCAGTGTGGCGGCCGGGGACACGCTCGAAGCGCGTGTGAACACATCACGCCGCGTCAACATCACCGACAATCACTCCGCGACCCACCTTTTACATGCCGCGTTAAGGCAAGTGCTGGGCGAACATGTGCAGCAGAAGGGATCATTGGTGGAAGCTGATCGTCTGCGCTTTGATTTTTCCCATTTTGAGGCGATTACGTCGGAGCAACTGTCGGAGATCGAGGCGCTGGTGAATGAAAAAATTCGCGCCAACCTGCCGGTGGAAACCCGTCTCATGTCGCAGGAAGATGCCGTCGCCTCCGGGGCTATGGCCCTGTTTGGCGAAAAATACGGCGACACCGTGCGGGTATTATCCATGGGGGATTTTTCTGTGGAGCTATGTGGAGGCACCCATGTCTCGCGCACCGGTGACATCGGCCTGCTGAAAATTATCACCGAAGGCGGTGTGGCCGCTGGCGTACGCCGCATTGAGGCGGTAGCGGGCGAGGGTGCGTTGCGCCACATCGGCGAGACGGAAAAAAATCTGGCGCAAATCGCCGGTTTGTTAAAGGCGGACAGTGGCACGGCGCAGGCCAAAGTGCAGCAGCTGATCGAACGCAGTCGCAGCCTGGAAAAAGAGTTGGAGCAGCTCAAGGCTAAACTGGCCAGCAGCCAGGGTGGCGACTTGGCCTCGCAAGCGGTGGAGATCGATGGCATAAAGGTGCTGGCGGCCCGGCTGGACGGTGGTGATGCGAAATCTCTGCGCGACACCGTCGATCAGCTCAAAAACAAGCTGGGCACTGCGGCCGTGGTGTTGGCCGCCGTGGACGGTGACAAAGTGAGTTTGGTGGCGGGTGTTACCAAGGCCGAAACCCAGCGCCTGCGTGCTGGTGACTTGGTCACCATGGTAGCGCAACAGGTGGGTGGTAAGGGCGGTGGTCGGCCCGATTTGGCCATGGCCGGTGGAAAAAACCCTGCCGGATTGGATGCGGCGTTGCAATCCGTGCCGGACTGGGTGCGGGAGCAATTAGCCCGATAATTCTGTGAGCACCCTGTGGAACGCCTCATGAAATTGAATATTTATAGCCTCAACTGGTGTTTTTGTAAGAAATGTCCTACAAAAGGCTTTATCGCAAGTGCGAAGTAGTGTTTAATCTGGCTTCCTTTTTTAGTCGTCCTGAAACATGTCGCTGATCGTCCAAAAATACGGCGGGACCTCCGTTGGCTCGCCGGAGCGCATCGAAAATGTGGCCGGAAAAGCTGCCGCTTTTAGGGCGCAGGGCCATGATGTGGTGGTCGTGGTTTCCGCGATGAGCGGAGAAACCAACCGGCTGGTCGCTTTGGCTGGGGCTATCGACGACCAGCCGGATAGCCGCGAGCTGGATGTGCTGCTCTCCACCGGCGAGCAGGTAACCATCGCTCTGCTGGCTATGGCGCTGAAAAAGCGCGGTGTAGCGGCGCGTTCGTTCACCGGCGGACAGGTGCATATTCGTACCGATAGTGCGCACAACAAGGCGCGCATCGTGGATATCGACAAGCAGCGCGTAAGCGCCGCACTGGCGGCTGGCGAAGTGGTGGTAGTGGCCGGTTTTCAGGGAGTCGATGACAGTGGCAACATCACCACCCTCGGGCGCGGTGGCTCGGACACCACTGCCGTGGCGTTGGCGGCGGCGCTGAGTGCCGATGAATGCCAAATTTATACCGACGTGGACGGGGTGTACACCACCGATCCGCGCGTGGTGCCGGAGGCGCGTCGTCTGGACCGCATCACCTTCGAGGAGATGCTGGAAATGGCCAGCCTTGGCTCCAAAGTATTGCAGATTCGAGCGGTGGAATTCGCCGGCAAATATGATGTCCCTCTGAGAGTGCTGTCTTCCTTTGAGGAAGGCGAAGGAACACTCATCACTTACGAGGAAGAAGGAATGGAACAGGCGCTGATTTCGGGCATTGCCTTTAATCGTGACGAGGCCAAGCTGACTGTGCTGGGCGTACCGGATCATCCCGGCGTGGCCCACCGGATTCTAGGTCCGGTCGGTGCGGCCAATATCGAAGTGGATATGATTATTCAGAACGTGGGCGCCGACGGCACCACGGATTTCACCTTCACCGTGCATCGTAATGATTTTGTGCGTGCCCGTGAGGTGCTGGACAGCGTGGCCGCCGAACTGGGCGCCCGTCAGGTAGATGGTGACGATAAAATTGTCAAAGTGTCGCTGGTGGGTGTGGGCATGCGCTCGCACGCAGGTATCGCCAGCCGGATGTTTGAGATATTGGCCGATGAAGGCATCAACATTCGCATGATTTCCACCTCTGAGATCAAGGTCTCGGTGGTCATTGATGAGAAATATCTGGAGCTGGGGGTTCGTGCCCTGCATACCGGGTTCGAGCTGGCGCAAGAAGCTGGAACGAATATTTGATTTTGCGCATGAGTTCCCTAGGGCTGCGAGCCCAACCGGGGGAATTGTGCTGAAGTTTTGTCAACATGGGTCGATATGACTCCCGACGGAGCTAACATGGCTGCGGCGGAGATATTAGAAGTAAAGTAAGGAGATTTTGAGATGTTAATTCTGACGCGACGCGTTGGCGAATCCCTGATTATCGGTGACGATGTCACTGTCACAGTTCTGGGTGTCAAAGGAAATCAGGTGCGTATAGGTGTAAATGCACCCAAGACCGTGTCGGTGCACCGCGAAGAGATTTATGAACGTATACAGCAGGAAAAAAGCCAGGAAGAATCTGCTGGTTAGTGTTTGGCTGTTGTAAGATGCCGGAGGGCCAGGGCGGGAATTTTCGTGTTCTGGTCTGGCATCTGTTTTTGATGTGAGCCGCAATAGCTGTTCTCGCATGTATTAAGTTTCCCGATTGCCCGAGCCGGTAGCCAACATTGATCGGTGTGTGTGCAATTTATTGCATTTTGCCGCTTTTATGGGTTTTCTATTGGGGCCGATTCTGGGAGAATGTCGCCCCTGCCAAGTTCGTGGATTCAGAAGCGAAATTGACTAGGAGAGCTGGCCGAGCGGCTGAAGGCGCGCCCCTGCTAAGGGCGTATACGGCAACGTATCGAGGGTTCGAATCCCTCGCTCTCCGCCAACTCACAAAAAAT
>JAADHZ010000046.1:0-9068 GCA_013151575.1 Gammaproteobacteria bacterium
CCTCTGATCATGTGGTTGCTGAGCAGCGTGCCGCGCTCGCAAAAAATACGGATGGCAAAGGTTTCGGGCCACAGTCTCCGCGCGATATCGATTCAACTGCGGGTAATAACAGCCGCATGTTCAACGCCGCGCCAGCTCATACAGCAATGAATCTTTGCAATATTCATTTTCATAAAAACGCCGAGCATAAGGGTGGTGAATTTACGAAACATGCGGGCAACGGCAATGGCCACGGATACCAGAGTGGTTACCAATATTCGGGAGAACTTAGCGCTGCGGAGCTGAAGCCCGCCACTGCCTGTGCAAGCGAACATAGTAGTCTTTCTCCGGGAGACACGATTGAGGTTCATTACGTCCATTCAACCGCACAGATCAAACCCGGTCCGACCTTAGGTTCATGCCTGAGTGAAGCGATCAACAATCCTCAGCTACGTGTCGAGACTCAGGTTTATGTGTTGGTTAATGACAAAAATGCGCTTAGTTTCGACAAATTGACCCAGCACGGTGTAAAAAATGGCGTGCACCAAGCATCGAACATTCCAGCGAATACTGGCGCACCTGTGCAGTACGCGGGTTCAACGACAGGCCCGAGTTACAATGAAAAAGGCTCCCCTTTTCAAGTCACTTGGAGCGTTCGTCCGAAGGTCGCCAAGGTTAACATTGAGACGGTAGGCGCTTGGTGCAAAGACAATGTATTCAATGAAGACCATGCGCACGGTGTGAGAAATTTGGTGACCAACCCGGATCTTCTTTCAGAAATTTAGGGGTGGGTTAACCCAGTAAAAAACCGTGCTCACGTAACATGAGCACGGTTTTTTTTAGCTCCTCGCAGTTTCAAGCGGCAGATCAAACTCCCATTTCCCCCTATCAGGTAAGCCATTACTCCGATAATCTCCGGCTCTGCTCTTGGCTGCCTGAATCAAACGGTTCACCCTCAAGCGGGCGTTCGTTAAGTGGCGATCAAACCAATTAAAAACACCATCCCAATGCCGCTTGATTGCTTTCGCGACTTTGGTCACGGGATCAATAACACCTTCGTTGAAAAGCTTGGCGACATGTCACAGCTCATCTGAGCAACCCCGGGGCATCTTCAAAACCCGCCTTAAAAACCCCTGCCGTCGCACTGTCTTTACCCTCTGTTGCGAATAAAAGATTGCGTTTATCTATATCGCAGAACACCTTTTCCATTCCTGTCCACCGATTGTTCAATATCGTAATATCGCCCTTCGTGGTGTAACCTCTGCTGCTGATTTTTCAGCCCGACGATACCCGCGCAAACACAGGACACCATTACGATGAGCAACCCCGACATCCAGGCCATCAAAACCTACCTGCTGGACCTGCAAGACCGCATTTGCACCGGTACCGCCAAAGAAGATGGCCGCGCCGTTTTTTTTGAAGACAACTGGGAGCGTGAAGCCGGCGGTGGTGGTGGTCGCACACGGGTACTCACCGATGGCGCGGTGTTCGAACAAGCCGGGGTTAATTTTTCACATGTATCCGGGGGCAGCCTGCCTGCTTCGGCGACAGCCCACCGCCCCGAACTGGCAGGGCGCACTTTCGAGGCCATGGGCGTGTCGCTGGTGATTCATCCCAAAAACCCCTACGTGCCCACTTCCCACGCTAATGTACGTTTTTTCGTCGCAGAAAAAGAAGGCGAAGCCCCCATTTGGTGGTTCGGCGGCGGCTTCGATCTCACGCCCTATTACCCGTTTGAAGAAGATGTATTGCACTGGCACCAGGTCTCCAAAAAAGCCTGCGATCCTTTCGGTAATGATGTTTATGATCATTACAAAAAATGGTGCGACGAATATTTTTTCCTCAAACATCGCAGTGAGACCCGCGGCGTGGGTGGACTGTTTTTTGATGACCTCAACGAAGACAGCTTCGAGCGTTGTTTCAAATTCATGCAAAGCGTGGGAGATCATTATTTGGAGGCCTATCTTCCCATCGTCACCCGACGAAAAGATACCGAATATGGTGAGCGGGAACGGGACTTCCAGTTATATCGCCGTGGCCGTTACGTAGAATACAACCTAGTTTATGATCGCGGCACCTTATTTGGTTTACAGACGGGCGGCCGCACCGAGTCTATTTTGATGTCCCTACCCCCTCTAGTGAAATGGCGTTATGACTGGAAGCCGGAAGCAGGCAGCCCTGAGGCCAAGCTCTACGACGGCTTTCTGCATCCACGTAACTGGCTGGAGGAACTGGCCTGAGCAAACAGTCCAAACCATCGCGCGGGCAGACCCGCAGCAATCGCCTGCGCATCATCGGAGGCCAGTGGCGTGGCCGCAAGCTGGAATTTCCTGATGTGGAAGGCCTGCGACCCACCCCGGACCGGGTGCGCGAAACCCTGTTCAACTGGCTACAAAATAATATTGTCGGTGCACGCTGTCTTGACTTGTTCGCTGGTAGCGGTGCGCTGGGACTAGAGGCATTGTCACGCGGTGCGATACACGCCGTGTTGGTGGAAAAATCCACAATTGTCGCGCAGCAACTGAATGCGCATCTGCACACCTTGCGCTGCAATGACGCCACCGTAGCTCACTTGTCCGCCGAACAATTTTTACAGCGCGGCCCCAGCGACATCCGCTACGACGTAGTATTTCTCGATCCACCTTTCGGCGAGGGACTCATTCCCATCTGCGCCGAACTGCTGGAAAAACACCACTGGCTTACCGCTGGGGCGCACATCTATTTGGAGATGGAACGCGGGTCGGCAGCCCCCACCCTACCCGATACCTGGCAGCAAGTTCGCGATAAAAAGGCCGGTCACGTCCGTTATCAATTGTTCATTCACACCAATCCCGGGTAGCCCTTGCGCCCGCCCCCCATCTCCCCACTATACTTGTGAATCGAGAATTTTATTTCGTCAAAATATCCAACAAAATCATGAGACAATCGCCGCATGCCCACCCATCGCACCAATGACGCCATCTATCCGGGTACTTTTGACCCCATCACCCGGGGCCATTCTGACCTGATTGAGCGCGCGGCACAGCTGTTTGACCGGGTCATCGTGGCGTTGGCCACCAACCCCAGCAAGCAACCTGTTTTCACCCTAGACGAACGCATGGAGTTGGCGCGCGTAGCGCTCGCCGACACGCCAGGGGTGGAAATTTGCACCTTTGACGGCCTGTTAGTGGAGTTCGCCCGTAAAAAGGGGGCCCGGGTCATTCTTCGCGGCCTGCGTGCCGTATCCGATTTTGATTACGAATTCCAACTCGCGGGCATGAACCGCAAACTCGCCCCCGATATCGAAACCCTGTTCCTGACGCCTGCCGAACAATACGCCAATATTTCCTCATCCCTGGTCCGGGAAATTGCCGCCCTTGGGGGAAATGTCACCCCCTTCGTACATGAAAAGGTCGTGGCTGAACTGGCCCGCAAAATGGGTTAAAATAAATCGGCTAAACCCTTTGGATCCACTGTTTGTGAGTTACTTATTATGGCTTTGATCATCACCGATGAATGCATCAACTGCGATGTGTGCGAACCTGAATGCCCCAACGGCGCCATTACCCAAGGCGAAGAAATTTACGATATTGACCCAAGCCTGTGCACGGAATGCGTGGGCCACTACGAAACTTCCCAGTGCGTTGACGTGTGCCCGGTGGACTGCATCCCACTGGACCCAGCACACGAAGAAACCCAGGACCAACTTCAGGCTAAATATGAACGTCTCATGGCGCAAAGTGCTTGAGCCGGGCGACAACGATGGTATCGCTACGATGTCATTCTTGGAAATCTGCCCACCTGCACTAAGGTGTTCCTGCACTAAGGTGTTATCAAGCAAAACGTAGAGTTTTCCGGTAGGGTTGCGCGGCTTTATCCGATTGGGTAGACTCTGGGCTGGTTATTAACATCCTCCTGTGGGGGGAGGGATACTGAGGAGTATTTTCATGGCGATTATTGTTCCGATTACTGTGTTTTTGGTTATCATCGTGTCTAGCACCATCTTAGGTGGTATTGGTTGCGACGCTGCCGCCGCTGCACGAAAAAAATAAGACCATAAATCCTAGCCGCACCTAAACTAGGATTCAATAAACAAAGCCCGGTTTTTCCGGGCTTTGTTTATTCTTGGTCATCTGTATTTTCCACCAACACACCGATGAGAGCTGCCTGCGGCCCCAGTGACCTAACCGTTGATGCTCGCCATCCCGGTGCACCGCATTTTTTTGCACCCGACCGGCTACCCTGCCGCCACTCCTTATTTACCGTTTCGTACTAATCGCCACGCCTCTATGAATCCCAAAACACCTTCGAACACCCATGCCCCGTCCGATAAATACGACGCGCCCGTAGAAACACAGCCTGCCTGCGAGCCACCGGGCCAACATCGTAACCTGGTTAAATATCTGCTGGTATCCTCGCTGTGTCTTTTTATTGGCACGGTACACGGGGTGCTACAGGTTATCCGCCCGGTTCGAGCATGGCTAGACAGCATTGGCAGCCCCTACGGCGGCCCCGGCCATCTCATTGACCCCCTTGCCCATGCCCACATTAATGTAGTGGGCGGCGTGGTGATTTTCCTGATGGGGGCTTCCTATTATCTGCTACCCAAAATGAGCGGCGTTAGCCTATATTCTCAACGCCTGATTGAACACAGCTTCTGGTGGACCTCGCTGGGCATCGCCGGTTTTTACAGCACCCTGATGTTGTTTGGCATCCTCGAAGGTATGGCCTTGCTGGAAGACCCGGACAGCGTTGCCGGAATTCATCAATTTTACGGCCCCACCATCGCCATCGTTTCCACGATAATGGGCATCGGTTTCTGGGTGTATTTCGCGAATATCTTTTTGACCTTTCGGAAAATCCATAAACGCTCATGATGCTGGAATGCGGCTGCCCCGACGAATATCCGGACTGGCATAACCGGAATATCGACCTCGCTCACCACGCAGCCCACATGCTGCCCATTGCCGCCTTCCTGCATATGCCGCTTTCTTTTGAACTGTACAAACAGCGCCAGCAACAAGAAATTGAACAACTGGAATTGAAAGAACGCTGGCCCGGTTTTGCGCTAGCCCGCACCGGGCTGCTGGGCGGCAAACTTATTCGATTACTGGAAGGTAGCGAATCACCGTCACGGCACTTCCTACACCTGTCTAGCGATTTCAAGTTACACGGATTTCTTCATGAGGGCGGCATCGGCACCCTGCGGACCAGTGTGCGAAAACAACAAGAGCTACTGTTAGACAGCGGTCGCATGCCGAAGGAAATGTACCTAGCCTATCTCACCTGCCCTACGTGCAGCGAGGCCCGGGGCGGGGAGAGAATTTTACTGCTGCGCCGCTGGAAGCCCAGTCGACGATTGGCGCAAAAAACCCGTTAGGATGCAGGCTCCCTGATCAGCTTCGCCTGACTGAAGGGGAAATACAGCTCGGTTTCATCCACGCCATCTTTTCCATCCTTAGTGCGGCGCACGTGCACAGACAACGTTTGGACCTTCGGGTCGTCAATGCGCAGAGCCCGACGATACACCCCGGTAAATCCATCCTGGATGGCCTGCCGCCATTCCTGCTTATCATCAACGCGCAGGGTCACCACCAAACCCACTCCCGGCTTATAAACCTCGCGGCTGGCGATAACGATAAATTCGTTCATGCCAACACGGATCGGGCTGGGGCGAGTCTCCACCACAAATTCTAGGTCCTCCCACTGCTGTGGGCCCAACCGTATTGCCGTGTCATCCGCGCATGCCGCCAGTAACAATACGACCAGCAGTACCTTAATTTTCATCCAACCGATATTGATTTTCATTGTGTGCCAGCGGTGTTGTCACGCCCGTCGGCATGGCGTTGCAGATAATCGAGAATCACCCCGAGTTCGGCTTTGTCCAGCGGCGGGACTCCTCGCGACCGCATGCGCACCTGCATACGCTGCACCACGGTGAACCAGTCTCTCTCCGTACGCCCACCGGGATTAGGCGCAACATGGCAGTGACCACATTTCGCCAAATAGAGGGTGCCTGTCTCGGTGTTTGCTTCCGGGTAATTAACCGCCGTGAGCGGCACATCGCTGGAGCAGCCCACTCCCGCCAACGCTATCGCACCGAGCAAACTACTTTGAAACCGAATCGTCGGCTGATTCTTGCTGTTGCTTGCTGGATTGCCCATCGGCGCTCGCTGCTGTTTCGTCCTGCGGTTGTTGTTCATTTTGTGCATCACTGTCCAAGCGCCCCGCTACCTTGGAGCCATAAAAATTTACCATGAAATAAACAAAGGTACCGAACACCGCAAGATACAGCAATGCCGCGCCAAAACCCCAGTTAATCCACTCCCGTTCGTACCCGGGCCGGTCTCCCCAAAAGGGGAAACTCAACCCCACCGCCACCAGCAGCACGGCAACAATAATGCCGAAAAACCACCGGGGCACCGGTGCCTGAGAGTCGGGGATGTTATCCACCAGCTCCCAATCTTCCAGTCCGCGTTTTGCACGGCGCTCTTCGTCCGATGCATAACCAAAATTGTCCTTTGGGATTTTTCCCCACGTGGGCTCGTCAACGTCGCTCACCACCGGATCGGCTATTTTCACCTCTTCCAGCCCGGCGTCAGCGATTGTGGTTTCATCATGATTCGACTCGCCGTTTTTTGCTTCGTTTACCATGCTTCCGGCTCCGTTAAGAAATGCTGCCCAAGACTATACACCTGCCCGCGGCGTGTTTTTTTCTACAAAATGCTGCACCCGATACGAATCATGCCAACCATCTTTTGCAACGACATCGACAACAAAACGATGCAGCCCCGGCGGCAATGTTGAATTAACGTGCAACCCCAGGTCGATACGACCCGCGCTGTCAAATTTCAGCACGGAATCACTGAGCGTAAAATCCGCAGCCTCCAGGCCTTTAACGGATACGGACAACTCGGCCGGGCGATAAAGTTTGTGGGATACGGCAATACGGTAGTCCTGAATGGACGCCCCATGATTGGCGTCCGCGCGATAGACCGAAAGATGATAATACTGGTAGTCCACCAGGCCGTACACAAACAGGGACAAACCCAGCAGGGAAAATGGCAGTGTCCAACGCATTCGCTGGGACATGGACGCGAGGTTGCGTGCAACGGCGCCACCACCAGTTTGTGATTTTATCCGGCCGGTAAAAGTCAGCAAGCTACTTTCACCCTTTTTCGCCTGCACGTAATGGCAGGCATCGATGCATTCGCCACAATTAATGCAGCTGTCGTACATGTCCGTATCACGGGGATCGATACCAAGAAAACAGACAGTGGTGCAGTAATTACATTTCTCACAACTTTCACGCCGAGCCTCGTCATAGTTTATGCGCAGAGTCTGGTGAGTTTTGAAACCGTGCTGCCAGACACGATAGACACACATGAATCGGCACCAAAAATGGCGGATAAAACTGATGTCCACCAAAAATAACAACACAAAGATGGTGTAAATGTAATGCAGGGAGTCTGCCAGGCGCGCATCTTCTCTAAAGATGATAAAAGACCAAACCACCTCCGGAGGATAAAAATAGAGCAACGGGATCAGCGCCATGACCATGGACACGCCCAGAAAAATCAGCCCCAGCAGCAACCAATTCAACCAGTGGTTTTTGCGGGCAGCAACTTTCATTTTTTCGCCGGAGATGCTGAGGTCGGCGCGTTTGCCCAACAGCCGGTAGGTCCAGTGATTCGCCATTTCTGCGAGACTATTCTGCGGGCAGGCCCAACCACAAAAGGCCGTGCCCACCGTCGAGTACAACATCACCGCTGCACTCGCCAGCAGCAGCCAAAGACCGAATATCAGAAAAAAATCGGCCCACCAAATCTGCCGGTCCAGCACCACGAAGGCCCCGGCCACCAGATCGATGCGCAGCAGGCCGCTCACCGGAATGATGATCGCCAGCGCTACAAACAAAAATTGAGTGAACCTGCGCCGCCAGTGATACGAAGCGCTAGCATTCGTGTTTTCGACCGTAATGGGGATCCGGCTCAGGGAATCGTTACTGCTCATAGGCGCGAGTCTACCATTTCAGGGCTTTTTTTTCATCCGAACACACCAACGTAGCTCATTGAAAAAACTCGACATTTTCGTTAGTGAGTTGCGGCGTTGTTCGAAATGGGGTTGGCTTCCATTCTTAGTGCGGCATCCAGCGGGCTCAGTTGTGCAAACCGCTCCCGATAGCGGGCGGCCGCCTGTACGTCTCCCCGTGCCTGGGCCAGTTGCCATAGACCGCGCAGGGCCTCGGTGTGATCGGGGCGAATTTTTAGCACGGACTCCAGCAGTGCTTGTTCGTCCAGGCCTCTGACTCGCGCAGCATCGCGATCCAGCAGCACGGCATCGGCTAATGCAAACCCCACCCAGCGGTCCCGTGGGTTAGCCTGGTAGGCTAGCGGCAACAACCGCCGCCCCTCCTGGTCCCGCCCGGCCAACAATGCCAGCCAACTGCGATGGGCCAACTCAGTGGCGGCGTAGGCCCGTTCAAATTGCGTGAACTGTAACTCCGGGACCGCCAGTTCGCGGGCCGCCTGTTTCAGGCCAGGCCGTTGCGCGACCAACCATGACAACACCCGGACAAGATCCAGTTCGCCGTTGAATCGGGCGCTGGGCAGGGCGTATTCAATGATTGGCGCCCATTCGTCTTGCAGGGGCGCATCCAACTTGGGGATGCGACCCCAGTAGCGCCCCAGCCAGGTCCACGGACCTTCGCCGCCGGTAGCCGCTGCCGCGCGATCCGAAGTCAGTGTTTGCAAGTTGGCGAGGACATTACCAGCACTGATAACGTCGCCATTAGTCCCCACCAGCGCAAGACGAAAACCGTCGAGAAACAACACGGCGTGTGGAAAAACATCCCGGAAGGTGGCCATCACCACTTTGAGGTTGTCTACGTCAAACTGATTCAGCGCCAGCCATTGTACGAAAATACCCCCAGGGGCCAGGCGCTGCCGGGCCCGTTGAAACTGCTGGCGGGAGAGCAGCGCGCTGCGGCCGACGAGGTCGGGATGAAACAGATCACCGACGATAACATCATAGTATTTACGGTCACTGAGCAGGAAGTGGCGCGCATCGTCACGCACGATGTTTGCGTGCTCGGTGATCGCGCCGTTGAC
>JAADHZ010000046.1:9188-18413 GCA_013151575.1 Gammaproteobacteria bacterium
CCGAGACCAAGAAACAGTGCATGGTGGGGCTCGGGATGCAACATCAGGGGCAGGCGTACCTGGTTCATTTGCGCGGCGACGGCGGTGGGATCGGAGGATGCATCCATGCGCCTCAAATCGGCCAGCAACTGCCGCTGGCCGTCCGGTCCTTCCACCACGTGGGTGATGGATATCGCATCTTCATGCAGACTCAGAGGCCGGGTTTGCCCGTAGGCCAACGGCATCAGGGCGGACACCGGCGGCATGTCCAACACCGGCGCTGCCAACAAGCCCAGAAGCACGAAAGCGGCCCATACCGGGCGGACGGGTGACCAGCCGTGCGCCAACACCGCCCCCAGGGCCAGTAGCAACATGGCGCCCAATACGATGGTGGCACTGGTGCCGAACGCGGGAATCAAAATGAAACCAGCCAACATGGCGCCCACCGCCGCTCCCAATGAGTTAGCGCCATACAACCACACGCCGCTCTGGTATCGGTTGCCCAAACGCGCGGCAAGCAAGGGCAACCACGCGCCGAGCACCAGGGTGACGGGCAGGGTCATACTCACTACTGCGCTGGCCTGCGACATCAGCGCTGCGGCCAGCGAGTCAAAACGCGCCTGCTCCACCCAACTGGACAGCGTCGGTAGCAGCCACAAGCTGAGAATAGCGAATCCACCGGCGATCACAGGCAACACGCTGAACCAGAGACGCTGCGACAGGTATCGTGAAATCAGACTGCCCGCACCGATACCCACGAGAAATACCGCGAGAATTATGGCCAGCACGTATTCGGTGCGTAACATCACCATGCCGTACAGGCGGGTCCAGCCAATTTCCAGAATCAGCGCACCGGCGCCAATACCGGCGTAAGCGAACACCCAGCCCCATGGCGGGCGCAACAATGCGCTATTCGGTGGCGCGACATCCACAATGCGCTGGCGGGACATCCACAATGCGATCAAGCCCACCACCAAACCCAGCGCGGCAACAGCGCGCAATGATGACAGCCAGCCCAAATGCGGTAATAACCACAGCGGTAACAGCGCGCCTAAGGCACCACCTAAGGCATTGATCCCGTAGATACCTGCAAAACTAATCCGGGTGTTTTGCACGGTGCGCAGCACCAGCGGAAAACCTGCTCCCATACCCAGAGCAGGAATCATTAAAACCAACGTCACAACAACAACCTGTAACGTCAGCCAGCCGGAAAACGCCATGTTGCCGGCCATGACCGCAAACTGAGCATCCAATGTTTGAAACAACACGGGAATAATGAGCGCAGCGCCCGCCACTGATAACTCCAGCAACGCGAACAAACGCAAGGGATGCCGGGTACGCTGACTCCAGCGCACACCAAAAAAACTACCAATTCCCAAGCCCGCCATGTAAGCCGTAACCGTCGCCACGACACCGAAGATGCTCACCCCAAATTGCAGCGACAACATGCGGGTCCATAGAATTTCGTAGGCTAGGCTGGAGGCTCCAGAGATCAGATAAAGGGAAAGAAGTATCAGACCCAGACGGCGGGTTGAGGGATCAGTTTGCATGGTTTGCCGAGTCGAGGTCTTCGGGCTCAATGATGTGATGTAGAGAGCTATTCCCCGTTAGGGATGACTCGCAAACAGCGTTAAAATGGGAAAAACCACACTATCCCGACGACCGCATGCCCCAGGGCTAACGTAAGGCTAAGCCCCGCACAAATCATATGAGGGAGGAATACTTGTTTACCATAGATGCCCATCGCCACACCCAGAGCGACGGTAGCAATCAGCAACAACAGCAGCGGAACAGCCAGCAGAAACATGATGAGGCGTTTGGTTTTGTCCTCAATAACAACAATGTCGCTTTCTACTATTTCTCGTGAGGTAAACGCTTGAATAACGCTGGAATTACCCTGTTCTGTTGCAACAGTAGCGGAATGACTTTCTGTGGCTGCAGGGGACTCCGATGCCCACACCGATTGTCCGCCCAGCAACAAACATAACAACAAAGCGAATTTCAGATAATCAGGCATTGTCTTCATCGACTTTATTGGTATCAGGTTTTTTGTTGGCAAAATACCAGTACAAAATAGCCATTAAGATAAAAGGGGTGAGAATGATAAACAGCAGGAATATAAAAATATTCCACGGTGTGTCAATGGTCACATGGGCGTATCGGTAACTATCAACGGCAAAAGCCGTGGATGCCGCTGCGAACATGCCGAGGAAACTAAACAGCTGAAATAATGCATTCTTCACTGACTCACTCCCGGACTAGGTGCATTACTGACACACCGAAACCCAAAAAAATCTGACGCGTAGTACGGCATAGAAAAATTACGATGATAAGTAGAGGTTGAAAAAGGGTCACTTTTCCACGAACCACCCCGACGGGTTTTGTAGGTGCCCCCTGTTTCAACAATCTCCGCCACTTTCATGTTGCGGTCATCCGCACTTTTCGCTTCCAGCTTTTTAGCCCGAAAAGTAGCAGCCGGAGCAGGCGAACCATCGTAGGGCTTGAAATCACTGGCAGTCCACTCACTGACATTTCCCGCCATATCAAACACCCCGTAAGGACTAACACCATCAGTGTATGTGGTAACCACGTTGCTGGCGCCAACGTGGTAATAAGTATTGAGTTTGTTCACATCCATCGTATTGCCCCATGGCCAACGGCGTCCGTCTGTCCCGCGTGCAGCTTTTTCCCATTCCGCCTCGCTCGGCATGCGTTTGCCAGCCCATCCGCAGTAATCTCGGGCGTCATACCAAGTCACCATGGTCACCGGGTAGAGTGCCTGTCCATCGGGGATGGCCCCGTCATCCCAGTCCAGTGGCGGGCGGTGTTTGGTGGCCACAATGAAACGCGCATACTCCGCCTGCGTCACCGGGTATTTATCGATCAAATAAGCCGCCAAACTGACTTCGTGCTGGGGACGGTTGTAATTGTCAGCGCGGGGTGAGTCCGTGCCCATCAAAAACATGCCGGCCGGTATGGTGACAACGGAGGACAGTTCCTCCCATTGCTCTGGCGAAAGCAGGGCCTCCAGCTCTTTTAAGGCATAGGTTTTAGCCACAAGTTTCTGCGACTCATGTTTCTGATGACGGGTGATGTCTTCACCGGCCGCACGCACATGGTCCGCCATATCGGCCAGATCATAGGTGGCGCGACTTTTCATATCGTCCATGCGGTTGGCGCCAAGCTTTACAACGTGGATTACACCAAAAACCATCGCCGCAGCAATACAGGTTATTACCGTTGCGGCAAAATAGCGTTCACGTTTTTTGCGCTCTTGAGAAGTGCTCTGTGTTTGGTACTGCGTCTGCATGTTTATGAAGGACTTTTGGGAGGTGGTGGCTGTTCTGCCTTTACGTCAACAGGTATTACCTGGGGTTCTGCAACTGCATCGGTTGCCACCAACATTCCCGTCTGGGGACTGCTGCGTCCGTAAACACGTTTATTGACAATTTCCCCAATCACTCCTCCGATCATGGCGGTTTCCATAGCGAGAATGACGAAAAATCCCCACCATCCAAGCGGCATCAAATCAGCACCCTCAGGCACTCCCGTGAAATGCTGTGTTTCATAGTAAGCGGCCCAGCGCACGATAAGTGGGGGCAACACACAAACCCATTTACCGCCTAAACCATAGATAAATGAAACAGAAATCCCGACAACAATGGGCCAGATAAATAATTGCAAAAACCAAAGAAAGTTAAACGTGTCCAGACCCCAGAATAATTCAATGCGTATGCCAATGACCCAGTCACCAACATAATTCACCAGAATGCCCACGAGCATCGCCAGCCAAAAGGCCGTCCAGTTCACGCTGATTCTCACTGCGTGTATTCCTCGCCGGTCAGCTTTTCAAACGCGGTTTTTTTAGTCTCTTCCAGGTACCAGTCCTCGACCTTCAAGCTAGCAACATATTTCGCCAATGCTTTTCGATCTTTTTCCGGAATATCCGCAAATGAAGGCATGCGAAACCGAGGCTTCAACCGCGACGGAATAATGGATTGAGGATTTTCTGCCGAGAAATAGTCGTACAGCCACTGTTCATCACGTAGCGAGCCCATTCCATCCAACGAAGGTGCAGGAACCGCTTGCATTATGTTACGGAGCCCCCAGAGAGAATGGCAGTCACGGCAATCATATTTTCGGTACAAAACAGAAGCCTTTGCTGCAAACTCCGGGGTGGAGGTTGTGTAAAAGGGGATCCCTGGATCTGGTTCTGTTTCATTGGAAATTATTACTGCTTTGACCACCATCACAATGAGCACAAAAGCAACAATACCGCCAAGAATACCTTTTTCGCCCTTTCTCATATCAGGACTGCTTACTGCGGGCCGCCGCCTCTTTTGCCAGATACACTTTTCTCAATGCCTCCTGATCCTTATTCACTTTCATCGCTTTTTCAAACTCAGCAGGGTCCATCTTATCTTTGTCATTTTCATCAAAAACAACATACTTGATATCTTCATCAAACTGATCATTTCTGGCGGCCCAGCGTACCCAGTAAATCGCCGCCAACACTATCATTGCACCCGCAATCAGCCACAGATAAATAGTCCAGCCATCTTCAAGCGAATTAAAAAAATCAGCCATCAATCATCTCCTAAAATAAATAGCCGTGCAGCATTTGTGCTGCACCGGCGCCAACCGCCACGACGATGCCAAGCAAGATGAATACGAACATCACCTTCTCACCCGTTTTCAAACCCGATGATTTACCCTTAAACATGAACATAAACACGAATATGGTAAAAACAATAATGGAGGCAATCAGAAAATAAAAAATACCGACGCTGAATTCCTGAGAATTTAGCCCCTCTATACTGGTATCAATGCCGAAGGGGCCCGCCCCTTCCTTAATGCTAAAAAACACTTGCCCCGCCTCAACCGAAGAAACAAGGCGCAACACCAATAGCCCACAAGCTTCTGACATCGAGTTTGCGAGAAAATTCATCATTTTTAACTACCTGGAAACTACGGCGATCAACTACAGTATGATCTCAAAAAACAGATGTGATTTTACCATGTATCAGTGTATCTCGGCTAATACTCAAAACTATCCCTCAATCAAAAAGGCCATGCCGGAATTCATCCGACATGGCCTTTATTTTGCTTTGATTATCCAGTGAGTACTAGATTAACCGTAGTCTCCAAGACTAGGTTTGCCCTTGTCCGTTTTGTCTACGAAAAAACTGTAGTAAAACGGTGCGGTGTAGACCAGCAAGATCCAAAGCAGCATGGCGAGTGGGCCATTGTCCAAATCAATCATGACTCTTTACTCCTGTTTATAGCGGCGTGTTTAGTGACCATGATGAGTAGGTTCCCAGCCGTAATCCGGCAGGCGTTTCACCACAATCACACAAGCGACACAGAAAATAACAATGAAGAAGATATCAATGGTGTAACCTTTATCCCACCAAGGCTGCAAGCGTTGCCTGCGCTCTCCGCCCTTACCATCAGGGATCCAGTTACCCTCGAAGTTTGCGAGCACGAGACGATCACCGAGCACCGTGTACTCACGCAAATCGGCGCCCTGACGTTGTAGCTCGATAACTGCGTCCTTGATCAAACGCAGATCATCCATCTCCAGCGGGTGACGTTCCTGAAGCGCAGCCCACTGAGAGCCACTGGCTTTCACCGTGCTAACGATGTAATCCATCGCTTCGACGTCACTCTTGCCCTTAATTGCCGGGGAGTCCATTAACGCAATGTACTCCTCATAGATCTGGGCATTGGGACGTTGACCCCACAGTGGAAACGTAATCAAAAACGCCGTGATAATCGTAAGAACCAGCAGACCAAGAATAGGCTGTGGTAGGCGATTATTATCCTCGGTGATACCACCCAGACTTTCCCCTTCCCAGACTTTCTTCGCGGCTTCGTTCTGATCGTCCGTACACAGGGTGTGAAGTGGGTTATCAAATTTCCAGGCCATTTCTATTCCCCTTTATTTCAGATTAAGTACGAAATCGATTAAAGCACGGGCTTCGCTGTCTTTAGCAGGCACGGGCACATCGGGTGCGTACACGGTCTCGCCATTCGCGTAGGCGGTGTAGGCGGAACGCCAACCGTCGTAGTCAATAGCCTTACCGCTAGCATCCGTCTCGCCCCATAGGTAGTCGTAACGCGGCATGATGGAATGCGGCTGAACCAACCGTGGATTGAAGAAGTGCATCATCATCCATTCGCGAGACGAGTTACGGGAACCCACGTGAGTCAGATCAGGCGCCTTACGGTCTGAACCAAAAGCGGTAGGTGACTCGCCATTGAAATCGCCCAACATTGGCGGGGCACCAAAGTACTGCCAATCCTGAGTTTCTTCCGGCAGCAGGGTGTGACACCACCAGCAGCCCTCGCGGACAAACATGATTTTGCCTTTACCTACATACAACCGCTGTGAATCAGCTGCTTTAGCCAAGGTTGCTGAAGGCGTCCAGCCACGAGTCGCCGTCACGTTCTCGATGTATGGCACTGTTACACCACCTTCGATAACCTCCCGGACAACGAATACGGCGCCTGATGCCTCATCAGCTTCGCCAATGCGCCCTTTGGTGTCACTAGCAGCGGCTGGTGCGGTACCCAGAATCCGTGGGTGCCGAATACCATTCGGGAACGGGACGTCAGCCTCGTACACAAATGCCCGCGTTGACTGAATAGCAGCCCCCGTCTTCGGGTCCTTAGTTATCTGGACCGTAATGGGCTTTCCCCAACCCAGCAGGAAAGGATCTTCATAACTGAACCCTCCGACCCGGCCGAAAGAAAGCTGACGGTCCATTGCAATAGACGTCGCAGATACACTTGCGATGTCCACAGCGGGCATATACAGCGTGATAAACATGGATGTTCCGAACGCCAAACCGAACATTCGGGCACCGATTTTATATTCTCTAAAAGCCACGGTAATTACCTCCCCTTA
Organism: Gammaproteobacteria bacterium; assembly: GCA_013151575.1. Lineage (GTDB taxonomy): Bacteria > Pseudomonadota > Gammaproteobacteria > SZUA-152 > SZUA-152 > SZUA-152. The sequence goes on from JAADHZ010000046.1 coordinate 16,078, forward strand.
TTATTCTATTAACGCTCGTAGGCCAGTTCATGTGGCAAACGACCTTCCGGAATGGCGGTACCAGCAATGGCAGTCTTGTACATATTGTAGAGCCATACGCAGTTACCAAGGAACACCATGGTGCCACCCACCCAACGAGCAATCATGTAGGGATGCTCAGCGATGATCACATCAATGTACGGTACTTCGTAGATCTTGCCGGCGCCCTGAATCAGACCCGCAATGGTCATGGAAACCCAGTAAGTGGTAAAGCCGATCAGCAACATCCAGAAGTGGAAGTTAGCCAGCCCAAGCGAGTACAACTTACGACGTAACAATGTCTGCAAACCATAGTAAACAGCGGCAGCTTCCAGGAAGGTCGAAAAGCCTAGCAACGCCAAGTGAGCGTGGGCAACGATCCAGCCAGTACCATGGATATACCAGTTAATCGCACGCGTCTGTTGAAAACCACCCTGCATATTCAGCGGAATAGCCATCAGCACACCAGTGATAGTGAACTTGATTTCAATGTTTTCCACAAACATGCGCCACTTGCCCGTCATAGTGAGCAGCAAGTTAGACACAAAGGCGATAGCTGGCACCAGGATCAGAACACCTTCCACGGATGCAAAAGATTTCAGCCACTCAGGAAGAGGGGCGGACATCAGATGGTGAGCAGCAGGTGTCGAGTAGAACACCACGACAGACCAGAAGTGCAAGTGACCGATGCGGTGCGAATAAAGAGGGTTACCAGTAACCTTCGGCACCACGTAGTAAGAGATCGCAGCAGCAACCGGAGTAATCCACAAACCCAGCACGTTATGCGCGAACCACCAAGTCAAATAGGCTTCTGTCAGACCAGTCAACTGAAAAAACTCAGGTGAGTTACCTACGGTAAACACAATGATCACCATGAAGGTGGCGGCACCGAAGAACCAGTTTGTGGTGTAGATACCCTGAGTACGACGAGTCTTAATGGTCATCCATACATTAATGCCCAAGGGCAGCAGCACGCCAAGGATCACAACAATATCAATGAACCAAGGCAAATCGGAGTACTCACGACCGGAACTCACACCTAACCACAACAGGAACAAGCCCAACGACAAGCCAACATTCCATAGGAAGCAATTCCATACACCCAGCTTCTCAGACCACAGCTTGGTGTTGCCCAAGGCCGGAGTGATGTACATCATCGCCATGGCAAACGCCATGGAGATCCAGCCTAGAATAACAGCCAGCACATGCACCTGACGCATATGACCAAACGATAACAGCTCACTACCCATGACAAAGTCAGGGAACGCGAGCTTTGCGGCGTTAAAGGAACCCAAACCGGTTCCGATTACAAACCAAACAATCGACGAAAAACCGAAGTAGACCGCGGCTGATCCGGCCGGGATGTCTTCAGCTTTCGCAAATAGGTATTTAAACATCTTTACCCTCCCAATTATATTATTAAACCGGATTTACCCGCGATTGCGGGGCATCAACAGATACCAAGCAAACCACATGCTGGCAGAAGCCAACAAAACCCCCATTACACCTGCAAAAGTAGCCATATACTGATTCCTCCTCTCTTTCCTAAACTCGCGCACCTTAAACTTAAGGCGAAGACGTGAACTTATGTTAAGCCTTGGACTCCAACTGTAAGTGGCGACCCACCGCAACATTCAATATTACAAAAAATATCACACCGAATACGATCATGGCCCAATCGATAAAACCGGTGAATGTAGCAGGATCATACGCTTGTGCACCCCAACCACCCCAGTCGTCGAACTTCCCACGACCAAGGAAACACATGAGCGCAGCACCAAATACACTACCATTACCCATGCCCGTCAACATTCCCCCAACGAGAGAAAGCATTAGTGGATTTTTCATCCCTCACCTCCTGACTTCGAACGTTTCATTTATCTTTATTGTAGGGTTTAGCAGAGCGCGCGTAACAATTGCTACACACTCTAAATTCTGCCGAATCTTTCGCTTTGCGGGAGCCCCCTCCCTAACATTCACCCGCAATTTCAGCCGGGGAATCATGGCTCGAAATCGTGTCACATGTCATTGCGAGGGTCAAGCGCTCACAAGCAAAAACCGACATGCTTTTTTCATCCGAATGACGCATAGCCAAATTTACTTATTAATCAAACAAATACCCAAGTGCATTAGTGCGAATAAAAGGCCTTCAATGCAGCGCCTCGTTTCTGCTAAACTGCGATGCTCAAGCCAACTGACAACCCGTTACTTTCACCCTAACTAGAATGTAATAAAATGAAAGAAGCCATCCTTCTCGTTCTGGTCGCCATCAGCTCTGTTTTTATACTGGGCTACTCCGTGCATATGCTAATTGGCGG
>JAADHZ010000143.1 GCA_013151575.1 Gammaproteobacteria bacterium
TCGATATCGCGCGGAGACTGTGGCCCGAAACCTTTGCCATCCGTATTTTTTGCGAGCGCGGCACGCTGCTCAGCAACCACATGATCAGAGGTCTGACCATGATGGCCATCATCATGATGCCCTTCACTGCCCGCATTGGCGCAAATTGGCAGCAATGCAGATGCCGCAAGTAAAGTGATGATTTTTTTCTTCATTATGTAAACCCTCATGATTATTGATAGAATTATGCTGTCTAGGAATTTGCCTAGCGGCAAAAAAGAAATGGCTAATTAAAGCCGCATAGCCTTCAAGCGGCCTTAATTTAGCGCGGGAATCCGTCGAAAACGGGATTTCCTATATAGTTATTTATAATTGATGACAGCCATTATTGAGGTTCTCTTCATTTTTATTCTTCTCCCTCAATGTTGACAGACCTACGACCATCCATCGCGTGACGCTTATTGTTGGCCCAAGCGCATACACGTACTGACAAGCCTTTGACAAGGGTACATAAACTACCTTCATCAACATATCAGGTCAACGAACGCATAATTAACCCCAGCTTCATCGGCATGAAACCGTTGAAACATTCCGCCAAAGCACCACAGGCAGCGCATGGGGTATGATGCACACAAAAAACGAGGCCCGTTTCTATCATGTCTGCACCTAGCATCACCGACACCACTGCCAACACCAATACGGGCAAACTCCCACTGTTTGCCATCTATATGCTGTTTTCACTTTCGGGTTTCGTGGCGCTGATCTACGAAGGCATTTGGGCGCGTTATTTAAAACTGTTCTTAGGCCATTCCTCCTACGGACAAATCCTGACGCTGGCTATTTTTATGGGGGGCATGGGCATCGGCGCACTATTGGCAGCGCGCTACACCCGTTCGCTGAAAAATCCGTTTTTGGCCTACGCGGTGGTGGAGCTGCTTATCGGCCTCGGTGGCCTCGCCTACCACGGTATGTACCAATTTTCGACCCAGCTGTTTTATGACAATGCCGCTGGCCTCAGCTCCGTATTGGCCGAGCCACTAAAAGTGCTTATCGCGGCGCTGATCACTGCACCCATGGCGATCCTGCTGGGCAGCACCTTTCCATTATTGGGTGTCGCGATGGTGCGCGGCAGTCGTGACGGCGGCCAAGCCGCCTTCCCTATGTTGTACTTCACTAATTCCATTGGTGCGGCTGTGGGTATTTTGCTGGCATCCTATTTACTCATCCCACAGCTGGGCACTCATGGCGCGCTGGTCATCGCTGCCTTTGGCAACCTGCTAATCGCCGCCGGTTTTTTTGTGATTGGCAAGCAATACGCGAATGCACAAACGCAGAGCGGAGACGAATTTACCGAGGTGGAACGTCCCACAGTATCCGAGGACATGCTGCCCAAAACGCTCCCCCACAGCTGGAACGAAAGCAATAGCCTGCGTTATGCCACCACCCTGTTTCTGGGCCTAAGCTTGTTCACTGGCTTTGCATCCTTCGTTTACGAAATAGGCTGGATACGACTGTTGAGCCTGTTGCTGGGTGCCTCCACCCACTCCTTCGACATCATGGTGTCGGCCTTCGTGCTGGGCCTCGCCTGCGGCGGTCTGTTCGCGAAAAAACTGCTGCAAAAGACCCGTCACGTGGTGCACCTGTTGGCCTTTGCTCAATTGCTGATGGGCAGCTTCGCGCTGCTCAGCATCTATTTTTATGAACCCGCGTTCACCACCATGGAACATGCGCGTGAATTCTTGGAAAAAACCGGTGAAGGTTATCTGCAGTTTTCATTGCTGAAATATGGCCTCAGCTTGTTTCTGATGTTTCCCACCACCTTCGTGGCCGGTATGACCCTGCCCATCATCACCTACTTTTTGATGAACGTGACGCGAGATGAAAAACAAGTGGGCGCGGTGTACGGCTTCAATACCATCGGAGCGATTCTTGGTGTAGTGGTCGGCGGCCTGATCCTGCTGCCGGTGCTGCAACTGAAAATGACCATCGCCACCGGCGCTATTATCGATATAAGCATCGGCCTGCTGTTACTGGTGCTGTTCAAAACTTCCCAGATAAAATTGGGGGCTGCGGTCGCCGCCTCCGTGTTGATTTTTCTGCCACTGCTTGTCGTTAGTTTTGACCCCAACCTGATCGCTGCCGGTTACTACCGCCGTACCGCCTTTGTGATGCCTGGTGAAAAAGTTACGGTGCGCGACGGTAAAACCGCCACTATTTCCTTGCACGAAATTGGCGACTTCAAACTCATCAAGACCAACGGTAAAACCGATGCTGCCATCGGCGGCACCAAAGGCGAAGACACCCAAAACGCGCTGGCATTTCTGCCCATGTCCATGATTGACCGGCCGTATTCCGCCGCGATGATAGGCATGGGTAGCGGCATGACGGCCCACTACCTTTTAGGCGACCCGCTGCTACAGGAACTGGACCTCATCGAAATCGAGCAAGAAGTTTACAACCTGGCGCGCATGATGATGCCGAACAATCATCGCGTGTACGAAGACCCGCGTGTCAACCTGATCATTGATGATGCACGCACCTTTTTCAGCACTGCGGGCAAGCGTTACGACGTGATCATTTCCGAGCCGTCCAACCCCTGGGTCAGTGGTGTGTCCAGTCTGTTTTCCCAGGAATTTTACCAACACAGCGCACGTTTTTTGAAAGATGACGGCCTGCTGGTGCAATGGATGCATCTACCGGAATTCAACACCCGGCTAATGCTCACCATCATCAAATCGCTTAATACCGTGTTCCCCTACATCAAGGTTTACCACTCCCCCTACAAGGAAAATGACGTATTGCTGGTGGCCAGCCGACAACCCTTCAGCGCCGACAAATACCCGCGCTTCTACAACACCGACAGCATCAGCCAGGACTTCCGGCAGATGCGTAAACCCGCTGGCTATTACAGTATTCGCAACTATATTGCCTCCATCGACACCCTGCGCGCACTCAGCGATGCCAGCCCCGCTAATTCCGACTACATACCGCTCATTGACTCCGGTGCAGAGCGGGCATTTTACTTGCGTGAAAAAGTGGACCTATTCAACCCGCTATCCGACTCTATCGTCGCCTACCAGGAATTTTTTGAGCCTGGCATCTATACCAAATTCCTGCGGGAAAACGCCCGCTACTACAGCGGTTATCGTCCCGACCCACGCGTCATCAACCAGCTCTCACGTGCCCTCAAACAGGCCGGGCCGCGCAGTAATTGGAGCCAACTGGAAGGCATGTTGTACCAGCTAATGCCCGCACCGGTGCTGCGTGACTTGTGGCTAAAACTGGATGTCGTCAGCCAATTCCGCAAGCACGTAGAAGCTGGCGAACCACCACTGAAAACCCAGCTGCTATTCCGTTTTCTCGACAACGTCTCCAACCGACGTTTTGCCGACAACGGCCCCATTATCGACGCCATCATGCAAAGTGTACCCAGCCAGAAAATGGGCCCGGTGATTATCCGCGCGCTGCTGGTTAATGCAGCCATGCTGGGTGACAACGATTTACTTGCCCGACTGATGGAAAAATACGTCAACGGCAATCCATCCATCTCCGCCATCGAACGGCGATTCATACTGGCCATGCAGGAACAATTGCGTGGGTCATCCTGACCACATGCGTCCTACAAGGAGCGCCGATATGCCCACAACACATCAACGAATCACCCGCCGCCTGCTCGCCGCCATCACCTGCGCGTTGCTGTTTTCGGGCACCGTCCAGGCAGCGGAAAAACAGCCCGTGATGGTCAACATCAAACGCATGTCGCTGGACACTGCGCTCACGGCGGCCCAGGCCAGCATCGAGACCTGCCGCGAAGAGGGCGTACAGGTGTCGGTAACCATTGTTGATCGGGGCGGCCACCCACAGGTCGTGTTACGCGACGTGCTAGCCATGGATGTTTCCTTGCCCATCAGCCGTGACAAAGCCTACACCGCCATGTCCTTCAATACCCCCACCGGTGATCTCGAAGGCCGTTTCACTGGCGCCTATAGCGTACCCAAAACTCCGGGTCTGTTGATCGTCCGCGGTGGCCTGCCCATCACCGCGGCGGGCAGCATCTTCGGCGGCATTGGCGTATCCGGCGCGCCCTCTGGAGAGGTTGATGAAAAATGTGCACAGGCCGGACTGGATGCCATTCAGGATGACCTCGAAATGTCCGTCGAGTAGCACATTTTCCGGTTACGCCAGTCTAGCAATTGGCCCACCTCGTCATGCCGCCAATATTCCACCGGCTAAAACCGGGTTGCTCGACCCGACAGCCGACCAACTAGTGACCCAAAACCCCTGACTCGTTACACTACCCCCATGACTCTCAACGCTACTTCCGCCATGAACGTCGCCCACGTGCTCACTGAGGCGCTACCCTATATTCAGCGCTTTGTCGGCAAAACCATCGTGATCAAATACGGTGGTAACGCCATGGTGGACGACAACCTTAAAAACAGTTTTGCACGCGATATCGTGCTGATGAAAACCGTGGGCATCAACCCCGTGGTGGTGCATGGCGGTGGACCGCAGATCGGCAAGCTGCTGGAACGCATCGGCAAAGAATCCACCTTCGTGCAGGGCATGCGAGTGACCGACAGCGAAACCATGGACGTGGTGGAGATGGTACTGGGGGGGTTGGTGAATAAAGACATCGTCAACCTCATCAATCAAAAAGGTGGCAACGCCGTGGGGTTGACCGGCAAAGATGGGGACATGATCCGCGCCCACAAACTCACGTTTGAAAAAACCGCGCCGGAGATGAACGCCTCGGAGATTGTCGATATAGGCCACGTGGGTGAGGTCACCCGCATCGACCCCGCCGTGGTGAACATGCTGGTGAGTGGGGATTTTATTCCAGTAATCGCGCCCATCGGCGTGGGTGCAAATGGTCAATCCTACAATATCAACGCCGATCTGGTGGCAGGCAAACTGGCCGAGGTGTTGCGGGCGGAAAAACTCATGCTGCTCACCAACACTGCTGGCCTGCTGGACAAGGAAGGAAAACTGCTCACCGGCCTTAGCGCGGACCGGGTCAACGAACTCATCGACGACGGCACCATCTACGGTGGCATGTTGCCGAAGATTCGTTGTGCACTGGAAGCCGTGCAGGCTGGGGTCAGTACCGCGCACATTATTGACGGCCGGGTACAGCACGCGGTGATGCTGGAGATATTTACAGATGACGGTGTTGGCACACTGATTCGTAAAAAACCATAACGTGCCACTGCGTTCAATATCACTAAGCCTGGGGTGAGCGAGGCTAGCGATGGCGAGCCAGCTCTGCCAAATGACGACGATTTCCGGCAGTACAAAATTGCACACTATATTTATTTAGATCACGACTGAGCATTATTCCGCTGCAAACAGTAGGTAAGGTATTTATCAGTGACCGAAAAACCCGTAACACGTCGCGCCCAGCAAATTCTCGAAGCCCTGGCTCGCCAGCTTGAAAATAACCCCGGCCAACGCATCACCACCGCAGCACTGGCCAAAGAGGTGGGTGTTTCCGAGGCTGCGCTCTATCGTCACTTTCCCAGTAAAGCGCGCATGTTCGAGGCGCTAATCGAATTCATCGAAGATACTATTTTCAGTTTGATCACTCGCATTCTAGCCGATCATTCCAGTGCGCATGATCGCTGCCAGCAGTTGCTTGCCGTACTGTTAGGGTTTTCCGCGAAAAACCCCGGCCTATCGCGCATTCTGGTGGGCGATGCGCTCACGGGTGAGCACGACCGACTGCGGGTGCGCATTACCCAGTTTTATGATCGGCTGGAAACGCAGTTCAAACAGATTCTGCGTGAAGCGGAGAGCAAAAATGAATTGCCGGTGGGGCATCCTTCCACTGCTATCGCCAATCTGTTGCTGGCCACGGCCGAGGGGCGCATGAATCAGTTTGTGCGCGGCGGTTTTCGACAATCACCACTAGAACGCTGGGACCAGCAATGGCTTCTGCTGTCGGCCAGTCTGTTCCCTGCCAAGACGTAATACGTCAACCAAAACAGCGTGGACTGGATAACCCAATCGCTGCTGTTGCTGATTTCTCTGGTGGCCAATATTTTTTCCGCCTTCGCCGGAGGCGGTGCAGGTCTGTTGCAATTTCCGGTGCTGATTTTTCTGGGCCTGCCCTTCGGCGTGGCGCTGGCCACTCATAAAGTCGCCAGCGTGGCACTGGGCATTGGCGCCACGATTCGCAATCTGCGCGAAGGCAGCCTGCAACGTCGGCTGACTCTGTTTATCATTAGTTTTGGTGTGCCCGGTGTGGTGATCGGTGCCAGCGTTATTCTGTTTGTGCCCGACCGTAACGCGGAAATTGCGCTGGGGCTGCTCACGGTGGGCCTGGGTCTGTATTCCGCGTTTAAACCCGGGCTGGGACAGTCCGTCACTCCAACGACACAATCCCGCAGGCAGTATTTTTTGGGTGGTGGGGTGCTGTTTTTTATCGGTATGCTCAACGGTTCGCTGACGTCCGGCACCGGACTGTTCGTCACCCTGTGGCTGGTGCGCTGGTTCGGGCTGGACTACAAACGTGCCGTTGCGCACACGCTGGTGCTGGTCGGATTATTCTGGAATGGCAGTGGTGCGATCACCCTAGGGCTGATCGGCGACATTCGCTGGGATTGGTTGCCCGCATTGTTGCTGGGTTCGTTGGTCGGCGGTTACATCGGCGCACATCTCGCCATCACCAGCGGCAACCGCTGGATAAAACGTGCATTTGAGGTAATAACCCTCGCCGTGGGAGTCACATTGATTGTCGGCTGAGCATTTTGTGTGCCCTTTTCCGTGCCGAATAAAAAACGGCCAACATAAAATGTCGGCCGTTTTTTTAAGCGTCCATTTTCGGGCGACTAAAAAGAATACACCAGCGTGACGGCAGTTTCGGTATCCGTTTTTTCAATACCTGCAGGCACATCCGAGGTATTTTTGATGGTGTACGTAATTTTCGTCGCCAGGCTACCGTTGACCTGCGCCGTTAGCGCGGTCACCGATTTGGTGATGGTGACATCTTCGCCCACGTCCGAACTCAAATCTTCTGTGAACATGCTGGTGTCACTGACCTTCCACGCTAGTTTTGCGGCGCCGCGCAGCGTGTATTCGTTGCTGCTACCACCCGAATCCAGTTTGCTTTGTCGCGCACCGGGGCCGATTTCCAGGTCCAGGGTGACGGCTGCACCGTCCATCACCCGTCGGCCATAACCCAACGCCTCGCTGAGACGGTAGTCAAAACCACTGAAACTGTCATCTTCATAATTGACCATGGCGAAAAAATAGTTGTGCTCACTAAATTTGTAATCACTTTGGCCGTTGACGACATAACGTTTAGCCGTGGTGTTACCCTGATTAGAGCTGTTAAGGGATTCAATAAAAACAGCATGCCGCCATTTTTCCCGTTCGGTTTTCGCCTTGGCTTTGGCGTTAATGGTTTTCGTTTCGGTGTTACCGGTGGTGGTGACGATACCCAGTTCTATATCGCCCTTCCAACTGGTGTCCGTCACCTGTGTGTCCGCTGCATTAGCCGCTGTTGCCATTGCCATTAAAAATAATGCAGCCGAACCGGATACTATCTGCTGTCCCTTCAGAACCATTTTATTTTCCTTTTTATTGAAATTTACGTTAAACACCGTATTGCGCTCGATACGATTCAATGGCCTTTAGCGCTTCCCCGCGCTCACCTTTTTCGACCAAAAATTCCGCCAGCTCCTGCAAGCGCACAATACTGGTGACCTGTAGCCCGTAGTCTTTTTCCACTTCCTGAATGGCGGAAGTCTCTCCTTGGCCGCGTTCCTGCCGGTCCAGCGCGATGACTACACCCGCCGGGGTGGCGCCTGCGGCGCGGATGATGTCCACGGATTCGCGCACCGACGTGCCGGCAGAAATCACGTCGTCAATAATCAGCACTCGGCCGACGAGTGGCGCACCGACAATGAGCCCACCTTCACCGTGGTCTTTGGCTTCCTTGCGGTTAAAACAGTAAGGCAGGTCGCGCCCGTGCTTGTCCGCCAGCGCGATGGCCAACGCCGACGCCAGTGGAATACCCTTGTAGGCGGGGCCGTAGATCATGTCGTATTCGATGCCAGAAGCTGCAACCGCCTGCGCGTAGTAACGCCCCAGCCGCGCCAGGCTAGCGCCGGTATTAAACAGGCCGCTGTTGAAAAAATAAGGGCTGACCCGGCCCGACTTGAGAGTGAATTCACCGAAACGCAACACATCGACGTCGATGGCAAAACCGAGAAACTCCCGCTGGTAATCGTGCATGGCAATCCCCTGTAAAAACTTCAGTCACAACATAATCGCGCGCTATTGTAACGCATCTCCACCGTCGCGTTGCGGTACAATTCACGGCCCTTATTCTGCCTGCCTGACAGACAACCTCGAGATCAAATATGAAAATCATCACCGCCAACGTCAACGGTATTCGTGCCGCAGAAAGGAAAGGCTTTTTCATCTGGCTACAGACTCAGCAGGCCGATGTGGTGTGCCTTCAGGAAACCAAAGCGCAAGAACATCAACTGAGTCCGGAGGATTTTTATCCCGAGGGCTACCATTGCTGTTACGTGGATGCGGAGAAAAAGGGCTACAGCGGAGTGGCGATTTATTCGCGGATCAAACCACAAAAAATCATTCGCGGGCTGGGCGAGGGTTTTGAGGACATAGACGCAGAGGGGCGCTTTGTGCAGGTGGACTTTGACACGCCGGAGACGGGCAAACTCAGCGTCATTTCCTTGTACCTGCCCTCGGGTTCAGCCAAAGAGGAACGCCAGCAGGTGAAATACAGTTTCATGGAACGCTTCACCGAACGCCTCAAGGCCATGCGCCGCCAGCGGCGCGAGTTTGTCATTTGCGGTGATTGGAACATCGTACACAAAGAAATCGACATCAAAAACTGGAAAAGCAACCAGAAAAATTCCGGGTGCCTGCCGGAGGAACGGGCCTGGCTCGAGCAGCTGTTCGGCCCACTGGGTTTTGTAGACGCCTTCCGTGTGGTGAACCAGGAGGCCGGACAATACACCTGGTGGTCCAATCGAGGACAAGCCTGGGCCAACAACGTAGGGTGGCGCATCGACTATCAGATCATCACCCCCGGGCTGGCGGACAAAGTACGCTCGGCCACAGTGTACAAAAACGAACGTTTTTCCGATCATTCACCGTTGATAATGGAATACATGCTGCCCTGAGCGTAGGGAGCCTCTGGAAAACCGGTGGAGCTCTCAAACTACAGTAATGTACTAATGAGTACATTGATTACAACATAACCGGCACCTTAATTTGGCCTGCGCCTTCGTTGGGCGTTGCCAGCTCAACAACCACTCGTCTATACCACCTCATCAATGTACTCTTCAGCAATGTCCTCGGAAACTATAATTACTTTTATTCTCATCACAGCGGTAGCGACGGTGACGCCTGGACCCTATTGGCTTTAAACCCCACTTGTCGCAGCCAATAGCCCTTTAGCGCGATATGCGTGAGTTGGACTCGAATTATTTAACTGTCTCAATCAACTTAATATCCTGCCGGAGCATTTCATTGACGAGCTGTATAGTGGACCCCATAGTCAAGACAAAAACCATAAGAGTTTACGTTGTAGTTTCCACTTCACATGCAGCTGCACAGCGCTGCCCCGA
>JAADHZ010000148.1 GCA_013151575.1 Gammaproteobacteria bacterium
GTTGGGTGAGGTCGACGTAAATACGCCAGTCGCGTATACGGTTGGGATCGGCCCAAGGTATTCCTATGTGGTAGAGTTTGGGGTGTTGCGCGCGAAGGAAAACCTCAATATTCCGCAGACTTTCACGAAAAAGTCAGCTAACCAAATCTGGGAGAATCCCCCGCAGCTTGTTGCTCGATTTTTGCGGCGTTGTTTTTTGTGGTGTTTATTTAATGTTATGTTGCAAATGCTCATGGAGGTTAAATCATGTTTTCTGATACTCCGCCGCTGGGGACAGTGGTGGAAAAAAACAGGCGAAAGCCTTATGCAAAAAAAATCGAATTATGTTGACACGAGCTGCCCTGATTTTTACGACGTTGTTTTTGGTGCTGGTTGTGTGGCGATGGCTCACCGTTCATCGCAAGCTAACGCATGCACAAAAACTGCTGGTGCAAGAGCAAGTGGAAAGCCAACTTATTCGTCGGCAACACTTGGCCTCCCGGCGCGAACTGGGTCGCATTATTGACAATATCCAGGAAACATATTATCGAACCGATGCTGATGGCATTGTCACTTTTTCATCCCCATCAGTATTTAATCTCCTGGGTTACATGCCGAAAGAAGTTACAGGGAAAAAATTATCTGAGCTGTATACAAAACCAGGTGATCGAGAGCAACTTCTGCAACAACTGAGTGATAATGCTGGCAGAGTGGAACAATACGAGGCGACTATGCGCCACAAGGATGGTTCTGAGGTGTGGGTTTCCACTAATGTCCATTTTTTGCTTGATGACAATAATAATATTGTTGGCGTGGAGGGAACAGGTCGTGATATTACCGCGCAAAAACAAACAGAGAAGGCATTGATTAAGGCCAAAGAGCAGGCCGAACGAGCCAATAATGCCAAATCACTGTTTCTGGCCAACATGAGCCATGAGATTCGCACGCCGTTAAATGGCATTGTCGGTTTTGCTAATTTGCTGTCGAAGGCTTCACTGGACGAGGAGCAAGCAGGTTATGTTGAAACCATCCAGGCGTCCGTTGATGGCCTACTGAATATCATAAATGACATTTTGGATTTTTCCCGTATTGAATCGGGAAAAATGGAGCTGCGCGAAGAAACTATCAATATTCGAGATTGTGTGGCGGCCGTTGTTCGCCTGTTTTCCACCTTGGCCAAAGAACATCGACTTGATTTGAAGTTGGATATCAACCGTGAGGTTCCCGGTTATATTCGTATCGATGCGCTGCGCCTCAAACAAGTTTTGTCCAACCTGCTTAACAATGCCATCAAATTCACTCACAAGGGGGCTGTCCAAATCAGGGTGGGTGTGCGCGGCACTAATATCTTGTTTGAGGTGGTTGATTCCGGGATCGGCGTATCACGGCAACAGCAAAAGCATCTGTTTGAAGCTTTTGTTCAGCAAGATGAAGAGCCGTACAAAAACCACGCCGGTGCCGGCTTGGGGCTGGCGATCTCCAAAAAATTAGTGGAAATGATGGGCGGGTCCATCGGTGTCAACAGCATTCAAGGGCTGGGTTCAACTTTTTGGGTTACTGTGCCGGCTGGGATGGCTAGCCAGAACGGGACAAATACCGATACCCGCTTGGCAAAAATAGGTAATCATTATCCTGGTCGCCGCGTACTGGTAGTGGATGATAATGCCATTAACCGCAAGCTGATTGTCACTCTGCTCATGCAGCGCGGCATTGATGTGGATGAGGCTGAGAGCGGGCCCCAGGCCCTGACAATGTTGAGCCAACATCGCTATTCCTTGGTGTTTATGGATATCCGCATGCCCACCATGAGCGGAGTGGAGGCGACAACAATCATCCGAAAAATGGAGCTGGGCCAACGACGTACGCCGATTATCGCCTTAACCGCCCACGCGCTGCCTCACGAGCAGGAAATATTTATGACGGCTGGGATGGATGACTGTGTCACCAAGCCCATTGAGGAAGCGACGTTGTTTGCTGTGTTGGACAAGTGGATTTTTGTTCTTGATAGCAAAAAATAGTCAACAATTTTGTCCGGCTTATTCCTTGGTCGGCATAAGGGAACTGCTTATATCACCTCGCCTGATAACGGAGTAGGGTGGATCGACCAATGGACATTGCGGAGGTTTCAGGTGACAAAATTACAACTTGCACTCGATATGCTGGAAACAAAGCAGGCGCTTCATGTTGCGGGGTTAGCGGCCCCTTGGATCGATATTATCGAAATCGGTACACCATTGCTGAAACACGAGGGGATTGAAGTAGTTAAGCGGCTGGCATCGGCCTTCCCGGACAAGACCATACTGGTGGACACCAAGACCATGGACGTGGGTGCCTACGAAGCAAAATTTTGTTTTGAGGCAGGCGCCAAAATCGTTACCGTGCTGGGAGTGGCCGACGACAACACCATCATCGGCGCTGTCACATGCGCCAACCGTTATGGCGGGACAGTGATGGTGGACTTGATCAACGAGCCCGATAAGGCGCAACGAGTCCGGCAACTGGAACAATTGGGAGTGCACGTGGCTGGCGTACATTCCGGCATTGATCAGCAACAGGCCGGACACTCCCCCCTCGAAGACCTGCGCATCGTCCGCCGCAACACCGACCTACCGGTGGCGGTGGCAGGCGGCATCAACATCGCCAACATTGACGCCATTCTGGCGGAAAGGCCCGAAACCATCATCGTCGGTGGAGCCATTACCAGCGCGGAAAATGTGGCTGAGGCCGCTCAAGCCATCAAGGAGAAAATGTAATGCATGCCGGAGAAACATCGCCAACCCACGATGGGTATGCTTCCACCCTGCTGGCCCGCATCGGCAATGTCATGCAGAACCTCGATATCTCGGAGCAATCGCGTCTGAAAGATGACATTCTCAGCACCGGGCGCCTGTTCCTGATGGGCAGCGGGCGCAGTGGGCTCATCGGACGCATGTTCGCCATGCGCATCATGCACCTGGGTATTGAGGTTTATGTGGTGGGCGAAACCAATACACCCCGCATCACAAACGATGACCTGCTGATCGCCATTTCGGGATCAGGCAATACCCCCGCGGTGGTTAGCTCTGCCCGCAAGGCACGTAGTGCAGGTGCCCGAGTGGTGGCCTTGACCATCGACACTCAGCGGAACACCAATGCTCTAGAAGAATGGACCGACTACAGCATACGCATGGAGCGCCGCCACAACCCACAGGAGCGCTGGGCCTATGCCCTCACTGCCCCTGAGAAACCGATCAGCGTCCTGCCCATGGGCAGCCTGTTTGAACTCAGCGCCCTGCTGTTTCTCGAAACCCTGATCTGCACCATCATCATGGAAGAACAGATCCCTGAAGATGAAATGCGCTACCGCCACACTATTCTGGAATAATTGCGGGGTGCAACTTCATTCCAGGTATTTTTTCTGCCAAACAAGATACTGCGCGCGCACAGCCTCGGCATACGCCCACTTGTCATCAAAATCCACCGGGTCGATGGCGTCAAAGACATAATAATTGGCCTGGTGGTTTTGGGTGCGGATGAAGTGCCACATTTTATCCACCAGCGTGTGCGGATCCCGCCACTCGAAATCCTGCTGGGATTCGTAATGGATGAACACCGGCAGGATGGGCACACCGCTTTGCAGTGACGCATCAAAAGCCCCCAGCTTGAAATCACAGGTGATTCGCCGCCCAGTGCAGCCGCCCTCCGGGTACAGGGCGATATTTTTGCCATCATCCAAAGCGGCAACCATTTTGCCGATCAGCGCCCGGCGTGAATCGGGGTCGCCCCGATCCACGTACAAACTACCGGCCGCTTCGGTGATGCGTCCTACCAACCACCATTTTTTGACCTGCACCTTAGCCACCGAATGCACGGGAAACAGCGCGGGAATGCCCACGTCTTCAAAAGCCGAAGGGTGATTGGCTATAAGAATGTAGCGTTTGGGCAGTGCGCGGGCATTCTGTTGATGCAGGCGCAGATCCACTCGTAATGCGCGCACGTAACTGCGGCACCAGAAACGGAATAATATGAAATAGCTGTGACTGTCATGCAGCCCTCGCACATGTGTCAGCCCGTTCATGATCAGCGTGAACACCACTAGTTCCGTAGCGTTGATAATGAAAAGGATGAATTTACCCAACGCTTGAATCATGTGAATGCTCTGCCCTCGGTTCGGTTTTCCTATTTACAGGATAGAAGCTGTGGACGAAATGTGGGGGAGGATGGCTATACGGAGAAACCTTTGCACGAAACATACAACAAGAACCAAACCAGATAATTTGCAACAATGGTCTAATTCAGCCAGTTATAAGCACAAATTCGAACCTTCAGTTTCAATAAAGCCCCCCAAGGGGCGGAGTATTTAACCCTGGGTGATTAACGCATAACAATGTCGTCGTGCTGTTGGCGATACAATTCTGGTTTTTTTGTCACAACACGAGCAGGCATTTCATGTCGTCACCCAATATTCCCGTGTTCCGCTTGCTGTGCATTGGGATGCTGCTGGCGCCCGTGGCACAGGCGTTCCATCTCCCCAAATTTGAGTGGGGGGTGGGCGTGGGCAGTCTTCGATTACCCCAATACCGGGGGGCTCGGGGTTACAGCAACTATGCGCTGCCTATTCCTCACGTGGTGTACCGGGGCGATCTCGTGCGCATGGACGACGAGGGGTTGAGAGGACGACTGTTTGAAAGCGAACGCCTGCGCCTGGATCTAAGCGTGGCAGGCAACGTGCCGGTGCGTAACCCGGGTAGCGGGCCACGAACCGGTATGCCGTCACTGGATTTGATCGTTGAGGTGGGGCCGACAGTGGATGCCACCCTGTGGCGTAGTGGACGTCAGCACGGCGGCGGTGAATGGGATCTGCAATTGCGCACTCCGGTGCGGGCGGCGCTGTCGGTGGGGCAGCCGCTGGTACAACAGCAGGGCTGGGTATTTTCGCCATCGCTGGATCTGCGGTTTCAGCGCGGCGCAGGCCACGCCCATTGGCACACCAAACTTAGCATTGGTCCTCTGTACGCGACCCGGCGTTACCACGATTATTTTTACCGGGTGAAAAATGAGTACGCGACTCCCCAGCGTGAGGCGTATCGGCCCACTGGCGGCTACAGTGGAAGAAGGGCGGTGGTGTCGCTGGCGATAACCACCCAGCGCTGGTTTATCGGCGCATTCGCCCGTTACGACCAGTTGGCGGGGGCGGTGTTCGCCGATAGTCCGCTGGTGGAAACACAGGGCTATTTTGCCCTGGGGGCGGTGGTGTCGCGAAAACTCGGTAGGTCAGAGCAGCGCGCGAGCCATTGATGTGGCTAGCACACCGCTACTTAAAAACAGGTGGGTCGCTCATCAGATACCAGCGTTTGGCATCTTCAAAATATTTCCAACGCTGCCGGTCTTGTAGCTCCCGCTCTGTTGCAGTGTCGGTGTCGTAATAACGGATGGCAACGGACTGCCGTGCGGTCATGGTTTTTTCATCAAAGCGCCGGGAAGTCACTTCGTAGCGTGTCATGCGTATTTTTTTCAAGTGAGCAGGGATGCTGGGTTGTTCGTCCGTGCCCCATTTGTGGAAGGAATACGCGGCGTCGAATTTACCCCAGCGCAAAGCCTTTTCGTAACCGTTCAGGGTGCGATCAAGCCGGTCCATCCGGTCGGCAGTGGTGGAACAACCTCCCAGCAGCAGACCGGACAGCAACAGTGCGGCGAAGACGAAAAACCGGCGAGGAAGAGTGTGCATAGTGACGATCTCGTGGAAGGAATCTAGTTAGAGCGGGAACTGTAGCATGAAATTTTTCCGGGGCGGCATTATGCCTTACTATGGCCGCCAGCCGTGGTGGGAAAATAAAACAGGCCTATAACGGCGCACGCTGGAAGGAATGGGTAGAAAGTGCGCCAGGCTTGAATCAGGCCACCACTGCAGTGCCACGACAAAATAGGGAGCTTTAGTTCCGCTTGCCGCCATCGAGCGCGCTGGGTATGCTGAATTTATTCCTTAACATCGTGTTATTTCGCCGGATTCGCGCAGGAATACCGGGGCGACCCGGAGATAACAAGCAGATCACTCCGTCATGCAATGTCATCAATGTGGATTTGAAAACCCAGCCGGGATGCGTTTTTGCGGTCAATGCGCGACCGCGCTGGAACGCCTGTGTCCTCAATGTGCATTTTCCAACCCATCCAATTTCGGCTTTTGCGGCCAGTGCGGCCATGCCCTAGATTCTGCGACGCAGGCCAACACGCCACCGTCGCCCAGCAATCACCCCAAACAGCAGGATGCCGAGCGACGCCAGCTCACGGTATTATTTTGTGACATCGTCGGCTCATCCGCACTGTCGGCACGCATCGACCCGGAGGAGCTGCGTGATGTGATGCGGGAATACCGCGCCACGTGCAGTGAGGTGGTAGTGCGTTACGACGGTTACGTCGCCCAGTATCTGGGTGACGGCGTGCTGGTTTACTTCGGTTATCCCAGCGCCCACGAGGACGACGCTAGCCGTGCCGTACGCGCGGCGCTGGAGCTCACCGAACGTATCCCCCAGCTGAGTTTTCCGGTACAAGGTGGCGACGACGTGCGCATCGCGGTACGGGTGGGCGTACACACTGGGCTGGTGGTCATCGGCGAAATCGGCGGCGGTGACAAACGCACTCTGGCGCTGGGTGAGGCCCCCAACATCGCGGCCCGGATTCAGGACTGCGCCGCCACCAACACCGTGGTCGTCAGCGCCGCCACCCGCAAACTGCTGGCGGCGCCCTTCCCGTGTGATTCACTGGGTAGCCCATCACTGAAAGGCTTTTCCAAACCACTGGAATTATTTTGCGTATGCCCCCTGCGGGGCAACCCGCAAGTCGGCTTTCGCACCATCAGCCAAGTCCCGCTGGTGGGGCGCAGCCAGGAAACTGATCTGTTGCTCGAGCGCCTGGACCAGGCCCGCAAAGGCGTGGGCCAGGTGGTGTTGCTCAGCGGTGAGCCAGGCCTAGGCAAGACCCGCATGGTGCAATTATTGTGCGACAAGGTGGCAGAGGAAAACTGCCTGCTGCTGGAGTGCGCCGGCACCCCCTATTACCAAAACAGTTTCCTGTTCCCGGTGATCGAACTGACCCGCCGCCTGATGGGGCTGGATGACATCACCGACACCCGAGAAGCGCTCACCAGCATCGAGCAAATGGTCGCCACTCTAAGCATGGAGGCGGACACCGCCGTGCCGGTACTGGCCGGGCTACTGTCCCTACCTCTGGGCGACCGCTACCCACCCGTGGCAGCGTCTACCCCGCAACAGAAAAAACAACAGGCCATGGACGTGCTGGTGGCCATTTTGCAAAACTTGGCCCAACAAAAATTCGTACTGCTGGTGGTGGAAGACTTGCAATGGGTGGACGCCTCTACGCTGGAGCTGCTGGGCCAGCTGGAACGCCAGCCGGGGCTCAGCAATCTGTTCGCGCTGTTCACCTTTCGCAACGAATTCACGCCCCCGTGGCCCACCCGCGCCAACCTCACCCGGGTCACGCTGAACCGCTTAACTCGACACCAGTCGGGCAGCCTGGTGCGCCAGCTGTGTCATGGTAAAACCCTGCCGCTGGAAGTCTTCAACGAAATCATCAACCAAACTGATGGCATTCCCTTTTTTGTGGAAGAACTCACCAATACAGTGCTGCGCTCCGAACTGCTGGAGGAACACGGCGATCACTACGCCCTCAACATGCCCATGTCCCAGCTGGGCATCCCCACGACCCTGCAAGACTCACTCATGTGTCGCCTGGACGGACTGGGTGAAGACAAGGAACTAGCCCAACTCAGCGCCACCCTGGGGCGGGAATTCGATCACGGTCTGCTCAGCGCTATTTCCGACCGGAATGAAGACCAGCTGCGCCAGGGGCTCAACCATCTAATCAACGCCGAACTGTTTTTCCAGCGCGGCACCCCACCCCGAGCCTGGTATCGTTTCCGGCACGCGCTATTGCGCGAGGCGGCCTATCAATCACTGCTGAAACGCACGCGGCAGAAATACCACCAACGCATTGCGGCGTTGTTGAAAGGTGACTTCCAGCACCTCATAGCGGACAACCCCGAGCTGCTCGCACATCATTGCACCGAAGCGGGCGATTACGCCGAGGCCGTAAAATACTGGCTGGCTGCGGGTCGCCACGCGATACAACGCTCGGCCAACATCGAAGCCGTTGCGCACCTCAACAGCGGTCTGTCGGTGCTGGAGCGGCTGCCCAACAGCCCCCAGCGTCGCACCCACGAGCTGGCCCTGCAAACCACTCTGGGGCTGGCCGCCATCATGAGCAAAGGTTACGCCGCACCGGAAGTGGAACAGGCCTATGCCCGCGCCCGCGAGTTATGCCGCAACATGGACGACACCAATGCGGTGTTCCCGATCCTATGCGGGCTGTGGGAATTTTACGTGGTGCGGGCCAGGCTGAGCACCGCCAGCGCCCTTGCCCAAGAACTAAAAACCATGGCGGAGCACTCCCGAACCCCCGGTCTAGTACTGGAAGCCCAGCGTGTCGTTGGCACCACCCAATTCTGGCAAGGCCAATTTGTCAGCGCGCTGGAACAGCTGGAACCGCAGGACGCTCACCCCTCCGCCTCCAGCCACACCGCCCGCTCCAGCGCTTTGGCGCCCTACTGCCAGGATTCTCAGGTCGCCACTCTCGCCAATGCCGCCAGCGTACACTGGCTGCTGGGTCACCCCGATCGCGCATTGGACAGCGCCCACGAAGCACTGAAACTGGCCAAGCGGCTTTCGCACCCCTTCAGCCAAGCCTACGCGCTGCACTTCCTCGGCACCGTGCTGCAATTGCGCGGCGACCGCGAAAACACGGGCAAATACGCCGAGGCCTTGATTGTGCTATGCGAAACCTACGGCTTCGCCTTCTGGACCGCCACCGGCAAAATGCTGCGGGCCTGGGCGCAACACGACAACGATTGCCCCGACATCACCTGCACCCTGTTTGAACAGGCGCTGGAACATTACCAGGCGTCCGGCAATCAACTGGCCCGCTCATATTTTATCGCCCTGCTCGCCGGGCTTTACCTTCAGGCCGGACGGTTGGACTCGGCTCGACACATTATTGACAACGCCTTGGAAGAAACCGCCATCACCGGCGAAGGTTTTTTCACCGCCGAATTACTGCGCATCCAAGGCGAACTTTATCGCGAAAGTCCGCCCGACTATCCGCACGCAGACACCCTATTATCCCGTTCACTGCAACAAGCCTGCGAACAAAAGGCCCATGGGCTCAGCCTGCGTAGTGCCACTAGCCTTGCACGCTGCCGGGCACAGCAGTGCCAAAACAATGCACAGCCGCAATACCCGCTAGAGCACACCCAGGCACTGCTGCGGAACCACTTGGCCGCCATCACCGAAGGCCAGGCCACGAAAGACATTCTCGATGCACGCGAATTGCTGGCATCCTTCAATAACACTGGTGTAACCCCTTAAACACCCCCTTCGCGCACACGCGCATCCCTCTCTTCTTTCGCGCGCCCACAGGCTCGCCACACAAAAACGCTTAAAGCCCCCCATCCG
>JAADHZ010000120.1 GCA_013151575.1 Gammaproteobacteria bacterium
GCATTATATGCTTCAGGAAATGGCCATTGACTCATCATTCCGTATTAAAAACAAGTGTGCTCACCGGCTTGGCTTTGATTGCGTTCGCCGCTAACTCTGTATTGTGTCGATTGGCCCTGGGGGGCGACACCATAGACGCATCGAGTTTTACCATTGTGCGGCTATTGTCCGGTGTGATTGTTCTTTTGGCCATTATCGGCGCCAGGCGAAAAATTTCAGAAGTATCCACCAAAGGCAGCTGGGCCGCTGGGTTTTTATTGTTTCTCTATGCTGTTACGTTTTCTTATGCCTATGTTTCGCTGGATACCGGTACCGGTGCGCTTATTTTGTTCGGCTCTGTTCAGATCACAATGATAGCGTTGTCTCTTGCTTCCGGCACCCGCTTGCATATTGCAGAATGGGTTGGCGTCATCACCGCTTTCACAGGGTTCGTTTACCTCGTTCTACCCGGAGTTACCGCGCCATCAGCCATCGGGTTCATGCTGATGGCGGTAGCGGGAGTCGCTTGGGGAATGTATACCCTGAAAGGGCGTAGTTCAAAAAACCCATTGATGGACACGGCGTATAATTTTTTAAGAACGATGCCATTCATTTTAGTGTTAGCGGTCATCACGATGAGTCATTCACATTATTCACTCGAAGGTGTCGTGTTAGCGTTGTTGTCTGGTGGAATCACATCGGGAGTTGGTTACACAATTTGGTACATTGCTCTAGGTGGGCTTTCTTCCACACAAGCGGCAGTGCTGCAATTGTTGGTTCCCGTTATCGCCGCCTTGGGCGGTATTGTCTTCGTGTCGGAAACCGTGACCTTTCGCCTTACTCTTTCAACCGTGATTATTTTAGGCGGTATTTTATGGGTGATTTTGGGGCGGTATTGTTTTATCCGGTCTAAATTGGACGTGAAAGCATAATCAAGGAAGCGGCCCGCCGTGACGTCGTAATGGGTCTGCTATTTATTGAGTTCGCGATTTTTCAAATGGACAACCGTGGTGAAATAACACTCGCGGGAGAAATGCAGGAGAAATCATGCGTACTGTGGGTTATTTATACAGACGACGTTTTTTTGCGAGCGCGTTCGCCGGGATGCTTTCCTTGGGCTATCCGCTGGAGAGTCCTGCCGGTCAGAGTAAAGAGGTTTTGCAGGAATTACTTTCTCTGGATATCGAAAGCCTGCTGGCAATCAATGTCACCACGGTGTCTAAAAAATCGGAAAGCATCCTGCTCGCGCCCGGTACGGTGTACGTGATTACCGAAGCAGAAATCAGGCGTAATGGCTGGCGGTTTCTTCAGGATGCATTAAAAACGGTTCCCAGTGTTTATCTTTACGATCCTCAATCCTGGGTGTGGGGTGGTCAACGAGGGCTAGTGTCCAATTTTTCACAAACGCTGCTGATGATCAACGGCAGAGAAATGAACAACCTCATCGCCTCGGAGGCCTTCATCAGTCGACAGTTTGCCACGCACAACATCAAACGTATCGAAGTGATGGCCTCACCCGGCTCAGCATTGTACGGCGCCAATGCATTGGCAGGGGTGATCAACATCATCACCCGCGAGATGGACCCGGAATATGCAGGGCTGGAGTTGGGTGTGGACTATGGCAGCTTCAATTCCCGGGGCCTGAGTTTTGTATTCGGCGAACGCCTGGGCGCGTGGCGCTTCAGCGGTAGTGGCATGGTGTATGAAAGTGATGAAGAGGATTTCACCCGATTCGTGCAGGACACCAAAAAATTTTCCAATGGCTGGGAGGACAATAATTTAGCCTCAAATTCAATCAACGCCTATGACAACCCGTCCGCCAGCCAGCCACTGAATCTACAGGTCGATTATCAGGATTATTATCTTGGCGTTAACTACTACAAAAACCGGCAGTCGCATGGCCTGGAAAAACTGCGCTGGGACTACACCAGCGGTGAGGATAACCGGGAGATGGCGCTGTTTTACGGTGGTGTGAATACACCAATCAGCCGCAACAAAAAACTGAAAGTGGAATACCAGCGCACTCGCTCAAAATTGTGGGGGCGTTATGCCGCCGGCCATGATCCCGGGACCGGCCTGGAGTCACCCGACAACCTCGACACATTTACGTTTGCCTCGACGGATACCGTGGACCCGAATCTCAGTTTTGCTCAAAATCTGGCCAACAACGGTTACATTGACCCCGATAATATTACCGATGCGGACATCCGAAGATATTTCACTCACACGTACAGCAACAAAAAGAGCCGGGGATCAACCCGGGACAAACTTGAGATTCAGTTTGATTGGGATATTAGCGACAGAACGGGATTGATCGTCGGCTACACCTACGACGCCATTCGTTATGTCGGCCTGGTGATGACGGATGCAGCGACGGGGACCGGTTCCAGTTTTGATGTTCTGGTGGACATCTCAAAACGAAAACATTCGTATGACAACATCAAACAAGGCGTGTTTGCGCAGATCAAATCGGAGCTTTCCATTGACCGTTTTTGGCTGACGGCCGGCGTTCGTGCAGACCGGCAGGAACATTACGGCGCCAGCGTCAACCCCCGCCTTGGGCTGGTCTGGCAGGCGCGGCAGGGTAGCGTTTTTAAACTTTTGTATGGAGAGGCTTTTCGTGAACCCAACGTATTTGAGCTGGCCAGCGACCCGGATGTAAAACCCGCGAAACTCCGTTCGTACGAAGCCAATTATTCCCAGACCCTGGGGCGTGAGGCCAGGCTGTTTCTGGCGGCGTATAAAAATAATGTCAGTGACTTTCTTGGCTCGGTCGGTTCCAATATCGGCTCCGGTATTGGCAAGGTGGAGAAACAAAAAGTCACGGGTGTGGAATTCCGCCTGGATGCAAAATACCGCCGCTGGATGAGTTTTTTAAGTGGTTCGCTTATCGTCGATGGAAAGCAAACGGGGCAGGGACAAAGCACGGATATTCTTTCCATTCCCACCCAAAGAGCCAATGCGGGCGTCACGTATCGGTTTTTGTCCCGCTACAGCGCAAATCTTCTCTATCGTTACACTGGCGCTTATGATGCGTTGAGCGGCAACCCGGATAGTACCAATATTTTTACCATTCAGTCTGCACATCAATTTGATGCGACGCTGTCTATGCAGGACATTATGTTTTCTGGAAAAAATGTGAACGGTTTTTTCACAATCACCAATATCACTGATGCCACTGTTTATCAGGCCAATGTTCGACGCTCCGGCCCCCACAAATTTTTGCAGGGTGGCCGGGCCGCCTATTTTAGGTTGGTCGCCAAATGGTAAAAAAGGGAAAATTTGGCTGGTGGGTGTTTTCGGTATCGCTAATAAAACGCTTGTCTTTGATACTGATGGTTCTAACGATATTGGGTGGCCTGTCAACACCTGCCTGGAGTCAATTTGAGGAATACGCCCTGAAGGCCGTATTAATGGAAAAATTTACCCATTTTATTCAATGGCCGAATACCCTAACGAATGGTTTTAAATTATGCGTTGTCGGCGAAAACCCGTTTAAAGGTGCATTGCACAATTTGGCGGCGCTAACCCGTATCAATGACGAGCCGACAACCTTTGTTAACATCGACGGACCGGATGCCATGCCGGATTGCACGATGTTGTTTATCGGTCATTCGAAACAACATTCTCTGGCCCGGATTCTTGATCGCTTGCATCGCAGCCCGGTCTTAACGGTCAGTGATACGCCGGGTTTCGCACGCCGGGGGGTGATGATTAATTTTGTTATCAAAGACAGCAAAATCCATTTTGAAATTAACCCCGAAGCGGCCCATGCGGCGGGGCTAAAAATAAGCTCCCGGCTACTCAAGCTGGCGACTATCATGCCATCAGTGACTGGCGGCGAAAACAAGGAAAAAAAATGAACATGCTGGGAGGCTTGTCGATACGTCAGAGAATTATTTTGGTGATTCTCTCGGTGACCGTTCCCGTGGTGGGATTGGGACTGGGCTTTGTCATGCTTAAAGACGTACAGGAATTTCGGAAAAACATGCTGGACAATGCGGTGATTACCGCTCAGACCGTCGGTGGATATGCAGCATCTGACCTGTTTTTTAACGATGAAATCGCCGCCCGGGAAACACTGTCCGGGCTGTCGGATACACCTGCGATAGAAAGCGCCTATCTGTACGATCAGCAGGGGGTGTTGTTCGCCAGCCGGGAGCGTCCCGAAACTGCGCCGGATATTCATCCCGCACAAAATAACCTTGCTGAATTTCGAGGTGATAAACTGCATGTCATCAAACCTATACGGTATCAGGGGGTTGATTACGGCAGTATCTATTTGTTGTTATCAACACAGCAGCTGGACAACAAGCTGCGACAATACGGATGGTTTTTATTAGGTACGGGCGTGGTGTTGATCGTGCTAGCCTATTTTTTGGCCAATATGTTACAGGGGGTGATCACAAAACCGATCCGAACCTTGGCCGGCGTGGCCAGGGATATTTCCCAAAGCATGGATTACAGTAGGCGGGTCCGCCACGATTCACAGGATGTGATTGGCCGTCTTTATGATGCATTTAACCAGATGCTCACCCGTATCCAGCAGCAGGCGCTGGCCCGCGATGCCGCCGATCGCGCTCGCGAACAGAGCGAAGAGAGGCTGGCGCGTTTTTTTCAGGCAACTAATGAAGGCGTATTTTTTCATGAAGACGGCAATATTTTAGACATCAATCCGGGTTTGACGGCCATTATCGGTTACCGTCCAGATGAGGTTATTGGCCGTAACGTGTTGGAATTTATTGTCCCGGAATCACACCCTGAAGTGCTGAAAAATATTCGTGCTGGCACGAAATTCGCCTACGAAACGCAAGCTATTACGAAAAGCGGCGCAATTATACCAATGGAAATTAGGGCGCGAACGGTACAGTTTGAAGGCCATTGTCTCAGGGTTGTTTCCGTTCAGGACGTTACTGAGCGCAAACGAGCGGCTCAAGCATTGCAACAGGCCTACGACAGGCTTGAAGAAAAAGTGGCCGAACGTACCCAGGCGTTGGCTGAGGCTAACAACCATCTTTTGAAAGGAATTGAGGAACGCAAAAAAGCAGAGCAAGCAGCAAAAAATGCTAACCGCGCCAAGTCAACTTTTTTGGCTAACATGAGCCACGAGTTACGCACGCCATTGAATTCAATTATCGGTTTCACCGGCATTTTGAAAGAGGGATTAGCCGGTGATATTAACGAAGAACAAGCCCGCCAGCTTGGCATGGTGTATGGCTCGGCGCGGCATCTGCTGGAGTTGATCAACGATATTCTCGATCTGTCCAAAGTCGAGGCTGGCAAGGTGGATGCGGCAATGGATGATTTCGAATTGATGCCATTGCTGGAGGAAATCCAGGCCTTGATGCAACCTCAGGCTGATGCCAAGGGGTTGGATTTGCAGCTCGCGGGTTACATTCCCGGCATCCTGTTCAGCGACCGAGGCAAGCTGCGTCAAGTGTTACTTAATTTGCTGAGCAATGCGGTTAAATTCACCGAGCAGGGTAGCGTTACGCTGGTGTTTCGGCAGCAGGGTCGGGATGTGATTTTTGAGGTCGAGGACACCGGCATTGGTATTCGTGAGGAGAATATGGATAAAATTTTCCAGGCCTTTGAGCAGGTGGATAATGGCACCGAGCGTGAATATGAAGGCACAGGGCTGGGGTTGGCCATTAGTCAGCGGTTTATCAAATTGTTGGGGGGGGATATCAGTGCGCGCAGCCACCCCGGTGAGGGCAGCACCTTTCACATCGTATTGCACGATGTGTTGCGCAAACCACCCCCCTCACTCCTGGATCAAGATAGTCAGGCTACAACCGACAGTGGCAGGTAAAAAATTCTGGTGGTGAATGGCGATACGAGGCGGGTTATTTGTGTGAGCGCACCGAAAATGGCCTCTAATGCAGTGTCCTGACTTTGCGCTCTATTTCAGATATTGCCTTAAATAATATACCTCTAACAAAACTCAGCTTTTTGACGCAAGGGTGGACATTGCCCACCGCTGAGGCCAGGATAAAGCGCTATTGGTGGGCAATGCCCACCTTACAAAAGTAAAATTAGTGGTTAGGTGGTAACACTGAATCTCAAGCTGAGCTTTATTACTAGGCAGGTTAAACAATGCCGAAACAGATGATTTTAATCGCTGATGACAATGCTCAAAATCTATACTTAGCGCGCTTCCTGCTGGAACGCAGCGGTTATAGTATTTGTGAAGCCCACAACGGCACGCAGGCCGTGGTGACGGCTCAGGCTGAATTACCCGCTTTGGTGTTGATGGATATCCAAATGCCCGGTATGGACGGCTTGGAGGCCACCCGGCGAATTAAAGGCACGGCGGATGCGCCACTGGTTGTGGCGTTGACCGCCAAGGTGATGAGCGGTGACCGCGAAGCAATCCTATCCGCCGGTTGTGATGGCTATATTCAGAAACCGATTGAGCCGACGACCTTCGTCGCCAAGGTGGAAACTTACTTGCGAGATGCCCGGTAAAAGGAGTTGCAATGAAAGTCCTGATCGTTGATGACAAGCCGGAAAATCTCTACCTGCTGCGCGCCCTGCTTGGCGCCAAGGGTTACGAGGTGAGTGAGGCGGCTAATGGCAAACAGGCGCTGGAAATAGCCCGTCACTTGCCGCCGGAGTTAATCATCTCGGATATTCTGATGCCGGTGATGGATGGTTTTTCCCTATGCCGGGAATGGAGGGCGGACCCACAATTGCATACGATACCCTTCGTTTTTTACACTGCGACTTACACCGAATCCAAGGATAAGGATTTTGCCCTCGGCCTGGGAGCGGATCTGTTCCTGATCAAACCACAGGAAACTCATGTGTTTTTGAACGAAATCGATCGTGTGCTGAAGCACAAAGGCTCGGCCGATCGCTCATCGGCCCGGGATAGCGAAGTTGATGACAGTTATTTTTATCGTCAGTACAACGTGCGTTTGGTGCACAAACTGGAAGATAAACTGGTGGAAATCGAGCAAAAAAATCGTCAACTGGCAGCAAAGGAACAGGCTCTGCGTGAGGCCAACGAGCTGCTCGAACACCGCGTGGCTGAGCGCACCGCCGAGCTGACCCGGGTAAATCAGGAGCTTGTGGCTTTCAATCATTCCGTCTCCCATGACCTGCGCGCCCCGTTGCGGCATATGGGTGGTTTCAGTCGAGCTTTACTGGAGGATTGCGGTGATCAACTGGATCCGCAAGGCCAGGAATACCTGGAACGCATCTGCAACGCTACAAAACACATGACGGAACTGATCGACGCCCTTTTGCAGCTCTCCCGGCTAACCCATTGCGAACTCAATAGGGGAGGGGTGAGCCTGAGTCGACTGGCCGAGGAGTCGGTTGGCCGCCTGCGAGGGCGGGAGCCGGAGCGGCAAATAGAGGTGACGATCACGCCAGGACTTGCGGCCGTGGGGGACCGACGCTTGCTCGGAGTTTTGTTCGACAACCTGCTTGGCAACGCATGGAAATACACCGGTAAAACCGGGCGCGCCAAAATCGAGTTTGGTGCCGACGTCAAGGGTGATGAAACCGTCTATTTCATCAAAGACAATGGTGTCGGCTTCGATATGCAATACGCCGACCGGTTGTTTGGCCCCTTTCAACGCCTGCACGGCAAGGAGTTCGAAGGGAATGGAATAGGCTTGGCCACAGTGCGACGCATTATCAACCGCCATGGAGGTGATGTGTGGGCCGAAGCTGCACCGGAGAAAGGAGCAACATTTTATTTCACCCTGGGTCATGCCAAATAGCCTGCGTATCGTCGCGACGGGAGGCCCCGTTCTCGCCGTTTTGTTCCTTGCCAAAACCTGACGGAGTGGTATTTTTCCTGTTAATCATCCATTTCTGACAAAGGTGATGCCAGAAAATGCCGGGCGGCCATCACCGGGCATTCGTGATAAATCTGTGACATTCCCCGGCTACCCTTCAAGTCAGTTAAAATCGGAAAAACCAGCCCTGCGGCCGGAGCCAATCACACGGTGTGCTAAATAAATGCGTTCATGAAAAATTTTCTGGTCGTCGAAGATAATGCCGACATCGCCAACCTGGTGGCCATGCATTTGCGTGACCTCGATGGCCATGTTGATCTTGCCAACAACGGAAAACAGGGGCTCAGCCTGGCCCAAAGTAAACGATACGATCTCATTGTTCTCGATCTGATGTTGCCGGGTCTTGATGGTTTGGAAATTTGTAAGCGCCTGCGTGGCCAGGCCGGGGCACCCTCCGATATGACCCCCATTTTGATGCTCACCGCCAAGAGCGCAGAGTTGGACCGTATCGTCGGATTGGAGATGGGCGCTGATGATTATCTCACCAAACCCTTCAGCATTCTTGAGCTGATGGCGCGGGTGAAAGCTATCCTGCGCCGGGTGAAAAATTCAGAACCGGGTACGGTATCCTCCGGCGAACATATTGATGCTGGCGACTTGCAGTTAGACAAAGGCCGCCGGCAAGCCACCATCAAGGGCCAGCCTGTGGAACTCACTGCGCGGGAATTTGATTTGCTATGGCATTTTGCCCGTCACCCGGGGCAGGTGTTCACTCGCACTCGGTTGCTGGACACTGTCTGGGGTTATGGTCACGACGGTTATGAGCACACAGTGAATTCACACATCAACCGTTTGCGCGCAAAAATTGAACAACAGCCGTCACGGCCGGAATATATTCTCACTGTGTGGGGCGTGGGATATAAATTTAATGACTCTTTGGTGGGAAAATAGAGGTGGATAAATAGATGTTTCGCACGCTGTATCGTCGCATTGCCGCCATCCTGTTTGTGTTGGTTAGTCTGATTGGTTTGGTGGTTTATCAACTGGTGATCTATTCCGCAGAAATGTACCAGCAGGAGCTGACTCAAAAACTTAACTCGGTACTGGCACAGCAAATCGTCAATGAAGAACCGCTGCTGTCTGAACAGCAAGTCAATCAAAAAAACCTCAAATCCCTGTTTCACTGGCTGATGGTGATCAACCCTGCCATCGAGGTTTACCTGCTGGACCAGAACGGCCGGATACTGGCTTTTTCTGCCCCCGAGGGTCGAGTCAAGCGCAAGCAGGTTTCTCTGGCCCCCATTCGGACCTACCTTAGAGGCGGCAGTCAACTTGTTGGGTGACGACCCACGCGGATTGAATCGACAAAAAGTATTTTCCGTGGCGGAAATTCCCGGTGATGACTCACCAGCTGGATATCTTTATGTGATTCTCGAAGGTGAGGCCTTTGACAGCGCCACTGAAATGGTGCGCGGTAGTTATATTCTTAGCTTTGCCACCACCGGCCTCGGCATCGGGCTGCTGCTGGCGTTGGCCGCTGGGCTGACGGCGTTCGCGTTTCTCACCCGTCGCCTGCGAACATTGACTCGGGTGATGCGCGGTTATGGCGAAACTGACACGCAAGGGAATTCCGAGACAGCATCGTTAGCACGCTATCCAGAGCCAGCACAGCCTCGTGATGAAATCGACCAGCTTGGCCTCACGTTCAATCAGATGGCCGAACGCATCGACCAACAGCTTGAAGCGCTAAAACAGACCGACGCCAAACGGCGCGAAATGATTGCCAATGTCTCCCACGATCTACGCACGCCGCTTACCTCTTTACACGGTTATCTTGAAACCCTGCTGCTGAAGGGTGAAACACTGTCTGCCTCCGAACGAAAAAAATATCTTCAAATAGCAACGGCGCAAAGCACTCAACTCAATCGGCTGATTGGTGAACTGTTCGAACTGGCCAAACTGGACTCCAGCGAAACCCTGCTCAACATCGAACCTTTCTCTCTGGCGGAGCTAGTGCAGGATATGGCGCACACGTTTTCCATCAAGGCGGAAAAACAGAATATCCAGTTGCGTACCGAGCATTCGGGTAATCTACCATTCGCCTATGGCGATATCGCCCTCATTCAGCGCGTGCTGGATAACTTAATCGAAAATGCCCTGCGGTATACTCCAGCAGGTGGGTGTATCACCCTATCGTTAAATAGTGATTCTGACCACATTATGGTGAAAGTGGCCGACACCGGTCAGGGAATTCCAGTGGAAGAAATCCCACATATTTTTGATCGTTTTTATCGGCTGCAAAAAAGCCGTGCCCAAAACAAAACAGGCAATGAACAACATGCTGGTTTGGGGTTGGCCATCGTCAAACGCATAATCGATTTGCACGGTGGTGCCATACGTGCCCAAAGTCGGCCGGATCATGGCGCAGAATTCAGTTTTGCCTTACCCATTTATCGTTACGTCTGATCCCGCATTCGCTGGGATTTATTCCATAGTAGTTAAGTGGCTCACCGGTTTTCGCTCCTTCATTTATCGAATTCACTGAAAAATAGCTTCGGGATACATTTGTGATAATCCCGTGACCATCACGTGATTCACTGTGCTCAGACTAAGCTCGCCGATTGGTTAAAACCTCTGTCAACGTGGTCGGCAAGTCTAAAAATTCATAAAAGGAGTTAGAAAAAATGAGTCAGACACGCGCTAAAAAAATCAACTGGAGCACAAGCCTGCTACAAGGTGTTGTACTTGCAGCGGCAGTCTTTTCCATGGCACTGGTGCAAGCCAGCGATAAAGGAGAACGGTATGTCGTCACCATTACTAACCTGACCCACGGCCAGACGTTTACACCCATCATGGTGGCCAGCCACAAACATCGCGCAAAATTGTTTGACCTGGGTGAGCCCGCCAGTATGGAGCTGGCCATCGCCGCCGAGAGCGGCAACACCCAGCCGTTAAGCCAAAAACTGGTCAATGCCGGAATGGCCTACGATGTAGTGTCCACCGGTGGGTTACTGGGCCCCGGTGAGAGCGTTAGCGTTATTGTTAAGGCCAAGAAACACTTCCGACATATCAGCGTAATGTCGATGCTGATTCCCACTAACGATGCTTTTGTTGCCGCCAACGCGGTTCCTGTACCGAAAAAGCGCCACATGCAAACAATCATGTCGCCTGTTTATGATGCTGGTTCGGAATTGAACGACGAGCTATGCGCTAACATCCCTGGCCCCTATTGCGGTGGCGCAGCCGTGTCACCGGAGGATGGTGAAGGATACGTACATATTCATCCAGGCATTCATGGTGTTGGTGATCTGATTCAGTCCCAGTTCGATTGGCGCAATCCTGCAGCGAAAATCACCATCAAACGCATAAAATAATTGTTAAGTGACGGCCCCGAATGGGGCCGTCATTTTTACTGAACTCAGCTTCTAATTTGGTGTGAGGTGTTGATCGATGAAAATAGTGGAACACGACATTCAGTTACGTTCGATTTCCGCACCATCGCGTAGTCCCGCGATATATTCTTCCATCAATATGTTTTGCAGACCGACGCGAATCTGTTCTTTGATGGAATCAAACGGGGGCGGTTCAACGATGCGAGTGTCTTCCAGTAATATCACATGCCATCCAAATTGGGTTTTTACCGGTGTCTTGCTGTAACTACCTTTGGGAAGCGCTGCCGCCGTCAGGGAAAATTCTTCCACCATTTCACTCGGGTTGAACCAGCCCAGGTCACCGCCGTTGGCGGCGCTAGGACCGGTGGAACGCTCACCCGCCAGGGTTTCAAATTTGGCGCCTTTGTCTAATTCAGTAATAACGTCTTTAGCGTCTTGTTCATTTTCCAGCAAAATGTGGCGGGCTTTTAGTTCGGGACCACCCAGTTCGCCCTTACGGTTGTCGTATTCTTTTTTCAGGTCAGCATCACTAACCGCGAAAAGGCTAGATGAGCGGCTGAGCATGACGCTGGCAATGATATTAATGCGCTGGTGGTTGATCTCCGCCAGGATATTCGGGGTCTTGTCTACGCCAATTTGTTGGGCATTTTGATAAACCAGTTCGCGATTAATTAACTCGTCGATGAGCGCCCGGCGTTGCTGTGCTGAGGGCAGCCCGTGGTCTTGTCCGCGTTGCTTGGCGTAACGTTGCAGGGTCCATTCGGTAATTTCCGTACCGTTGACTGTGGCGACTGCTTTTTCCATCGGGTCGTCGCCCGCCGTGGCTGGGTGCATGGTGAGCAGAGTGATGGGAGTCAGCGTTAATAAAAAAACGGCGGATAGCAGCTTGGTGTTCATGTTCTGTCCTTTCGGTGAATATAAGGGTGACGTGTAATTTGGGGCGTGCTGACGCTATTGGGTAATAAAAGAGCGTTAGGGTTCCATTTCCATCGGCGTGTGGGCCTTGATGCTGAGGGCGTGAATTTCCGTTTGCATGGCATCGCCGAGGACGTCGTACACCAGCCGGTGCCGTGCCAGCAGATTTTTCCCGTCGAAGGCCGAGGAAACGATAGTGACCACAAAATGCCCGCCACCACTGCGCGCGCCGGGATGTCCGGCATGCAAATGGCTTTCGTCGATAATGTCCAGTTGTTGCGGCGCGAAAGCCGTGGTCAGCTTGTCGCGAATCATAACGGTGCGTTCACTCATTGGGAAACCTTGTGGCTAACAGTTGATAATGCAAGATAAAATCAGGTCGGAAAAGTCTGTTTGAAGGGTTTGACGGTAACCTGCGCATAAACCCCTGCTTCCACAAAAGGGTCGGCATCCGCCCAGTGTTGAGCGGTCTCCAATGATGT
The DNA here is from genome assembly GCA_013151575.1 of Gammaproteobacteria bacterium. GTDB lineage: Bacteria > Pseudomonadota > Gammaproteobacteria > SZUA-152 > SZUA-152 > SZUA-152. The sequence continues at coordinate 12,520 of JAADHZ010000120.1, forward strand.
GAATTCCGCCACGACTAGGCTGCCGCTGAAACCGGCGGGACCAGGGTCTTCGCTGTCGATGGCCGGGTGCGGGCCGGCCAGTACCAGGCGGCCTTCTTTTTGTAATGTGTTGAGGCGTTCAATGTGCGCTGGACGCGCTTGTAGACGTCGTTCCAGGCTGTCTTCCACGTCTTGGCTGATAATGGCGTAAAGCATTATTCCTCCTCTTTTAATGTGACAGTCTGTGGCTCATCCTCGACATAACGGGTCAGATACAGTCCCAGCCCCAACATGAATAGCAAGGTGGCGGCGGTCATGCCGTAGAATTTGATGTTGAACCAAGTATCGGTGTCAAAAGCGTACATCACGTAAACGTTGACCAGACCCTCCAGCAGCATCAGGCTGCCGATGGCGGCGTTGGCCCGCTGCCAGACGAAGCCTGGCACCGTGAAGCTGGCCCCCATCATACGTTCCACGAGGGTTCGGTCGCCCACGAAGTGGCTGCCGAAGATCACTGCTGCAAACAGCCAGCTTACGATGGAAAATTTCCATTTAATGAAGCTTTCGTCCTGAAAGGCCAGGGTCATACCACCGAACACCACGATCAGTACCAGGGTGATCAAGTGACTGGTTTTTACCCGGCCGTCCCGAAACCAGAACCACGCCACTTGCACTATGCTAGCAGCGATGGCCATGGCGGTGGCGGTGAAAATGTCGGCGAGGTAGTAGGCCCCGGCAAAAATAAGGAAGGGGAACATTTCGAGGATTGAATTCATGATTGACCGAGTGTTGAGGACGTTGCCGGCTAGGAGTCTGTCGGGCTTAGGAAATCGTAGCGAGGGAAAGTCATTTTGAGTCCATTTTTTTGATCGTTTGAGGCGAATATTGGATATAT
>JAADHZ010000081.1 GCA_013151575.1 Gammaproteobacteria bacterium
TGGAGCGTGACCTCAATGCTGAATTGATCAACGCTGCCCGGGAGGGACGTGTCGCCATGGTGCGCGCCCTGCTGGCGGAAGGTGCCGATGTCAACGCTCAAAACCCCAGCGGCAAGACCCCGTTGATGGGGGCTGCCTATTTTGGTAATGAGCGAGTGGTGCGCCTGATCTTGTCCGCCGGAGCGGATGTTAATGCGAAGGATAATGTTGAATCCACCGCGCTAATAGCCGCCGCTTTTGGCGGCAACCTTCGGGTTGTGCAATCCCTGGTTGCGGAAGGTGCGGACCCTAACGCCAAGTCCAAAACCGGGGTGTCTGCACTGAAAAATGCCACTACGCGAGGCTTTACCCAGGTGGCTAAATTGTTGGAGGATGCCGGGGCGGTTAATGAAGGAAGCGGTAAAAAGAAGAAAAAGAAAAAAAAGAAAAAGAAGAAGAAAAAAAAGAAATAATGCTGTCTTAATCCTGAGTCCATTGATTCGGGGTAAACTCCCCGCCATTATTAGGGTCTGTAATCGTACTGGTTTTCCGGATCACATATTCACTGCACTCAATGTTCTGGTTCAACTTTTTTATTTTCCTACTGTTGGTTTGGTTGGTGTTGCAGTTTTTACGCGCCTGCGAGAATGCCTCGCGTGCCGATTGGGGCGGCGCAGCAATCAACCGTTTTGCAGGTTTTATCAGCCTGTATTGCCGCTATTTTCACCGCTTTCAATTTGATCCTTTGCCACTGCCCGAACAGGGGGGAGCCTTGGTGGCGGCTAACCACATGTCAGGGTTGGACCCATTTTTACTGATTGCCGCTAGCCCCCGGCCATTACGTTTTTTAATTGCACGCGAAGAATACGAACGTTTTGGTTTGAACTGGCTGTTTCGTCGCGGGCGATGTATTCCGGTGGACCGTGATCGTCGCCCGGAGCGCGCATTGCGCGAGGCCCTGATGGCGCTGGAGCGGGGTGATGTAGTGGTGTTGTTTCCCCATGGTGGAATACATCTCGACAGTGACCCGCCGCGCAAGCTTAAAGGCGGGGTCGTGCGTTTGGCGCAGAAAATGGGCTTACCTATTTGCCCGGTACGGCTAGATGGCGTTCGCGGCGCGGGGCATACCGTCCCGGCGTTGGTGATTCCTGGCCGAGCCAGATTGAAGGTTCGGGCACTGCTCGATTGTGAAGGATTGGATCACGAACATTGTCTCGCGCAGCTTGCCCATCGGCTGGAGGCGGGACACGTTTGAGAAAATATTCAATTGAATTTTCATCCCGTAGTGGATGATTTTGCCAGCGCCGTATTTGATTTGATGTTTTTATGAAACATCTCGACTTCCCACCATTTTTGTAGATTATCTCAAGTTCTCTTCGTATAACTGTGTGATTTTACCGGGAATTTCACACAGTTCTACGAAGAGCCACATGAATAATCAATGGCCAAAACTGATTCGCTATTGCGGAGAGGGCCATTTACCGATCAGCAACATCCTGGCCGAGAACGCGATCCGTCCGTTTGTGATTGGCCGAAAGGCCTGGCTGTTTGCCGACACGCCCAAAGGCGCGCATGCCAGCGGGATTTTTTACAGTTTGATTGAAACGGCAAAGGCCAATGAGATAGAGCCTTATGCCTATCTGCGACATGTCTTCAAAGCGTTACCGTACGCTGACACCGTTGATAAGCAAGGAAGTCTTGCTGCCCTGGAATGTGAAAGATCAAATACCCTCTCTACAAGAAAAATGAGAAAATCAGTACGCCGCTTGATTAAGCAAGTACGTGGTTAGTTTGGCGCTTACTCTCTATGCTACTCAGGTATTTCGAGCTGATCTGAATATCCTCAGCCAGGCTATCTTGCGTTACGCCTAAGCGAGTTCGTAAGCGCTTGATTCTTTTGCCTATAAGCATTCTATCTCTCATAGGGAAAGACTATAAGTCTCATCCAGATTCCCGATAACCTTGTGACACAAGAAAAAAGATTGTAAATTCTGTCTGACAGAAAAATTATCAGTGTGATGCACAGAAAAAGTGTCAAATATTAAATCTAATAGCTAAAGTCTGCTGGGCGGTATCGATACAACGCCTGCGCAGAATGGCGCAATTAATTGCTCGCCTTTTATTCTACGACTGACATACATAAGGGAATTTATGCGCCTAACAACACAGAGGTTTTGCATGAGACATACGTTGAAAATCGGGTGGTTTGTGAGTGTCGTGGTTTTACTTGCGGCCTGTGGCGGCGGGGGAGGTAATGGCAGCACTGGAAATACGGCTCCTCCAACGGTTCCCACCAATGTCAGCGTGATCGGTGATGATGGGTTTAACACCGTCCAGTGGGCCAGTGTCAGCGGCGCAATATCTTATAACCTTTATTGGTCTACCAGTACGGGTGTGACTAAAAGCAATGGCAATAAAATCAGTAGTGTGGCCCTGCCGTTAAAACACGGTGGCTTGGTTAATGGCACTCCCTATTTCTATGTTGTCACTGCGGTGAATGCTAATGGGGAAAGCAGTGATTCGGCACAAGCAACCGCCAGCCCTGCAAATGCTGCTGGTGCAAATGATCCATTGTTCGGCGATCAGTGGCATTTAAAGAATACCGGGCAGTTAGGCAACGATGGAGCTGCGGGTCTGGCCGGGGAAGATATCAATGTAGAACCCGTTTGGAATAGTTGCGGTACAGGTAACACCTGTCGTGGTGAAGGGATACGCATTGCGGTGGTAGATGATGGATTAGAAATTTCCCATGAGGATTTGGCTGCTAACGTTGCAACTGGACTGGGCCACAATTATTTAACAGGAACTAATGATCCCAGTCCTACCGCTGGTTCTGGTGGTGACTCATACGCGCATGGTACTGCGGTAGCCGGAGTAATTGCTGCACGTGATATGAATGATCTCGGTGTGCGCGGTGTTGCCCCTCGTGCCAACTTGGTTGGTTACAATCTTTTGCAAGATTCAACCGAAAGCAATGAAGCCGATGCCATGACACGTGGCTCACCCTATGTGTATGTCTCTAGCAATAGCTGGGGCGCTCCTGATGATACGGGCAATCTTGCACCATCTGTGCTTGCGTGGCGCACGGCGATAAATACTGGCCTTAACAGCGGACGTAGCGGTAAAGGTACCATTTATGTCTGGGCGGCTGGCAATGGGGGAGCTGGCAATGGGGGAGCTGGCCAAATTGTCGATAACTCCAATTACGACGGGCAAGCAAATTATCGTGGTGTGATAGCCGTTGGTGCCGTAACCGATCAGGGCACTAAAGCGTCTTATTCTGAACGTGGTGCAAATGTGTGGGTTAGTGCGCCAGGTGGCGAATTTTGTGGTACCCACACTATTAGTACCACCGATAATTCTGGAGAAAATGGTTACAATTATTCTGCGACTGCGGGAACATCTAATTACACAAATACGAATTATTCAAAGTGTTTTAATGGCACGTCTTCCGCTACGCCAGTTGTCTCAGGTGTTGTAGCTTTGATGCTTCAGGCCAACCCAAACCTGGGCTGGCGCGATGTGCGGGTTATTCTTGCAACCACGGCACGGAAAAATGATTTTTCTGATGCGGAATGGGCTGCAAACGGTGCAGGTTTTCGCGTAAATCACAAATATGGTTTTGGTGTTGTTGATGCGGACGCTGCGGTTACATTGGCGAAAACCTGGATTAATCGTGGTGCAGAGGTGATGTATGCCCCACCGCTATTTTCCGTAAATACCACGATTCCTGATAACGATTCTACTGGAGTTGCAGATATGGTTACAATTTCTGGGAGTAATATCTCAGAAATTGAATCCATTGAAATTACTTTCAGTTCAACAGATCACACCTATTCTGGTGATCTAGAAATTACCTTAACGAATGTCATGACAGGCACGAGCAGTACGTTATCTGAAGTTCATTTATGCGATGGTATTTGCACTGCTCATGATAACTGGGTGTTCAGCAGCGTACGCCATCTCGGGGAGGCTGCCGATGGAGATTGGACATTAACCGTGAAAGATGTGTTTACTGGTGATATCGGAACATTTCAATCATGGGGCATTAAGTTTTATGGGACTTAACCTTTTGTTCGCATATTGATGTGAAAGCTAATTGGTAGCTGAACTCTATTTTACTAATGGAACAAATCATGAATAAATTTTTAGTACGCCCTGTGTATATTTTAGCGGCACTATTGGTGGGGTTTCTGTTACTTAATACGGCTCATGCGATGGGTTCAAAAAGCGCTAAGACTAAACAGACCACTTTGCAGCAAACTTATGTCTGGCATGATGGCGACCGAGAGCGAACCGTCTGGTTAAATCCACAACTCGTCGCCGAATTTGATTCGAATGCTAAAAGCCAAAGCGCATTAAAAGCGGCGTATTCCTCAGCGGTGGAGGTATCTGCAAAACGTGGATCAATTCGTTTATGGAGGCTTAACAATAATGTAAAAGCAAAGACGGCAATAAGGGGTCTTAAATCCAATTCTATGACTGGAAAATTTTCCCCTGTGCTGCACGATGGCCCATCAAGTTCCGGCCGTATGCGCTCCCTGCCGGGAAATATCATTGTCCATCTTGACCCTTCATGGGAGCAAGACTTGATAGACGGTTGGTTAATCCAGAATAATCTTGAGATTGTTAGAAAGCTGAATATAGGGCCGAATATCTTTGTGATAAAAACCGAATCTGGATTAGCGGCATTGGAAATGGCGAACAGCCTGCATGATGCCGGTGAAGTAGTGGCGGCCTATCCAGATTGGTGGAAGGAAGTTGTTACACGATAAACCACTGAAAACTATGTTCAGAGCAATGCTGTGGGGCAATGTTATGCAGCATGAATTTCAAATTCAGTTGCGATAGCAACCGGCTTGACGGCTTTATTCTCCCGTTTAAGTTTAACGAATCCGTAGTGCTCCATTGTTTTCAATGTACGAGACAAGTTGCTCGGTTGACGACCGGAGGCATCTGCAAGCTCAGTTAGGGATTCGGGCTGCATTTCTGCAATCATTTTTAGCAATGCACGATTTTGATCACTTAGTACTTCCGCAACAGATTTCATGGAAGGAAACCAAACTTTAGGTTCATTTTTTTTAGGTTTGTAGTTTTCCCGAGCAATATCAAACACTCTTTTTCGGATATTGTTTTGAGACATGATGTCTATAATAATTTTTTTCATGATTTGACCCGTATTATGTAAATCCGTTATTCCTTTGTTTTAAGTATCTTGTCTGCTTTCGCAAAAAAGTCACTCAATAATTGTTCAGCCGATTCAAATGTATACGGCATACCTTTGTCTTCCGAGTGCCTGTGTTTATGGTCATATACGCTTCGCCAGCCTGTAAAGTGCCTACGTTTTTGGGCTTTAATAGAGGAAGCAATCATGAATAACACCCGAGAAGCAAAATGCGCCTGGTGGGCCAGTCACATCCAGGCATGGAAAGCATCAGGAGAAGCACAGAGCGGTTATTGTCGTCAGCATCAGACAAACCTCATCAGTTTATGTGTAGTGGTTCAAACTTGATCTGACAGTTACCAGTTTATTGGGCACTAATAAATAAGTAGTTAAGGCCGATTGATCGGCATTATCTCCACCCCTGATTTCGGTAGCGCCAGCGCTTTTTCCAGCTTTTCCTGTAATTTGGTTTTCTCTGCATTCAACCCTAACACCAGCCGTTCTAACGAAATGATACGGGAATCCAGTGGTCGTTGTGCATGTTTGATGCTGGTGTTTTGTTGTTGCAGCGCCTGTAGACGTAACTGTAATTGTTTGATTTTAGTATGTGCCATGTCCAGTTCATTTTCTTTGACACGGCGCTTAGACACAGCACTGACTAGCGTTTTTTGGGCCGACAGTTTTTTAGCGGCCTCCTCAATACTTTTCGTCTGATCGTACAATCCCGCTGCTCGTGGGTCCGGCTGCCTGAGGGCGTCGGAGATGGCCAATAGCCGGTATTCAGCACCAAGGACAACACCCTCCAGGGCTGCGCGATTAAAGTTGCCTAGTTCCCTCACCTCGCGGGCTAGGTGCAGCAAATGTTGTGCTTCAAAGTTAAAGCGCGCAATAGCACGGGCCGCCACCGGTGTGTCATTGGGTTCACGATCCAACACCGCAAGGGCATCATCCCGCGTGCGCTGGGCCTTGGCGTAACTTTTGGGGGCATCACGTGCTGCCCCCAGGGCTTCGGCCTGCGCGAAAATGGCTTCGCCCGAAGCCAGTGGCCCCTCCGCCTGTCGCGCCACCGGATCAGATTGTTCACTCGTTGGTGACTTCTTCTGCGGAGTGAGCCCATCCTGTTTCAATGCCCCGGCACACCCCCCAAGAAGCACCAGCAAAAGACCAGCCCACACCAGCGGCAACCCACCCAAAAGTCGCCTTCCGTTACTCTCTGTCCGTTTACTGTATTCCATCATTCCTCTTCACCGTCTTTCAGCGCGAGCTTGACCACACCGGTAATGCCCGCCCTCTATATTCGATAAACTTTCGCGATGTCCGAATCCATCCGCTCCACGCCTACTACAGGTCGATGCTGAGGTTCAGCGTTACCCCACAAGCAACTTTGCTTTCTGTGGGAGTAGGGATGGTCCACCAATGGCGCTTTATTCCCGCCCCAACGGTGGCAATGCTTCTGACCAGCCCGGTGCTATTCAGTGGACTCCTGCTCATGTCGGTTAAGTTGCCTAGGCAGGGATATGACCTACAGTACTTTCACTGCCGCCAACACGTCGTCAACATGCCCTGCGACTTTCACTTTGCGCCATTCCTGGCGTAACACGCCTTTTTCATCAATCAAAAACGTGCTGCGTTCGATGCCCATGACTTTTTTGCCGTACATGTTTTTTTCTTTGATGACATCGAACAGACGGCACAGGGTTTCTTCCTTGTCCGACAGTAGCTCAAAAGGAAATTGCTGCTTGGCTTTGAAGTTTTCGTGGGACTTGATGCCGTCGCGCGAGACACCCAGCACCACAGCTCCCGCACGTTTGAACGTATTGTAGTTGTCGCGAAAACCCTGTCCTTCCGTGGTGCAGCCCGGGGTGCTGTCTTTGGGATAAAAATACAGCACGATTTTTTTACCCTTGAGGTCCGCGAGTTTGATGTGCTGCTCACCAGTGGCGGGTAATTCGAATGCGGGAATTTTTTTGCCAATGTCGATGGAGCTCATAAGGTTTCTCTTTTTTTATGCGGTGATCAGGGTTTCATGGGTTCAATGGTGGCATCCATGTTCTGGCTTTCACAAAAATCCAGAAATTCGTCTCTCAACGCGGATACCGGAACGTCTGCCGACACATTGGCGGTCAGGTGCAATGCAAACATCGGCGCGCCGGTGTGTGCGGCGGCGTACTGCGTGGTGTTCAATTCGTGGATGTTGATATTGCGGCTGGAGAAAAAATGCGCCAGCTCGTAAACAATGCCAGGGTGGTCGATGGAAACTACTTCCACGGAGTAGGGCATGAGGTCGGTGGCGGGGGGATTTTTCGAGGTGCGTTTGCAATTCATCAGCAGCCCCAGCGGGGCGCTCACGGCGGGCAGGGCATCCTCCAGCTTGGCCAGCTCGTTCCACTTGCCCGCCACCATCAAAATCACCGCAAACTCGCCGCCCAATACGGTCATGCGGCTGTCGATGATGTTGCAATGGCACGACACCACGGTTTCCGATATTTTGTCGATAATGCCGGGGTTGTCTTCGCCCAGGGCGGTTATTACCAATAAACTGTCCATGCGGCTCCTCTGTATTCACGCCATGTTTTGTCATGTTTTTCATTATGTTCGTCGATGCGGGAGTCTACCACCAAAGCGGGAATGTGGGTTCCTACCTTGTCACGGGATAGGCGGGTCAGTACCATTGCATCTTTTGAATTTCCGGGGGCGCGATTGCAAGCCTCCGTATAGCGGCAATAAGGCGGAGAATACCCATGTTTCACGGGAGTATGGTGGCGCTGGTTACACCCATGCGGGCGGACGGCACGGTGGACAACACGGCCCTTGATCGCCTGGTGGATTTCCATGTGGAAAACGGCACCGACGCTATCGTCGCGGTGGGCACCACTGGTGAATCCGCGACCCTCGACGAGCACGAGCATTGCGACGTCATTCGCCGGGTGGTGGCGCGGGCGGCTAAGCGTGTGCCGGTGATCGCCGGTACCGGCGCTAATTCCACCCGCGAGGCCATTGACCTGACCCGTTGCGCGATGGCCGCCGGGGCCGCTGCCTGCCTGCTGGTGACGCCGTACTACAACAAGCCCACGCAGGAAGGGCTGTACCGGCACTTCATGGCCGTGGCCGAAGCCGTACCCACGCCGCAAATTTTGTACAACGTGCCGGGCCGCACTGCCGTGGACATGTTGCCGGAGACGGTGGCGCGGCTGGCGGAAGTGTCCAACATCGTGGGTATCAAGGAAGCCACTGGCGATTTGGCTCGTGGTCGGGAGATTCTCGATCTGTGCGGCGATCGGCTGGACCTCTACAGTGGCGATGACGCCACCGCGATGGAGTTGATCCTCAACGGCGCCAAGGGAGATATCTCAGTAACCGCCAATATCGCGCCCCGCGCTATGCATGATCTGTGCGCCGCCGCATTGCGCGGCGACCGCGCCGAGGCCGAGCGCATTAATGCGCAACTGATGCCCCTGCATGAAAAGCTGTTTCTGGAGGCCAACCCTATCCCCGTGAAATGGGCACTGCAACAGATGGGCCTGATCGCCGAGGGTATTCGCCTGCCGATGACCCCCCTGGCAACCGACTGTCAGGCCCCCCTGCGCGAGGCCATGCAACAGTCCGGCGTGCTGTAAGCTGCACGCAACGACAGCACAATAACAGCGCACGCTAACCCCGCGTGTGACTCCACCCATAAAAACAGCCCGAGAGTGTCACATGTTGAAGTCACTGAATTTCCCCGTTCCGTCATTTACCGGCAGGCGTCACCTGTTTTTATTCACCGGCGCGCTGCTGGTGGTCTCGTTGAGTGGGTGCAGCTGGTTTTCGTCGGACACGGCGACAAATGCGGAAGCCCCGGTATTGCCGTCGCTGGAAATCCCCCCGGACCTGGTTCATCCCCAGGGTGACCCGAGTTTGGTGAGGCCTGAATTGCCATCTGTTGACCTTGCGGCGGCATCGGCCGGTAGCGCGACGACTGCCTGCCAGTGCAGTGAACTACCACGCATCGGCGACCGGGTGTTGCCCGAGGGCAAGGGCGTACAGCGGGTGCGCGAAGGGCAAAAACGCTGGCTGCGGGTATCGGTGGAACCGGAACAGGCTTGGCCGCTGGTGCGCAAATTTCTTGAAATACGTGGGTATCGCATCATGGGTGACGAACCGGCCGTGGGATTGCTGGAGACCGATTGGAAACCCCGTGCGGACGACGGTGATGGCGCCTCCGCCAACTGGCGCGAACGCCTGCGCATTCGCGTGGAACCCGCTGAGCAGGCCGGGTTTACCGAACTGTATTTCAGCCAGAGCAACAGTGAACGGGTGGTATCCGAGCAGGGCGAGGAACAGTGGCAGCTGCGGGCGCCGGACCAGGATCGTGCAGTGGAAATGCTTGACCGACTAGCCCGTTTTTTGACGGCCGAAAATGTGCAAGATGCAGTAAAATTGGACGGCATCAGCAGTCGTTTTGACAACGACGAAGACGGTGCTGTGGTATTGCTGGTGGACGCCCCTTTCGAAAAGGTGTGGCGCCGCACGGCATTGGCGCTGGAAAACCTGGGTTTTGTTATCGACGATCGTGACCACGCCAATGGCAGTTACCGTGTGTACAACGAAATTTCCACCAACAGGACGGAAACAGAGCTGAAATACGGTCGCCCGAAAAAAGCCACCGTGAAAGAAAGATACACTCTCCGATTGACCTCCATCGGTAGCAGTACCCGCATCGGCGTTCGCACCCCCAAGGGAGTTGCAGACAGCTCGCAAGCGGCGCGGCATGTGCTTAACCTGCTGAGCGGGCAATTGCAGTAACCCGCTGTTAGCCGCAAAAAAAATAGATGAAAAATCCGGACAGAGAAACAATATCACGACTGGAAGAACTTCCTAATATTGGAAAGGCAGCGGCATGTGACCTGCAATTGGTCGGCATTGAGCACCCCAAAGAGCTCCTTGGAAAAGATGCGTTTGAGTTGTACGAGGTGCTTTGCTCAATATCAGGGAAACGACATGACCCCTGTGTTATTGATGTGTTTATGTCAGCCATCTATTTTATGGAAGGTGGGGACTCCCTTCCTTGGTGGTCATTTACGGACGAGCGGAAGAAGCAAATTATTCACAATCAAATCGGATCGAAAATATGAAATACAGATACGCACTCATTCATCTGTCAATCAGTGGAAGAAACGCTGGAATTTAACGATCTACGTTAAGGAGTACATTGGTTGGGCGACATAGGTGTCGGTTATGTCGTCTAACCAATGTACTCCTTAGTAACTCAGGTCGTTACACTGAATGAGTGACAGACTCATCACCCGCATAACATCGTTGTGTGAATATAATCTTCAGGCATCTTCAACTCACAATGTCGATATCGTAGCTGTAGCCTATTTTCTCTATAACCCCTTTTAGTGTTTTCAGTGCCTTCGCTATGTGGTCCACATAACACGTTATGCCGATATTTTAGTATCCATGCAAATTGATACATTAATGGGTAAACGTGGTGAGTATTTTGCCGTAACTCCAATAAGCCGGACGGTATTACCGTGAAAAGGTCTCGTAATATGACAAATAATCAACATGTGGAAATGTTTACTGACGGTGCCTGTCGCGGCAACCCCGGTCCCGGCGGCTGGGGAGTGGTGCTGCGTTTTAGTGATACGGAAAAGGAGTTGTTTGGCGGAGAGCCGGACACCACCAACAATCGCATGGAAATGTTGGCGGCGATCTCGGGCCTTGAGGCTCTTTCCCGTCCTTGCAGCGTGGATCTCACCACCGATTCCCAGTACGTGCTGAAGGGCGCGACGGAGTGGATGGCAGGTTGGAAACGCCGAGGTTGGAAAACCGCCAGCAAGCAACCGGTGAAAAATGTGGATCTCTGGAAACGTTTGGCGGCGGCGCTGGAGCCCCACGAGACCCACTGGCATTGGGTGCGTGGGCACACCGGCCACCCGGAGAATGAGCGAGCTGATGCTTTGGCCAACCGGGGAATTGATGAAATGAATTCGTCGGTTTGACGAGTCCGTTACTGTCCCACTCTGCAAACATTACTGGAATCATCCGCCATGCGCCAAATCGTACTGGACACTGAAACCACCGGGCTGGAACCCAGCCAGGGGCATCGTATTATCGAGATTGGTTGCGTGGAGCTGGTCAATCGCCGCCTCACCGGACGCCACTACCACCAGTATCTTCAACCGGACCGCGAGATTGACGAAGGGGCCATTGAGGTCCACGGCATAAATAATGAGTTTCTGGAGGACAAGCCTCGATTTGCTGACGTGGCAGATGACTTCATGGAATTTGTGCGTGGCGCCGAGCTGGTGATCCACAACGCGCCTTTTGATGTGGGTTTTCTCAATCACGAGCTGAACCTGTTACCGCAGGGTCCAGGCCCGCTGAAAAACCATTGCACGGTGCTGGACACCCTGGCGCTGGCACGCAAAAAACACCCAGGGCAGAAGAACAGTCTTGATGCCCTGTGTAAACGTTACGAGGTGAACAACGCCCACCGAGAATTGCACGGCGCGTTGCTGGATGCGGAAATCCTTGCCGAAGTGTATCTCATGATGACTGGCGGCCAGGCAAGTCTATTACTGGCGGCACAGGGTGATGGGGAATCCGGTAAACGCAACGGCGGGCTTCGGCGTCTCGATAGCCAGCGTCCGGCGCTGCGGGTCATAGGTGTAACCGCTGAGGAGCAGGCCGCTCATGTGGACCGCATTGAAGCCATAGACAAGAGCAGCGGTGGTCAGTGCCTGTACTGCCAACCGGATGTGGCGGGCGATTAACCCGCTGAGGTTTTGAGCCCCCACGGGGATTCCTTCAACCAGTGTTCCAGTTCTTCGGCGGGGATGGGGCGAGACATGTAAAACCCCTGCCCGCTATTGCAATTCAGCTCGAAGAGCTGGTTCCAGATCTCGCGGCTTTCGATGCCCTCGGCCACGACGCTGAGTCCCATGTTGTGGGCTAGGTCGATAGTGGAGCGTACGATGACGGCGTCCGAGGCATCGTCCGCCATGTCCATCACGAAGGACTTGTCGATCTTGATCTCGTCCACTGGCAGGCGTTTGAGATAAGCCAACGACGAGTAACCGGTACCGAAATCGTCCACTGACAGTCGTACCCCCATGGCGTCCAGCCGGGTCAGAGTATTCAGCGCCAGAACGGCGTCGGACATGATGGTGGTTTCCGTAAGTTCCAGTGTCAGCCACTCGGGAGCGATTTTAGCTCGCCCAAGGGCATGGCGAACGGTGTTCAGCAGGCCGAGGTCATTGAGGCTATGGGCGGACAGGTTGACGGCAACACTGATCTTGATTCCTTGCTTATGCCAGCGGGCGCACTGTGCCAGCGCGTTGTCTAGCACCCATTCAGTGAGAGGTTTGACCAACCCTGATTGTTCCGCAAGGGGGATGAATTTGTCGGGCGCAATGAAACCGTGTTCGGGGTGGGTCCAGCGAATCAAGGCTTCGACGCCGTAGATTTTTCCCGTCTTCAGGTCAATTTTGGGCTGGTAGTGTAGGTCGAATGCGCCAGCTTTCACTGCGGCGCGCAGTTCGGCCTCCATGGTCAACTCAAACAGGTTGTCGCTATCCATGCTCGGGTCATAAAACGCAAAACCTTTGCCCTGCTGTTTCGCTTGGTACATAGCTACGTCGGCCCTGCGCATTAGCAGGTTGGCATTTTCTCCGTCACGCGGAAAATGCACGATGCCGATGCTGACCCCAACGGTCAGGTGGTGGCCTTCCGCCTGAATGGCCTGACCCAGGCTGTGTACTACTTTTTCTGCCACTATGATGCTGCCCTCATCGTATTCCGTGGTGGGTAACAGAGCAGCGAATTCATCCCCTCCCAGACGCGCCACCGTGTCGGATTTGCGCAGGACTTTGTGCAGTCGCCGACCGACTTCTTGAAGGATGTGATCACCAATGTGGTGCCCCAGGGTATCGTTGACCTTTTTGAAGCGGTTCAGGTCCATCATGAACAGCGAAAATTCGATCTTATCCCGTTGCGCCTTGAGTAAGGTTTGCTCTAGGCGATCGTAAAATAATGTCCGATTGGCCATGCCGGTGAGTGCGTCGGTGAAGGCCATGTTTTCCAGGGTGCGATACAGGGTGTCCAGCTCGCGGGACATATTGTTGAAATTGGCGGCCAGTTCGGCAATCTCGGTAATGCCGCGTACCTCGATCTGTCGGCCAAGGTGGGCTTTGTCTTTTTGTATGTATCGCAGCTGTTGGGTGAGTGCTAGCAAGGGGGTTAGCGTCGTGCGTTGAAATACCAGCAATGCAACCAGGGCAGTGAGCAGCATGGCGACTGCGGCAATGGCAAAAATACGGTTGCGGGTTCCTGCCAGACTGGAAAGCAAGTCTTCCGCGTTCGAAGCGAAGGCCATGTGTATGTACGGCCCCCCTGACGCGGTCTTCAGTTGAAGCTCGGCCACCAGTACCTTACGAGTCAGTGTGCTGGGCCAGTCATCTGTTTTAAGGAGCGATTGGCCGTCGGGCAGGTTAATGCGCGTGGGTGCTCCCAGGCTGGCCCCCACTTGGATGATGCTGGGGATTGGGTCGACAATGAGCAGCAGGTGCCCCTTGGGGTTTACGCCGGTTATCGGGACGGTGATGCCGAGGTACGGTTTGTTATCAATGAGGCAGCGCTGGGCAATCAACGACAGATGTTCGGAATCCGGGCGTGTCGTATCGTTAAGCAACGATGGACAGGCCTCGGGGGCGGGGATGGAAAATTGGCGGCCGACGCTGGCGCGGGCCACTGGCATGTGGTTATTGTCCAGAACGTAAATTTGCGCCAGATCGAAGTGGTTAATAACAACGGTCGCATGGCGGAAGTGACTATTAAGCTGACGAATGAGTTCAGCCTTGTCGCGTTCTAGGAAGGCCTGCTGAAAACCTGCGTTATTCTGAACTCTGATGCCTAGGCGGGTGGCATTTTCTGCCACTTCATTGAATATTTCGCCCACCATTCTTGTGGCGTGGCGGGTAAAGATATCATGCTGGTTTTCCAGGGCCAGCCGCTGGTAAGCCTGCCCTGTCACGATGGCCAGCGTGATGCCCAGTAGGCCCATGATCAGCACCGTCAACACGAGGCTGGTTCGCATGGATGACCGTAGCATAGTCATGGTTTTTTGGCCTTGGCGTGCGCGATGTTCTGGTCCTCCTCAATTCGGGGGCGGGTTATTCCTGCCAGTAGGGCCCAGCTCTTGGAGAGCCATTCCTCGAATTCTCCCCGGAACCAGTAATTATTCGAATAGCGATATTTCAGCGCGACCGTGAATGCCTTGGCACTCTGTTCGTATTTCATGCCATTACCGTTGGGCAGCGAAGAGACAACACTCCGGCTAGCAATTCGCCATTCGTCGCAACGTCTGGCTGCTGATGCAGCCTTTCGCATAGCGTCGTGCATTGTCTTCCCGGGTTAGCGACGTTTCGGGCTTTATCTTTAGCTGCGGAGGTTATATGCGGACATTTTTCTAGAAGCCCCGAAGGTGGGGTAATGCATTAGGAACGGCGCTGGGACAGCTTGGGCCGGGGGAGGGCCCCAGGCTCAAGCTGTATTTTCGATGTGGCGCGGCGGTACGTTTTTAGCTGTAGAAATCTTGGTACCAATCGACGAAATTGGCGATGCCCTGCTCCACGCTAGTGTCGGGTTTGTAGCCGACATCGGCCACCAAATCGTCCACGTCGGCGTAGGTGTCAGGTACGTCGCCGGGTTGTAACGGCAGCAGGTTCATTTCGGCCTTTTTGCCCAAGCAGTCTTCCAGCACCTTGATGTAGTGCATCAGCTCTACCGGTTTATTGTTGCCGATGTTGTAGAGGCGGTAGGGGGCTTTGGCTGTGCCGGGATCTGGGTGCTTGCCGTTCCATTCCAGGTTGGGCTGAGCCACGTTGTCCAGGGTGCGGATCACGCCTTCGACGATGTCGTCGATGTAGGTGAAGTCGCGACGGTGTTTGCCGTAGTTGAAGACATCAATGGGCTCACCGGCGAGAATTTTTTTGGTGAACAGGAACAGCGCCATGTCCGGCCGACCCCAGGGCCCGTAAACGGTGAAGAAACGCAGGCCGGTGGTGGGCAGGTCGTAGAGATGGCTGTAGGTGTGGGCCATCAGTTCGTTGGCTTTTTTGGTGGCGGCGTACATGCTCAGCGGGTGATCCACATTATTATGGATGGAAAACGGCATGTTGGTGTTGGCGCCATAGACCGAGCTGCTGGACGCGTACACCAGGTGTTCGACATCGTTGTAGCGACAGCCTTCGAGGATGTTCATGAAGCCGACGATATTGCTTTCCACGTAGGAGTGCGGGTTTTCCAGCGAGTAACGCACTCCGGCTTGGGCGGCCAGATTCACCACTTTGTTCGGTTTGTGTTTGGCGAACAGGGCCTCCATCGCCGGGCGGTCTTCGATGCTGATGCGGGCCTCGGTGAAACCAGAGTGGTCCTTGATTTTGGCCAGCCGGGCCTCTTTCAGCGAGACATCGTAATAATCGTTGAGATTATCGACGCCGATGATTTCTTCACCGCGTTCCAGCAGACGTTGAGCCAGGTGACTGCCGATAAAACCGGCGGTGCCGGTGATCAATACTTTCATGGTGATTCCTGGGGACGTTGAATAACTGGGGGCTGTTTTATTGCTACCGGGTGTTTACAGGCGATCGTCCACTTCATCTTTGGGTAGCACGTGTTTGACGTCAAACAGCACGCAGTCTGACTTGCCTAGGGCACGAATGTCAGCAGCGGACATAGCACAGAACTGCTCGTGGGCTACGGCGAGAATAATGGCGTCATATTTTCCATTCTCTAGGCTGGGAATGGGACGGATGCCATATTCGTGCTCCAGCTCGTCGGCGTTTACCCAAGGGTCGTACACATCGACATTGGCGTGGTAGCTGTCTAGCTCCTCGATCATGTCGATGACGCGGGTGTTGCGCAGGTCCGGGCAGTTTTCTTTGAAGGTGAAGCCCAGCACCAGTATGTTGGCGCCCACCACGTGAATCTTCTGTCGGGTCATGCGTTTCACCACTCGCTCCACCACGTGGCTGCCCATGCCGTCGTTGATGCGGCGTCCGGCGAGAATGATTTCCGGCTGGTAGCCGATCTCTTGGGCCTTGTGGGTGAGGTAGTAGGGGTCCACGCCGATGCAGTGGCCGCCCACCAAACCGGGACGGAAGGGCAGGAAATTCCACTTGGTTCCGGCGGCTTCAAGGACTTCCAGCGTATCAATACCCAGGCGATGGAAGATCAGCGCCAGCTCGTTGATCAGCGCGATGTTCACGTCGCGCTGGGTGTTTTCTATCACCTTGGCGGCCTCGGCCACTTTGATGGAGCTGGCCTTGTGGGTTCCGGCAGTGATGATGCTGGCATAAAGATCATCAACAAAATCAGCCGTTTCAGGGGTTGAGCCGGCGGTAACTTTAAGGATGGTGGTGACCCGATGTTCCTTGTCGCCGGGGTTGATGCGCTCGGGCGAATAACCGGCGTAAAAATCCTGATTGAAGGTCAGCCCTGATTCGGCTTCCATGATGGGTACGCAGACTTCTTCGGTGGCGCCGGGGTAAACGGTGGATTCGAAGATCACCACGTCGCCCTTGGCCAGCAGTTTGCCCACCGTGTGGCTGGCACCTTCCAGCGGGGATAGGTCGGGGCGTTTGAAGGCGTCGATGGGTGTGGGCACAGTGACGATGTACACATTGCAGCCTGCCAGCTCATCGGGGCTGCTGCTGTATTGGAGCTGCGTGGCTTGGGCCAGCTCGTCCGCGTCCACTTCCAGGGTACTGTCGCGGCCGGCGCGCAGTTCCTGAATACGGGCGTCGTTGATATCCAGCCCCACACAGGGGTAGTGCTTGCCCAGCTCTACGGCCAGTGGCAGACCGACGTAGCCCAGTCCAATAATGCCAATACGGGTATCTTCAAGCGTTAACATGTGTGTCACGTCCTTTTTGTGCTGTGCAGTGATTGAATGGGGTGGGGGCAGTCGGGCGGCCTATGCAGTAATACTGGAATCCATCGGATTTTAACTGCTCGGGGTCGTAGAGGTTGCGGCCATCGAACAGCACCGGGGCACTGAGTTTTTCCTGGATAAGGGCAAAATCGGGGCTGCGAAACAGATTCCACTCGGTGACGGTGACTAGGGCGTCGGCGCCTTCAAGAGCGGCCTCGGGACTGTCTGTCAGCGTTAATTCGGCACGCTCGCCATAGAGGCGTCGGGCTTCCTCCATGGCAGCGGGATCATAGGCTTGGACGCGACCACCGGCAGTCCAGATGGCTTCCATCAAGGTACGAGAGGGCGCGGCGCGCATGTCGTCGGTGTTGGGTTTGAAGGCCAGTCCCCACAAGGCGAAGGTCTTGCCGGACAGATCGTCTCCGAAGTGCTGCTGAATTTTCTGAAACAAGGCCTGTTTTTGGCGGTTGTTGACGGCCTCCACGGCACTGAGTAGCTCAGCTTGATAGCCCACTTCCCGGGCGGTGCGTTCCAGCGCCTGCACGTCTTTGGGGAAACAGGAGCCGCCGTAACCGCAGCCAGGGTAAATGAAGTGATAACCGATGCGGGGATCTGAGCCGATGCCCAGGCGCACTTGTTCGATATCGGCCCCCAGCAACTCCGCCAGATTGGACAGCTCATTCATGAAGCTGATTTTGGTGGCCAGCATGGCGTTAGCGGCGTATTTGGTGAGTTCGGCGGAGCGCACATCCATGATCACCAGACGATCGTGGTTGCGGTTAAAGGGGCTGTACAGTGCTCGCAGCAGTTCGGCGGTCCGGGGGTTGTCGGCGCCGATGACGATGCGGTCGGGTTTCATGAAGTCGTTGATGGCGGCGCCTTCCTTGAGAAATTCCGGGTTGGAGACCACATCGAATTCAAAATCAACATTGCGCTCGTTGAGAGTGTCCTGCACGGTGGCTTGTACCTTGTCGGCGGTGCCTACCGGTACGGTGGATTTGTCCACGATGATGCGGTACTCACCCATGTGCTCGCCGATGCTGCGGGCCACGGTCAGCACGTATTGTAGATCCGCAGAGCCATCTTCGTCCGGTGGGGTACCGACGGCGATGAACTGGAACAGGCCGTGGGCCACGCCTTCGGCGGCGTCAGTGGTGAAACGCAAGCGGCCGCTTTCGATGTTTCGGGCCACGACATTGTCCAGCCCCGGTTCGAAAATGGGGATTTCACCGCGCAGTAGCATGTCGATTTTCGCTTGATTGATATCAACGCAGAGCACGTCGTTACCCACCTCTGCCAGACAGGCGCCGGTCACTAGACCGACATAACCAGAACCGTAGATGGTGACTTTCATGATGGTTTTAGTACATCCTTAAGAATCGATCCAGATATGCCGTCGGAGAGTGTTTGCTCTCTGCGGAATTAAAGTGGGCGGAACAATAGCAAAATGGCTTGACAGAGTATATCCATGTGTCTGTTATTTCACGTATTATGTTGCCCGAATTTAGGGTGATGGTCTGGAATCACGCTGGGTATCGTCTTGGTGGATAGCTTGTGGCTAAGCCACGAGCGTGAAATATGTGCGCAATATGCAAATTTACCGTTTTGCGCCCTAGCTCATGGGAGGGAAACCCACTAGAATGTTTGCGGCCACAAGGTGCCATTTTGGAGTTCCTCTGGAACCCACCAATATAATCAATCATGAGTTTGTTTGTAAATTACAGCGGCTGTGGTTCGCGGTGGTTAAATGACAAACCGAACAAGGAAGTAACCCGTACGTGCTAAGGGTTTTTCGACAATATATCCCCGTCCCCTTTTTGGTGCTCGCCGTCATTGAGTTTATTTTCTCTATGTCGTCGGTTTACCTGGGTGTGGAGCTGCATGAGCAGATTTCTGGCCTGGCCATTGGAATCGAACTTTACCCACTATGGCCGAAGGCACTGTTGGTGGCCGGAGTGGTGTTTATTTCTCTGGTTTCAACCGGGCTTTACCAGCGATGGTTCCGGTTTGCTTTGGCCGGGATGCTCGTCCGCGTGGGAATGGCCTTTTTGGTGGCCGCGCTTACATTGGTGACGATTTCCTACTTTATGCCCAATTTATATATGGAACGGGATGTTTTTATCATCAGCCTCCTGCTCTCCGTGGTTTTGGTGTCAGCGACAAGAGTTATGTTTGTTCACTGTCTTGATCAAAATATACTGAAGCGCCGTTTGATGGTGCTGGGTGCTGGCGAAACGGCTGCACAGGTTGCCCGGAACCTGCGCCGAAAAACGGACCAGCAGGGCTTTACTATCGTCGGTTATGTTCATGTGGTGGGTGAGCATGATGTGGTTGATGAAGAAAAAATTATTCGCACTGAAGGCACGTTGCTGGCGGAGGCCAAAGACAGACAGATTGATGAAATCGTGGTCGCCGTGGGGGAGAGACGTTGCAAAAATTTCCCCGTGCACGACCTGCTGGATTGCAAACTTAGTGGCATTGATGTCGTGGATCTGCTGGGTTTTTTCGAGCGGGAAACAGGGAAAATTAAGTTGGATATCCTCACGCCCAGCGGAATGATTTTTTCTGATGGGTTCAATCAGGCCGGCAAGCAGGTGACCAGCAAACGCATTTTTGATGTACTGGTGAGTCTGGCGTTGCTGGCCGTATCGTGGCCAGTGATGCTGCTTGTTGCCCTGGCAATTTTTATCGAAAGTGGGTGCAAGGGTTCGATCCTGTATCGACAGATTCGTGTTGGCCAATACTGGAAGTTGTTCAGTGTCTACAAATTCCGCAGCATGCGTGAAGATGCGGAAAAAGACGGTGAGGCACAATGGGCGAAAAAAAATGACGACAGGATAACGCGAGTCGGTCGTTTTGCTCGCCTCACTAGGCTGGATGAATTGCCGCAAATTTTCAATGTTTTAAAAGGCGACATGAGTTTCGTTGGTCCCCGTCCGGAACGGCCGAAATTTGTGACGCAGTTGTCTGAGAGAATCCCGTTTTACGCGGAACGGCATTATGTGAAACCAGGAATAACGGGTTGGGCCCAGATATGTTATCCCTACGGTGCATCCGAAAAGGATTCGCTTGAAAAGTTGCAATTTGATTTGTACTACATCAAAAATTACAGCTTGTTTCTTGATTTGGTCATTATTTTTCAAACGGCTCACGCAGTGCTTTGGGGAAAAGGGGGACGGTGATTGTGTTATGGCCGCCACGGCGATTGGTGGCTTGCTTTTCTCCGCCTTGTTTCGGTGAGCTGTCTGTGGAATGTTTTTCTCCCTCTGGGTCCGTGATTTCCTCCCTAACTTTTTTCCCTTCTTTTACAAAAGGTATTGTGCGTGGGTTTTGAAACGTCAGCCATAGGCTATTTTATAGCGGCGCTGGCGTTCCTGATTCTGGGGGTTATTTTTGTTGCCGCCTGGCACAAATCTGGGATCGGAAATGTCCTTGTCATTGCCGTTTTTGGTAGCGTAGTTTGGGCTGCTGCCGCAGCTTATGAAGCTATCTTTGGTTTTTCCAGTTCGATTCTCGTGGCCAGCCTGGAATTGTTGCGTAGCGGAGCCTGGTTGGGGTTTTTGCTGGCCTTGCTTTTCAGGGTTAATTCGCTCGGCTGGTCGAGTGCATTTCTTCGGTTTTCGGTTGTGGGGGCTACGGCCGTACTCGTTGTTGAAGGTGCCATTTTGGCGACGGCATCAGTATCGATTATTCCGTCAGTGGTCGGTTTTGACGCTCGTATCCTAGCCAATATTCTGCTGTCTCTTTTAGGCATTACGCTGGTTGAACAGCTGATTCGCAATACACCATCGGCCCAGCGATGGTCTATTAAGTTTTTGTGTCTTGGGCTGGGGGGGATGTTTGCATTCGATTTTTACCTGTATTCCGATGCCTTATTGCTGAAAAATATTGATTCCGATATATGGGCTGCACGGGGTTTTGCGAACGCGATTATTGTGCCTCTCGTGGCAGTGTCTGCCGGGCGCAATCCGCAGTGGGATTTAGATATTTTTGTTTCGCGCTCATTCGTTTTTCACACAACAACACTGCTGATGACTGGAGCCTATTTGCTGGCAATGGCCTCTGGCGGTTATTACGTACGTATTTATGGCGGCACCTGGGGTGGTGTTGCGCAAATGATTTTTTTGTTTGGCGCGGTTGTTGTGCTGGTTGTTGTGCTTTTTTCTGGTCAAATGCGTGCTCGGTTGCGCGTTTTCATGTCAAAGAATTTTTTTAATTATCGGTACGATTATCGGGAAGAATGGCTGAAATTTATCAACACCCTGAGCAGCGACAAACTGGACTCCAATATTAAGGAAAGAGTCATCGCAGCGATTTCAGAAATTGTTGAAAGTCCGGCGGGGTTGTTGTGGTTAAAACGGGAAGATAGCCAATTTGTCATGACCAATTCCTGGAATATGGGCTTTTCACAAAATTATTCAGCGGATGACAACCATTCGCTGGTTGATTTTCTCAGATGGCGGCAATGGGTTGTCGATTTGGAAGAGTATAAAAGGCAACCAGAAATATACGAGGAACTGATTTTGCCCGATTGGTTGCTACGACTTGAATCCGCCTGGTTGATTGTGCCTTTGCTAGACCAGTTGGAACTACGGGGTTTCGTCGTGTTGACCCACTCACGGGCTAAAATGCCCATCAACTGGGAAGTCCGAGATCTTCTTCTCACCACCAGTCGGCAAGCCACCAATTATATTGCGTTGCTTGAGGCCAATGAGGCCCTGGTAGATGCACGACAATTTGAGGCATTCAATCGTTTGTCTGCCTATGTAGTACATGATCTTAAAAATGTAGTTGCCCAGCTGTCTCTGGTGGTGTCAAACGCAGAAAAACACAAAGGCAACCCTGCTTTCATGGAAGATGCCATTGGGACCGTTCAGAATGCGGCAACAAAAATGAACAAAATGTTGGTACAGTTGCGCAAAGGTTCTACGGGTTCTGCCGAGCTATCGCGGATCGAATTGAATGGGTTGATGACAAAAGTGGTAGGGCGGCGTGTTCTTGAGCACCCCATTCCAGATTTTGTCGCTATGGGCGACAATGTTTTTGTTGTCACGGACGCTGAACGACTCAGCACGGTGATAGAGCATCTTGTTCAAAATGCACAGGAAGCGACGCCGGATGCCGGGGAGGTGACCGTGTCCCTCAGCTGCACGGGTGAATTCGCTACCATTTCAATTGCCGACAATGGCTGTGGCATGGATGAAAAATTTGTGCAGGAACGACTGTTTCGGCCTTTCGATACCACGAAGGGTAATGCAGGAATGGGGATAGGTGTGTATGAGAGTCGTGAATTTGTCCGGGGACATGGCGGGTCCATCAATGTGCAGACCCGTCCTGGAAAAGGGACGGTTTTTCGGGTGAATCTCAAGATTGCGGATCAGGTGCCGAAACTTGATGATAACCCGATAAATTCTGCTATTTAAACAAAGTGTTTTCGGTCATCGCGAAACGTCACGTTCAACATCGGGGCTACGAAATCTTAGGGATGCCTGAGCCATCCCGGCAACCTACTTAATGATCATGGTGTTTATATATGGCAAAGCAGAATCCCAGACCATTGCTGATAGTAGAAGATGACCCTGGTCTGCAAAGCCAGTTACGTTGGTGTTTTGACGAATACGACGTTATTTTTGCTGGCGATCGCGAAGCGGCCATTACGGAATTGCGTCGACACGAACCTCCCGTCATCACGCTAGACTTGGGGCTTCCCCCTGACCCTACCAACGCAACGGAAGGGCTCGCCACGCTAGAGGAAATTCTTCGTCTGGCGCCTCACACAAAAGTCATCGTCGTTACGGGAAACGACAATAGAGAGAATGCACTGAAGGCCATTTCCCTGGGCGCTTATGATTATTACCAAAAACCGATTGATCCCGCTCTGCTGGGGTTGATTATTGACCGCGCGAAAAACTTGTACGACATCGAAGCGGAAAACCGTCGCTTATCGCAAAATAATGCGAATTCACAATTGGAAGGCGTTATTGCGGCCAGCCCTCAGATGGTAAAAACCTGCCGGGTGGTGGAAAAAGTAGGGCCGGCGGACATCACAGCACTTATTTTGGGTGAAAGTGGTACTGGCAAAGAACTGGTCGCCCGATCACTGCATGAGTTGAGTGCACGCAGAAACAAACCCTTTGTCGCTATAAACTGCGCAGCCATCCCCGAAAACCTGCTGGAAAGCGAGCTGTTTGGTTTTGAAAAAGGGGCCTTCACCGGAGCCAACAAACAAGTACGCGGTAAGATCGAATACGCCGAGGGTGGTACCTTCTTTCTGGACGAAGTGGGCGACCTGCCAATGGCCTTGCAAGCAAAAATGTTGCGTTTTTTGCAAGAACGGGTGATTGAACGAATTGGTGGGCGCCAGGAAATTTCGGTGGATGTCAGGGTTATCTGCGCTACCCACCAAAACCTTGAAGCCTTGATCGAAAGCCAGCGCTTTCGTGAGGATCTTTTTTATAGAATTAGTGAAGTCAACATCAGCATACCGCCGTTACGTGATCGTGAAGGTGATGTCACGCTGCTGGCGCGAATTTTTCTTGGGCGGTTTTGTGAGCAATTAGGCCGCGCCATCAACGGCTTTACTGCCGAAGCGATTGACAGCATGGGGCATTACGGCTGGCCGGGAAATGTTCGGGAGTTGGAAAATAAAGTGAAACGCGCGGTGATAATGGCCGACGGCAACAAAATCACCGCTGAAGACCTTGACCTGAAAGCAGCCAGCGACACAGGGGAACACTATCTGAACCTTCGCGAAGTCCGTGACAATGCGGAGCGCGGAGCGTTGCAAAATGCTATTGCCTTGACTCATGGCCAAGTATCGAAAGCGGCAGATCTGCTAGGGGTTAGTCGTCCCACATTGTATGATCTGATGAACAAACATGGACTACGGTAACTTGAATTTGTGGCTCAAAAACTGAGTGCAGCCTATTTCCCTCACGAAAAATAGTGGACACAATGAATATGATGAGCAAAATTGCACGTAATTCCCGTGGCCCAAAAATAATAATTTTTGTTCTGGCATTTTTGTTGGCCTCCTGTGGAAAAGGCTCTACTACGGCAACTGAGTATCTCGAGAGAGGGAAGCAGTATTTTGCCAACGGAGAATACCAGGCCGCGGTTATTGAATATAAAAATGCTGTTCAGCAAGACCCCAAAAACCTAGAGGCACGTTTGCAATTAGGTGAATATTACATTTTTCTAGGGCTTTCGGCAGCGGCAGAAAAAGAAGTAAAACGCGCGATTGATCTCGGGGGGAAAACACCACGTTCCACACAAATATTGGGGGACACTTATCTGCTACAAAGAAAGTATCAACATATTATTGATGCTGTTGCAGCAATTTCCCCTCCGCTATCCTCAGAATTGCTGGTATTGCGCGGTAGCGCTTATCTTGGGCTTCAAAACAAACCTGAAGCACTGGAGAGTTTTAAACAGGCGGAAGCGCTTTCACCTGGCCTCTCGTCCGCAAAAATAGGCCTGGCCAAATTGGCAGTATTGGACGGAAATCATGATAAAGCCTTCAGTATTTTGGATGCGTTACTCAAAGGAAATACATCGCAGCCAAAAGTGTGGCATGTAAAAGGGCAAATCGCTTATTCGCTGGGCAAGTACCCGCAGGCACAGATAGCATTTGAAAAAGTGATTGCACTGAGCCCCAAAAAAGTGGTTTCACGAATGGTGGTTGATGCGGAGATCGGCCTTGCCCGCAGCCTGATTGCACAGAATAATGATAAAGAAGCTCAAGTTGTCGTCGAGCGTCTGCTCGCAAAAAAGCTAAACCATCCCGCCCCACAATATTTCAATGCCATGCTGGCATATCGGGCTGGCGACTTCGAAAAAGCCAAGCAAAATTTACAGGATGTGTTGCGTAAATTCCCTGGCCACCAGTTAAGCAATCTTTTGCTCGGCGGAGTCCACTATGCACGACAGGATTTTGAACAAGCAGAAATGTATTTAAATCGTTTTGTTACCGCGATGCCTTCACATCTTGAGGGTCGAAAATTATTGGCTGCTACACGCTTAAAACAAAATCAGCCCGATGAAGCACTGTCAATTTTGTCCTCTCAAATTGATGCGTCCAGCAACGATATTCAACTCCTGACTTTGGTGGGAAGAGCGGCGCTGGCAGGCGGTAATTATGGTCAGGCGGTGAAATATTTGAAGAAAGCGGTTTCTATTGATCCCGAGGCGACATCTGTCAGGGCGGAGCTTGCGAAAGTGTACATGAGCAGCGGTCAGTTTGGGGCGGCGCTGGAGGAACTCGA
Organism: Gammaproteobacteria bacterium; assembly: GCA_013151575.1. Lineage (GTDB taxonomy): Bacteria > Pseudomonadota > Gammaproteobacteria > SZUA-152 > SZUA-152 > SZUA-152. The sequence continues at coordinate 25,328 of JAADHZ010000081.1, forward strand.
GCAGCTTGAATTGCGAGATAAAAAGAAAGCCCTGATGTTGAAGGTGTTGACGCTTTTGCGTAAGAGAGACAATACCGAAGCCCTCCATATTGCCCGAGAGATGGTGAAAAAGTCTCCCGATGATCCCGGCACACACACATTACTTGCCGGCGTCTATTTGCTCGGAGGCAGTCGGCAGGCTGCTAGAGATGAATACGCCAAGGCTGCATTACTGGATAACCAACACATCCCTTCACGATTACTCCTGGGAAGGCTTGATCTGGAGGACAAAAAATTACAAGACGCGGAGCATCGCTTTGACGAAGTCTTGTTGCTGGATTCTGCAAATATCGCTGCCATGATTGGGCATGCTCAGGTGGCAGAATTGAATAGGGACAACAACACGGTAAAGGACTGGCTTGAAAAAGCTCGTGCGGTCAATGACAAGGCGTTTCTTCCACGGTTTTTGCTTGCCAAATTTTATCTGGGCATGCGGGATGCAAAAAATGCGCTTGTTATCGCCGACGAAATGGAAAAGCTACAGCCGACCAATTCCGATATGTACAGTCTTCGTGGTGAAGCGCTATTGGCCTTGGGCCGGGGTGAAGAGGCCGTTTCGGTTTATCAGGAATGGGCTCAGGAGAAACCTAAAAATCTCATGGCTCATTACAAACTTGGTTATGCCTATTTTGCCAATGGTGCCTTTGAGAAGGCAGAGGTTGCGTTAAATCAATCTGTCGCCATCGATACAAAATTTGTCCCGGCCCGTTCTTTGATGGTGCTGGTTGATTTGAGAAATAATAACGTCTCAAGCGCTAAGTCTCGTATTGCCAAGATCAAAAAAATAGCAAAAAAATCGCCGGTAGGTTATGTGCTTGCCGGGAATGTTGCCATGCAGGAAAAAAAATACACACAGGCTATGAATGAGTACCGGGTAGCGCTTGATAAAGAAGAGAAAACATCGACGCTGAATAAATATCATCTGGCATTATTGCGTGCTGGAAAGGCCGAAAAAGCGATTAGTGAAAGTAGAAAGTGGCTGGAGAAATTTCCTGATGATGTCGCTGCGCAATTATTGTTAGCTAAGACTTATGCAGAGCTGGACAGAAAAACCGATGCAGAACGAGAATACCGTTCGCTACTACAAAAAAACAACGACAGTGTTATCGTGCTGAATAACCTTGCATGGCTTCTGTTCGAAATGAAAAAGCTGAATGAGGCACTGCTATTGTCGGAAAAGGCTTACAAACTGGCACCACGTAACGGTGCGGTGGTGGATACGCTGGGGTGGTTGCTGGTGAAAAATGGAAACCTCAGTAAGGGGGGGGCACTATTGGAAAAAGCTGCTGAACTCACAAAAAATAACCCCGATGTAAATTATCACCTAGCTTATGTGTTCGCAGAGCAAGGAAAAGTTAACAAGGCGCGCGACTTGCTCAAGGAGGTCTTGGCCTATAAGACCTCTTTCCAGGGGCGGGCGGATGCTCAAAGGTTGTTGGATGGCCTGTGATCGCGATTTCAGGTGAGGCGTTCAACAGTGGTGGGCAATGATGGGTTCCGGGGGCGCAAGAGGGTTTCTGAGAGATGGCTGCGTGACGAGTAGTACGATGAATTTGGCATGCTTTTTTTAGGGGGATAACAATTTTTGATAACCCTAAGGGTAAGGGCTCGTTTTTTCATCCCTCAGTATTGTTGTTCACTCATGTGGAATAACCACGCCGCACTCGCGCTGCCTTGATGGATAAAGTCAGATGGTGGCTTCGAGGCTTCCATCTCTTCAGAGTCAGAGCAGGATGTGCCATCCTTTTCATCAGTTATAACGGCCTCTAATATCCGCTGATAGGTTATATTTTCACCCCTGTTTTTTGAAGAGCCTGAATTTATGATCAAATTACGTCGTAGTACCGCAACGACAACGTACCGAGGAGCAATTATCGTTCCCGCATACCGGCATTTTCATTTGGCTGACATAATGCCGTTGTGACCATGGCAATAAGATGCGCTTCATCATGGACATTCGATAAAAACTGCGTAGAAATCCACGGATGTCTGCTTGGCGAGTGGTTAGCCTTAGAAAAAATCGGTAACCACGATTGCGCATTTTAGAATATAGCAAGCGATTCACTACCGAGGTTTGTAGTTGCCGGACCAAGGCCTGTTGCCATCGCGTATTGTAATCATCGCCGTCAATAATGCTTTGCGCCGCTAGAGTTCCTGATGTCATCGCGTGACGCATGCCGAAACCCCACAAGGTATCCTGAAAACCGGCCTGTTCCCCCACAATGGGATGGCCACCATGAATGGCATTAAGGGGAACATGAAAATTACCCACGCCGCCATGGGGACGGGGATTGTGCATTTTCAAACCCAGCAGTCTTTCGAAAGCCTCGACGGTACGTTCAATATAACGTTGCTTGTGTTTAAAGCGGGAAAACATGCAACTTTTTATCGTGCCCTTACCATTCATGATAAGCAGGTAGGCGTATCCTTTGGGGGCGAGGTTATCGTCGCAAATCACCCAAAAACCGTTTTCTTTGTCCGTTTCAAAATGAAAACCAACGGCAATGGCATCTGCCGCCTGCGGCCCGGTGGCCAGTATGCCCGGCCCATCCAACGAACGCAGGCGGCTGTTAAATTTCACATCCACCCCCAATGACAAGGCCTGATTCAGCAACGCGGTGTCGAATGACTCCGGCCCCGGTCCGCGTTCCACCATATAAAAAAGAGGCTCCTGACAATTAATGGGATAAGCATTATCCCACGCGTCGTATGCTGTGCCCTGCAAACTCGGTTGCACTGCAAAATCGGTACTGAAACCAAGGTCGCGCATGTCATCCAGCACATCCTGCTCCGTGGACCAGTTTTCCAGCCCTTGAAGATCTGCTCCAAAACGGTGGCCCACCTCATTCTGTGCTTCATGCACAACGACGGGCACCCCTGCATGGGCGAAGGTAATGGCCGCAGCCAGGCCGGAGGGGCCAGCACCAGCAATTTGTACGGTGTCACCCGGTTGGTAGCTTTTTACGGTATTGCTGTTTCTCACAATTGATACTCCTTGCATGCGCCCTCGGCGAATGCTTCATTCAAAACCGGGGTGCGTTACACATTTCATTTCCACCATTTCTTGCAAAGTTCCGGCTTTGTCGAGAAAGACCTCTACGGCTTGTGGGTCAAATTGCGATTTGGACATTTTTTTAATTTCCGTCTTGGCGGCATCAAAGGAAAGCGCCTTGCGATAAGGTCTGTCCGATGTCATCGCATCCAGCGTATCGACAACCGCAAATAACCGCGCGCCCCAGGGGATCTCATCGCCTTGTAAACCTCTGGGATAGCCGTTGCCATCAAAGCGTTCTTCATGGCATAAAATAATGTCAGCAGCCTCTCGCATAAATGGCACGGCGGCGACGATGTCGTAACCTTGCAGAGAATGCTTACGCATGATTTCCCATTCGTGGTTATTTAATGGCCCCCGCTTTAACAATATGGCATCGGGTGTCGCTATTTTTCCAATATCATGTAGCAAGGCTCCCCAATAAATTTGGTGCAGCTTATCCCTGCCCGAGATAGATTCTCGCGCCAGCACCATTGTGTGACAAGCTACTCGTTTTGAATGCAGGCCGGTTTCATGCTCTCGGGCATCCAGCGCGGTTACCAAGCTTTCTGCAAATGCTAAATATGCTTCATCACGCGCGCGTTGATTGTTGTCCTGCGCCAGTTGGCCTAGATAGCAGCCTTCGCAACAAAAAAAATTTCCGCCATAGGGTATTGCGCCGTTATTGGGTAACGGTTTCCCACACCAGTTGCATTGTTCACCTACCTGAATCTGCGGTGTGATCATCATTTTTCCCCGGGTTATAAAACACCATCAAGGTTCTTATTTTGCACAGGAATTTGGGCGTTGCTTTCACACCCTTCAGCGAGTTGTTTTAGCAGCATTCCCCGGGGGTCAATCTGTAAGGCCGTTTGATAGGGGCTCAGTAGGTCAACCGTCTGCGCTCTGGCCATCGTTAAAATTTTCATTCCGCCATCGGTCATGGGCCAGGTCAACTCGGGGAGTTTTGGCTCGATAACCACGATGATCGCGCCACAGCCACAAGGACAGCGTTGCGATGACACCCGTTTTGATGAGGTCCGCTCATCCGGCAAATACCACGGCCGAGATCGGTATAACAGGCGATCAATGATTTTCAACATGGACCATGGTTGGGACAATGTTTGTTCCATGCTTTGGGTGCCATCGGAACTTTGTGATACGTGGTTTATGATAACCACGTCTAAATTTTGTAAACAGCAAATGGCATCAGTCGGTGCGAAGTCCACGACGGCCCCATCGCAGCAATATTTGTTATCAATTTTCACCGGTTGATACAATATCGGAATAGCTGCACTGGCCATGATTCGCGGAGCTAGCTCTCCCGTTGAAAAAATAATTTTTTCCCCGTCATCCAAGTTGATCGCCAGAGCGTAAAAAGGAAATTGACAGTCTTCGAAAATTTGCGCGTTGAGATTTTTCCGACAAAATTCCTGGGCGGTTTGGGTGTCCGAAAGACCGGAAATACCACGACCTTTGTGGCCTACCATACGCCAGAAAAATCCGGGTAAAGACAGTGGTTGCCAAAAATCTTTTTTCTCCACCGTGGTCAAGGTTGAAACCCAGTTGGACAACGGGGTGCCGCTGGCAACCATTCCTCCCACCAATGCGCCCGCACTACAACCAGCCATGGCGGAAATTGGTAGACCCAGAGACTCCAATGCCATAAGGAAGCCAGTATGTGCATAAACACCGCGTCCACCCCCTGAACTGAGCACGACGCCAATTCGTGGATAACCAGGCGTTAAAGGGGATGAATGATTAGCATCAGTCATTTTTGTCCGTTCCCGTTATAAAACGTGGGTATAAAACTGCCTGAGTTTATGTTTCGTGTTGATCATCCACAGGTTTCATCACGTCGGAGTGGAGATAATGTTCGGGTTCTGTGTCAAATTTATCGAGACAACTTCTGGAACAAAACCGATAAAGCGTGCCTTTATACATTTTTCCATAACCCTGCTCGGTTTCAACTTCCATATCACAAACTGGGTCAACATATTTTTCAATTTGATCAGTATTATTGACCGTATTGCCCCCGGAACGGGAGTGGCCACCGCGCCTACGCATCAGGTGCGAACCGCACCCGAAACGCATCATCAGATAGATAAAAGCGGCGAAGAGCAAAAATGAACCTAAACCTTCCATACCCCACCTCCTGCATGTGTGCTCATTATACTAAGGAGTACGTTGGTTAGACGACATAACCGGCACCTATTGGCCTGCGCCTTCGTTGGGCGTTGTGAAAAAATCCTCAATGTATCAGCATACGCCTGCGGTTTTTCACAATGCCCGCCTTGTCTCGGCTCAATAGTCACTCGCCTATGTCGCCCAACCAATGTACTCCTTAGTAACTAAATATCTCCAATGCTATTCACGATAGATCACGTTGGCTGTATACCTTGATTCAGATTATACAAACCGACGACCTGTCTGGTGTTTGATCGTGTTCTGTCGATTTATAAAACTTAGCGGAGGTTAGGTGTTGCCCTCCCTACAGAAAGAAGCTGAATTTCATTTAGTGCTCCCGGCATCACCGTAACAAAACACGCTGACTATCCTGTTTTAAATTCACAAACGTACATTTTTCAGTCGCAGGGCATTCATGATGACCGACACTGAACTAAGGCTCATCGCCGCTGCGGCAATGATGGGTGACAATAAAATGCCGAAGAAGGGATAAAGTAGCCCCGCCGCCACCGGCACGCCTAACGAGTTATAGATGAAGGCGAAGAATAGGTTTTGACGAATGTTGCTCATGGTGGCTTGCGATAAACGCCGCGCCCGCACAATGCCGCGTAAATCACCTTTCACCAATGTTACTCCGGCACTCTCCATGGCCACATCAGTACCCGTGCCCATTGCCACACCCACATGGGCTTGCGCCAGGGCCGGGGCATCGTTGATACCATCACCGGCCATGGCGACAATACGTCCTTCATCTTGAAGTTGTTTGACCACCGCAGCCTTACCGTCAGGCAATACTTCTGCGTGCACCTGGTCAATGTCCAGCTTGGCGGCTACTGCTTCAGCAGTTTTTCGGCTATCTCCAGTGAGCATCACCACTTTGATGCCTGCGGCGTGCAGGTCGCGAATGGCCTCCGGCGTGGTTTCTTTGATGGGGTCAGCCACACCAATCAACCCGGCGGCCTTGCCGTCAATGGCAAAAAACATCACGGTCTGACCTTCAGCGCGTTGTATGTCCGCCTGCTGCGGAAGCTCACCTGCGTCGATGCCTAAATCTTCCAGCAATTTAATGTTACCCATGGCTAGACTATGCCCGTCTACATCGCCCGTCACACCCTTACCGGTGATTGATTGAAAATTGTGGGTCTTCACCAATGCCAGCTTGCGCTCTACAGCGCCTTGCACAATGGCGGCGGCCAGCGGGTGCTCACTGGCTCGCTCCAGGCTGGCAATGAGCCGCAGAGCGTCGTCTTTGGCAAGGTCGCCGACGGGGTTTACTGCAACCAATTTCGGCTTGCCTTCGGTCAACGTGCCGGTTTTATCCACTACCAGGGTGTCTACCTTTCTCAACACTTCCAACGCTTCGGCATTTTTGAACAGCACTCCCATCATCGCGCCTTTGCCGGTACCCACCATGATGGACATGGGGGTGGCTAGGCCCAGTGCGCAGGGGCAGGCGATGATCAATACTGCCACCGCATTAATCACGGCATATGCAATGGCCGGTTCCGGTCCCCACAGACTCCAGACGATAAAGGTGATAACGGCAACTGCCATCACCACGGGGACAAAGTAACCGGCTACAAGATCGACCAACCGTTGAATCGGCGCGCGTGAGCGCTGAGCGTCAGCAACCATTTGTACAATTTGTGCTAACAGCGTATCCGCCCCTATTTTTTCCGCCCGCATCAACAGACCACCGGTGCCGTTGACGGTGGCGCCAATGAGACGTTCGCCCTTGCTTTTTCCTACGGGCAACGGCTCGCCGGTCACCATGGATTCATCGACATTGCTTTCGCCGTCAATCACTGAACCATCTACAGGGACTTTTTCCCCGGGACGCACGCGTAGGGTGTCGCCCACCTGTACATGTTCCATGGGAATGTCTTCTTCGGTACCGTCCTCGCGCACGATACGTGCGGTCTTGGGTGCCAGGCCTAACAATAATTTGATGGCTGCATTGGTCTGGCTGCGCGCTCGTAGCTCCAGCACTTGTCCCAGCAAAATCAACGCGGTGATCACCGCTGCCGCCTCAAAATAAACGGGCACCACGCCAACGTCATTGAATACCGCCGGTGGAAACACCCCGGGAGCAATCGTGGCGATGACGCTGTAGGTCCATGCCACCGAAACACCCAGCCCAATGAGGGTAAACATATTCAGGTTACGCGTGACAATTGACTGTATGGCGCGCACATAAAATATCCAGCCACCCCAGATGATCACTGGTGTTGCCACGATCATTTCCAGCCACTGGCGCAGGTTGGGGGCGATCAAATCCGCCATAGCTTTGGGCCAAAATTCAGCCGCCATGGCACTGAGCAACACCGGAATTGCCAGCGCGGCGCTGACCCAAAGACGTTTGCTCATGTAATCCAGTTCGCTAGTATCCTCCTCCGCTTCCACGGTGACGGCTTCCAACGCCATGCCGCACTTGGGGCAACTGCCGGGGTGGTCCTGGACAATCTCTGGGTGCATGGGGCAAGTGTATTCAGTTTTGGTGGCAGTCAGTGGTACGCCTTTGGGTTCCAGCGCCATACCACATTTGGGACAGGCGCCCGGTCCCTGTTGTTCGACCTCGGGATGCATGGGGCAGGTGTAGGTTGCCGATTCATCAACCGGTGTTTCTTTGCGAGTATGCGAATGCCCCTGATGTGAATCATGATGTAAGTATTGGCATGGGTCCTTCTCAAATTTATGCAGGCAGCCTTCGCTACAAAAGTAATAATTCTGGTCATCATGTCGGGTGTGGTGCTCCGAATCGGTGGTGACATCCATGTCGCACACCGGGTCTTTAAGTGCCTCAGTTTTCACATAGTGGGCGGGATCATTTTCGAATTTATGAAGACAATGTTCACTGCAAAAGAAGTATTCTTCTCCCACGTGTTTTGTACAAACCGCCTTGTCTTCAGACACCTCCATGCCACACACCGGATCTGTTTTCATCTCACACCTCTTTGTTGTTTCTGTTGCTGCTATCTATCGCCATGCTCAGGAGCTAATTGCTGTGTTTTTTTACTTGCTAGTGATCGTGTAATGACCCACCATTTTTAACATGTTCCAAAATATATTCTTTAAAACCTGACGGTAATTCAAGACCATAAGAATCTACTAAGGGATGGTAATTGAATAACTATTATATGTTTAAGCTGATTATCAGCCTATCCTGACAACCTATTCGCCACTTGTAAGGGTTATTTAATGATTATAGAAATTGAATAACCCACAAATCGTAACAGCATTATAATACGCTTCGTTGCTCCACCCGGAATTCAGTACTGCATCAATATCTTTTTGAGTTATTTTGTAGGATTCTTTGGTAACCTTTTTTACATGTTTAAGCAGTACTTTCATTTTATCTTCAATATTGGCAGTATCTATATTGTCGATAATGGCTTCTATCAGCCCTTCTTCTATACCAAAAGCCTCTGCAAAAGCAGAATGACCTCCATAACAAAAATCGCAGGAATTTAAGCCTGATGTATAGGCTGCAATTAATTCGCAATATTTTTTTGGCAATTCCTCGCTACCTTTGAGTAGTTCCTGAGTCGCTTTCAAAATAGGCTTCCCACTTTCTGGAAATTTTTCTAAGATACCTTCAGGCCCAGTATCTTTGGGTATATTTGATATAAAGGGCAATTTATTTTTCCTGTCGTTAACCATTATTAAATGCATTAATAAACGCAACAATACGACTTAACTTGGCGGCTGATTTTTCTGGTAAACAGAGGCGCCTCCTGCGTTATTCGCCAACCAGTTTGTGCATGTCCATATCGGTTTTTTGTTGCGCTTCCATATGTTTTATGAGCTGATTCAGCATCCCCTGTATTGTGTCCATACGTTTTTCCACCACCGTGTGGTGTTTCATCATAGCGCTCATATTCGGCATTCCGACAGTCCCTTTTTCGCCACTCATGCCTCCCATCATACCCTGCATCCGGGCCATATTTTTTTTCATTTTCTGCATGTGTTGCAGCATGAATTGTTGTCGCTGTTTGGGGTCTTTTGTGCCGTTAATGTTGTCCATGGTTTTTTGCATGTCAGCCATGAAGTCACGCATGCCACCCATATCATTCATGGACATCCCATCTTTTGAGTGGGTCATTCCGGGCATAGATTTCTGCGGATGGTCACTTTTGTGATGATCGCTATCTGCAAGCGTGACCGTTGACATGAAAATCACTGCAACGGTTATACCGGTCAATAGAACTGTTTTCATCTTGTTTCTCCTTGTGGTTTTACAAATGGTTTTTGCGTATCCGCTTCAATTGATTGATTCAATCAAATGGCAAATTGCATTCCCGTCGGGGTCACCGTCTGCCATCTGTTTCCATTTTTCCAATGCATCATCCATGCGTTGTTGCAACCTGTTCAGCTCAGCCAGTTTGTCCCTGTTTTCATCAATGCGCTGTTGAATCATGTCTCGTACTGCACCGCAGGGGGATTGTCCGTGGCTGCTGTGATCAAAAATTGTCTCGATGTCACGCAACGTAAACCCAATTCCTTTGGCCTGACGAATAAACTTCACCTTTTTGATGTCGTCATCGGTAAAAAGTTTGTAGCCGTTGCCGGGGTCGCGCACCGGGGTCAACAAACCAATGCGTACGTAATGGCGAACGGCATCTGGTGTCGTTTGCGCCGCTTTTGACAAATCGCTGACGGTTAGCATGTTCTTAATATTCCTGATGTTGTCACGCCATTCAATTCCGAACGTAGTGTGAGTGTAAATCCTGGGTGCTGCACACAGGTCAAGCAATTTTTCGCCAAGTATTTCACGCTTTCAATGACCCATGTTTATGGTCGTGACCATCACCAGCTGCTTTGCTCAGTGTATTTATGTCCATACGTCATATTCCTCATGGATAGGTCACCGCGAAAATATCCATTGCCCTCTTCGTGGGGGCGGCATTTTTTGGCCTCGTCGCCATGGGGCATGGTGTTGTAGGTGTACAAAGGCAGTGATCACCGTTATCCCTACTCCGAGCCATGCTCAGTCATTGTTCCTGCACCGATGGTTTTAGAAAAGGGCGCTCCAGTGTCCGAGTCTTTATTCTAATAAATTCAACTGGTTAGAATATCTGGCGCTGTGCATGTTGTTATCCGAAATCATAAGTGTTTGATGTGGCAATATTGTATTGAAAATGCTCACGCTCATTGCTCAACCTGAAACAGCTTGCCCATGAAGGTGCAGGCCAAAGTAGGTGCTGGTTATGTCGTTTATCAGTCGAAGCAACGGTGACAGGTTGTGTGGGATCAATACATATTGGTATTGTAGGGTTTTATTGTTGGGTGCCAGCCCGACAAGTCGCCAAGCCACCGAAACCCTTAAAGTTTTTAAATGAAAAGCCGCTTTGGTAGGCGATGTTTTCACCGTAGCTCTGAGTGTCGGCATGCATGTGTCATGGAAAAATCCGAAACGAACAATAATAATGCGATCGCATAAATCCCACCTCAGTACACAGGAATTCCTCGATGAGTAAAACGCATAACACTGTTTTCGCCGGCCAACGGTCGTTGCGGGCCAAGGTTAACATCACCGTCACTGTCATATTTTCTTTGGTGCTGGCGGGGGTCAGCTATTTTGCGGTCACCCACGAACGTGATCGGTTGATGGAAATGGCCCAGCATCAAGCGACGGAAATGACCACCTTTTATTTCGATAGCCTGAATACCATGATGCTCACGGGTACCATGGATCAGCGCAGCATTCTGCGCAACAAATTGCTGACGCGTAAGGGAATTGTTGAGGCACGCGTGATTAGGGGCGAACCCGTCATCAAGCAATTTGGCCCAGGTTTTTCGGACGAAGCGCCACTGGATGATATGGACAGACGTGCCTTGCTGGGGCAGCAGGTCATGAGCATTGATGAACGGGCCGGCCAGCGCGTGATGACAGTGATCACCCCGTTTCGCGCCACTGAAAATACCCGTGAAGTGAATTGTCTCAGGTGCCATAACGTGTCGCTCGGCGCGGTGAATGGTGCTATTCGCATCGGTTACTCGCTGGCTGATGTGGATGCGGCGGTAGACCGCCAGCTTTGGTTGACCTTGTGGTTTAATCTGGGGATTTTTTTGGTTGGGCTGGTGCTGATTAACACGCTGTTGAAATTGTGGATCATCAGTCCGCTGCTGCGCCTCAATGGCGTGTTGGCAAAAAGGGCTGCTGGGGATACAGATATTCGTGCCTTCGTTGAGGGGGATGATGAAATCGGCCAGTTGGCTGCGGTTTTCAACACGATGTCGGACAACGTCAACGCGGCGGTGGAACGGGAGCATCAGGCTGCCGAGGATTTACGTCATAAAGTGAATCATCTGCTGGAGGCCGTGGACAAGGTGGCGGAAGGCGATTTTGATGTGGTGGTGGTGCTTGACGGTGAGGACGCGATTGCGGAGCTGGCGGACCGCTTGCAGATCATGATCAATTACATTGCCCGTTCCACGGAGGAAAAACAGGCAGAAGTGGAAACGTTGGACCGCAAAGTCGCGCAGATACTGCAAGTCGTGATTTTGGCGGCGGAGGGCGATCTCACCGGCCAGGTGGATATTCATGGAGAAGATGCCATTGGCAAACTGGCTACCGGTGTGCAAGGCATGATGAACAATCTCAACACCCTGGTGTCGCAGGTTCAACGTTCCGGCATTCAGGTGACGTCGTCGGCTGCGGAAATTGCGGCCACCGCCAAACAGCAGGAGGCCACCCTCGCGGAACAGGCCGCTACCACCAGCGAAATTGCGGCCACTGCCACCGAAATTTTCGCTACCACTAAGGAATTGACCAACACCATGGACGAGGTGGCAGAGGTGGCGGACCGCACCCGGACTTCTGCTGCCAGTGGCCTCAGTGACCTTGAAAGCATGGAAACCACTATGCAGCAAATTACCGAGGCGGCCGGGTCCATCGCCGCCAAATTTGAGGTGCTCAATGAGAAGGCGCGTAACATTAACAGCGTGGTGACCACCATCACCAAGGTGGCGGATCAGACCAATTTATTGTCACTAAACGCGGCCATTGAGGCGGAAAAAGCGGGCGAATACGGGTTGGGCTTTTCGGTGGTAGCCACTGAGGTGCGGCGACTGGCCGACCAGACCGCCGTGGCCACACTGGACATCGAACAGATGGTAAAGGAGATGCAGACCGCCGTGTCGTCTGGCGTGTTAAGCATGGAAAAATTTACCGACCAAGTGCGGCGTAGCGCAGGGGATGTGAATCAGGTGTCATCGCAGTTATCCGTGCTTATCGAGGACGTACAGGAGTTTACCCCGCGGTTCGAAAATGTGCAGCAAGGCATGCATTTCCAGAGCCAGGGTGCGCAGCAGATCAACCAAGCCATGATGCAATTGAGTGAATCGGCCCAGCAGTCAGTGGAATCCATTCGCCACTCCAATTCGGCTATCGATTCGCTTAACGATGCGGCACAGACGCTGCAAAGTGGCGTCACCAAATTCCGTGTCAATAAAAACCACTGATGCTTTTTTTGCGATTCAATCTGGGTGAGTCCCGTTACGCGCTAGCCACCCATGACGTGGTGGAAATTGTACCGGGAATTCGTCTGACCAAATTGCCCACCGCACCTGACTATGTGGCTGGGCTGTTCAATTATAGAGGACGCTCCGTACCCGTGATTGACGTATCGTGTCTGCTGCTGAAAAAAAACAGTATTCGCCGTCTCAGCACGCGCGTGGTACTGGTGACGGTGCGTCATGCCGCCGGGAGCGATCAGGTGCTCGGGTTATTGGTCGAACAGGCCACGGAGACCGTTAAACTGGATGAAAAACTATTTGTTCGTGCCGGTATTCAAACGCCGGAAGCATTGTGTCTCGGGCCAGTTTTTCCTGACGCAGAGGGGTTGATTACTCGCCTGACCCCACAAGTGATTTTTGAACACATGGACGAAAGCCTTTTGTTTCCCGCAAGTAACCACACCTGAAGCTGTTGCGGGCTTTGAACTATGGCCATTTCCAAAATCAAACAACTGCTGCAAGAAAGCATGGGGTTGTACGTTGGGTCCGTCGGCGACTCCAGTATCGAACGGGCGATTCGGCACCGGATGGGAATACTGGAAACCCGTCGAGCGTCCCGGTACTTGTTACGGCTTCAACAAAACCAGGATGAGCTTGACGAGTTGGTTGAGGAAGTGGTGGTCCCGGAAACCTGGTTTTTTCGTAACCGCGCCCCATTTGAGGCGCTGGTGAAATGTATTCCAAAATTACAACGCAACGGGCAACGTGGCACTCAACCGCTGCGCATTTTGAGTGTTCCCTGCTCCACCGGTGAGGAGCCTTATTCCATTGCGATGACCCTGCTGGAACACGGGTTGAAAGAAACCGATTTCCATATCGACGCGGTGGACATCAGCCGCCGCGCCCTGACCAAGGCCCGGCGAGCTATTTATGGTAAACATTCTTTTCGGGAGAATGCCACGGCGATCATTTCGCAATGTGATTTCCGTGATAAATATTTTCGACGCAGTCGTTCCGGCCTGCACCTTGCACCGCAGGTGCGGGAGCGCGTTACGTTTACCCGAGCGAATCTCCTGAAAGATATTGTCGGGCCATCAGCATCTTTTTATGATGTGGTGTTTTGCCGAAATATTCTGATTTATTTTGAATCGGAAACACAAAAAAAGGTGATGAAAAAATTGCATTTGATGCTCAAACCGTCGGGCATTTTATTCGTTGGACATGCAGAGGCCTCAAAAATCGGGGAATCAGATTTTGAGAAACTGGATCAACCCAAATCCTTTGCTTTTCGAAAATTAGCCATACCGTTGAGCACGGGAAACGATTCGTTATTGCCTGTCGATAAACTGCAATTGGTTTTTGATCAGTTGGTGGCGATCACCAAAAGAGACTTGGAAGTGTCTAAAAAAACACGACCCAAAAAAACGCCACAGAAACCGAAAAAAATCAGCGTATCTGCCATTGATGTTGATTGGCATGGGGTTGAACGATTAATCAGCCAGTCGCGTTATTTTGAAGCGGTGAAACTGTGCGAGCAACGGTTGCAGAAAGAGCCAGAATCGTCGGCGGGCTATTATTACCTTGGATTGATCAGCAGCTTGCAGGGCAATGCTGGTGCGGCGGAGACATTGGTAAAAAAATCCGTGTATCTGGACCCTGGCAATCATCGGGCGCTGGGTTTGGCGGCAGTGTTGGCAGATCAGCGCGGAGACAAAAACGCGGCGGAAACTCTGCGCCAGCGCAAGATACGGGTCAAAACACGGGGGAAGTAATTTGCATGCGAGTGTGTGGATGTTGATGCGATAACAATGGCCAAAAAACGACAATCACAAAACCCGAGTATCGATCGCTGCTGGAGTAGCATCGGTGTGTGGGGAAACCAAAAGCCACGTTGCGAAAAACTTGCAGAGGTGGTGCATTGTCGCAACTGCGATGTGTTTTCGCGCGCCGGTCGTGGCGTGTTCGAGCGACGTCCGCCGACGGAATACATGAGTCAGTGGCGCAAGGCGCTGGCCAAACCTCAGCGCAAAAAAGTGCGGGGCAGGCGGGGGGTGATGGTGTTTCGGTTGGCGGATGAATGGTATGCCTTACCGGTGAATCGGCTGCGGGAGATTGCCTCGTTGCGGCCTGTACACCGGATTCCCCATAGCACGTCAAAAGTTGTCTCCGGTATTGTCAATATCGGCGGGGAGGTACGGCTTTGTTATTCGCTGGCGGGTTTGTTGGGGGTGGGCGAGCCTTATTCTAAACCTGATTCCGGTTGCCCCAGAATGTTGGTCATTGAACTGGATGACGAGCTTTTTGTGTTCCCGGTGAACGAAGTGAGTGGGCTGGAGCATTATGCGGAGTCGGCATTGACGCCACCGCCTGCAACGGTGGCGGGTGAGCGGCGTGAATTTTTGCTGGGTATGTTCAGCAGTGGAAAACGTCAAGTCGCGCTTCTGAACACGGATGCGCTGAAACACAATCTCAAAGGGATCTCGGCATGAGCCCTTCAGGCGGCATGAGCGATTTTTCAATGTTTGATCTGTTTCGGCAGGAGGTTGAGGCTCAGGTTTCCACCTTAAGCCAGGATTTGATCGCGCTGGAAAAAAACGCTGGGTCACCGCAACACCTGGAGTCCCTGATGCGGGCTGCCCATTCTCTCAAGGGGGCCGCGCGCATGGTGAAGGTCGATGCCGTGGTGAGTATCGCGCATGTGATGGAGGATGCTTTTGTCGCGGCACAACGGGGTGAGCTGTCTTTTTCCAGTGAGCACATTGACGTGCTGCTGCGGGCGACGGACACCATCGTTTCCATTGCGGCGTTGGATGAAGACACACAACAACAGTGGCAACAGGAGAATGACGCCGATCTGAGCACACAGGTGGCGGCGCTTTCGCAGATACTCCAGCAGGAACAGCAACCCTCTGCCGGGACGGTGCCGCCATCGGTGGAAATGCTCCCAGGGCCTGATGAGCATCGAAACGGTGCAGGGCAGGGGGGCGAGGGTGGCAGAGGTGCAGGCAGGACGCTGCGTATTGATGCGGACCGTATGTCGAAAATTCTGGGGATGAGCGGAGAAATGCTCGTTGAATCTCGGGGGCTGGCTCAGTACACCGACGCATTATATTTCATCAAACGCCAGCAGGATGAACTCATGCTAACGCTGGAGCGCTGGCGGGATTCCGATGAGCCCGGGCGTGAGACGGCCCGCCTCGATTATCAACGGGCGGCATTCCAGCGGCTGGATGACATTCGGCGAGCACTCAGTGAACAAATCAACTCGCTGGGTGAATTTACTCGTCGTAACAGCAATCTTTCAAACAAACTTTATCATGAAATCGCCGGCAGCCGGATGCGCCCCTTCCTGGATGGTGTTACGGGTTTCACTCGCATGATTCGCGATCTGGGGCGTAGTTTGAAAAAAGATGTCACCCTGGATATTCGGGGTGGTGATACGCCAGTGGATCGTGATGTGTTGGAAAAAATCAAGGCGCCGCTCAACCATTTGTTACGTAACGCCGTAGATCACGGCATTGAGCCCTTTGAGGAGCGGGCGGCGGCGGGCAAATCCCAATTAGCGACAATCGTACTGTCGGCCACTCATGGTGGTGGCCTGTTGAAACTGATGGTGAAAGATGACGGTGTGGGCATTGATGTGGAGCGTTTGCGGGAAAAACTGGTGGAAAAAGGCCTGGTTGAGGCCGATATGCTCAGCCATCTTGATAAAAATGAACTGCTGGAGTTTTTATTTTTGCCCAATTTTTCCACCCGTGATGAGGTGACGGAAATTTCTGGCAGAGGCGTCGGCCTGGACGTGGTGCGGGATATGATGCGCGAGCTGGGCGGGACTGTTTCCATCGACAGTGTTGAAGGAAAAGGCTCCACCTTTCGGTTGAGTTTACCGCTAAGCCTGTCGGTGATGTCGGCATTGCTGGTGGAGGTGGATTCTGAGGCTTACGCTTTCCCGCTCACCCGGGTGGATCGCATTCTTCGCATTCGATCTGATTCCCTGATGCGCATGGAGGGACGGCAATACGTGCCGTACGAAGGCCGCAACATGGGGCTGATTTCCGCTGCTCAGGTGCTGGGTTTTGATGTGCCCATGGTCAATGACGAAGAGCTGACGGTGGTGGTGGTCAGCGATCGACTGGATCGTTATGGCGTAGTGGTGGATCGTTTCATTGGCCAGCGGCAGTTATCGGTGCAGGCCCTGGATGCCCGTTTGGGCAAAGTGCAGGATGTCAGCTCCGCCGCGCTGATGGAAGACGGTACGCCGCTGCTGGTGCTGGACGTGGATGACATGGTGCGCAGCATCAATCACCTGGTTCACGATGGTGGGCTGGACAACGTGTACCAACATGCAGAAGAAAAAACCCGGCTGGCGCGAAAGCGTATTCTGGTGGTGGATGATTCTCTGACCGTGCGCGAAGTTGAGCGTGAGCTGCTGGAGTCTCGTGGTTATCGGGTCGAAACCGCTGTGGATGGTATGGACGGGTGGAATGCGGTGCGCAGCTCCCACTATGATCTGGTGGTGACCGATGTAGACATGCCGCGCATGGACGGCATCGAACTGGTGCAAGCCATACGTCATGACCTGCATTTGAGACTCCTGCCGGTGATGATCGTATCGTACAAAGACCGCAGCGAGGATCGCCGTCGCGGCTTGGACGCCGGGGCAGACTACTACCTCACCAAGGGCAGCTTTCACGATGATACCCTGATAGAGGCCGTTGTCGACATGATCGGCGAGGCGGTCAAATGAGGATCGCCATAGGTAATATTGCTGGCATCATGGAGCAACGGCGTGTGTACCATTCCCAAAATCCGGACGGTTGCGCCAGTACTGTCATTTAGCGGCATAACGGCATCAGTTGCTGGAGACTATTATCAGGCCTGCCATGAAATGTGACGGCGGCAAGAGATAGAAATATTTTACAGTGGTAAAAAGGGGCCTGGCGCCAATTATGTCTGACGAGAATACAATGCAAAAAAACCAAACCACCGGCGGAAATCGTCAATCTGTGGGGCATACGCCTGTGGTGTTGCTGGTTGATGACCAAATGATAGTGGCGGAAGGCATTCGTCGTATGCTGGCGGAGGAAGAAGATATTCAGTACCACTATTGCAGCGACCCCCAAAAAGCCGTTTCCATGGCGGTGAAAATAAAGCCGACGGTTATTCTGCAAGATTTGATTATGCCATATATTAATGGTTATGCATTGGTTGACGAATACCGCTCGCGAGTAGAAACCCGCAACATACCGGTGATTGTACTTTCTACAAAAGAGGATCCCGAAGATAAAAGCCTGGCCTTTGAACGGGGAGCCAATGATTATTTAGTTAAACTGCCGAATAAAATCGAACTAATTGCCCGCATTCGTGCTCACTCCAAAAGCTACATCATGCAGATGCAACGTGATGAGGCATTTGCCGCATTGAGGGAAGTGCAGAGTGAGCTTGAAAAAAGTAATGAGGAGTTGCAAAGGCTTAGCTGTCTTGATGGCCTCACCGGCATTGCCAACCGGCGGCGCTTCGACGAATTTATTCACAACGAATGTCTGCGTTCCATCCGTGAAAACACCACGATGTCATTGCTGCTCATCGACATTGATTATTTCAAACCGTATAACGACAATTATGGTCATCTGGCGGGGGATGGTTGCTTGCGGCAGGTGGCCGCAGCGATGGACGAAGTAGTCCATCGCCCGGCAGACCTGGTGGCGCGCTACGGTGGCGAGGAGTTTGGTGTGGTGCTGCCGAACACGGGAATCCTGGGTGCTATGCGAGTGGCGGAAACCCTGACTGAGAATATTCGCTCCATGAATATACCTCATGCTTATTCCGAGGCGGCCAACCACGTGACCGTGAGCATGGGGGTAACCTGTCGCGTTGCCCGCGATGGCACCTCTCCCGAAGACCTGATCCGGTTTGCTGACTTGGCTCTGTACCGGGCCAAGGAGTCTGGCCGCGATTGTTACAAAATGTCAGAGGATTAATCTGCTTCTGCGGCCCGTGGTGAAATCATCGCGTCACGCATTCGTTCTATCAGCAATATTATCGTTGGCACCACCACCAGCACCAGCACCGTAGCAAAGGCCAGTCCAAAGCTGATGGTGGTGGCCATGGGAATTAAAAACTTGGCTTGCAGGGAGGTTTCGAATAGCAGCGGGGTCAGGCCAGCGATGGTGGTGAGCGAGGTAAGCAGTACCGCCCGTAGGCGTTGGCAGGCTGCTTCGATGACAGCAGCTTCGGCTGCCATGCCCTGGCGGCGCAGTTTCTGGTAGAAAGTCACCAGAATAATGGAGTCGTTGACGACGATGCCGGACAAACCAAAAAAACCAAACAACGACAACACGGTTAGTTCGATATCCATGACCCAATGTCCAAAAATAGCGCCCACTAGCCCAAAGGGAATCACTGCCATAACTACAAATGGTTTGCTGTAAGATGAAAACACCCACGCCAGAATAATGTACATAAGTAAGAAGGCGATCAGCGCGCCAGAGCGAAGGTCCGCCATGGTTTCCGCCTGGTCTCGTGCCCGCCCCTGAAATACCGCATCGACGCCGTATCGGGTTTTGAGCATCGGCAATACATCGGCGTTTAGTGCCTCACGTATGTCGTTGTTGTTGGTGATGCCGCGGTCGACGTCTCCCGTCACGGATACCGCCAGCCGACCCTCGGTGTGGCGCAGAGCGTCAAATCCACGTCGGTGGCTCAGCTCAATCACATTGCCCAGCGGCACGCTGTCGCCATCGGGCAGCATGATGTGCAGGCTGTCCATGCCGGATAATGTCGCGCGTTCGGCGCGCGGCAACATGACGCGCACTTCCACCTCATCCTGCCCATCCTGAAATAGCTGAACCAGGCGTCCGTCGAAGGCTGTGCGCATCTGCTGCCCCACGGCTTCGACATCCAGCCCCAGGGTTTTTCCGGTGGGCGTCAGGTGGTAGATCAGCTGTTCCTGCCCCCAGGGCAGGTCGTCTTCCACGGCGCTGACGCCGGGCAAAGCGCTTAGTGTGTTGACCAGTTCGCTGGCGGCGAGCTTCAATTGCAACGGGATGTCACTAGTGAGGCGAATGTCGATGTCTCGCCCTGGGTGCCCGGCGCGACGTTCAGCGATGGTGAAGGATTCAACCCCGGCGGGCACCACAATGCGCTGCTGCCAGGCCTCGATAAAATCGCGGTTTTTAATGGCACGGTTTTCAGGGCTCACCAATTCCACCACCATGGAGCCGTGGTGATTGCCAGTGCGCGCATTGCCACCGCCTGCGGTTTGCCCTACGCCTTGCCGGGCGACGGCGGCGGCGATCAGCCCGCCCCCGAGTTCAGATTCGGTCTCGGCCAGGGTGGTTTGCAACTGTTGCAGAAACGCTTCAACCCGCTGGGGTGGGCTGCCGGAGGTAAACGCCACGGTGGCGAAAATCAACCGACCTTCCACATTGGGGAAAAAGGTAAAACCGATGCGTCCGCCCGCCACCATGCCTGCCGCCACGATTAACACCGCCAGCGACAGGCTCAGGGTGCTGCTGCGATGCCGTATCGCGAAGGTTAGCGCGCGACGAAAAATGCTGTTGCGAAAGTGGTCGAAGCGGCGGTCAAACCCGCTGCGGAAACGTCCGGGGGCGTGCCGGGTACGTGCCTTCATTCGGGCAAAGGAGCCGCGCAGGTGACCGGGCAGGATCAGAAAACATTCGATGAGTGACGCGATGATGACGCAAATCACCACCAGTGGAATGTCGAACATGATGTTGCCCACCACACCGCCCACCATCATCAACGGCAGAAAGGCCGCGATGGTGGTGAGCGAAGATGCCATTACCGGCGCCAGCATGCGATGGGCGCCGCCGATGACGGAGGTGTCCGCTGGTTCGCCTTTTTCAAAATGGGCGAGGGCGTCTTCACCCACCACGATGGCGTCGTCGACGATGATGCCCAGCGCCATGATGAGCCCGAACAGGCTGATCATGTTGATGCTGCCACCCACTAAATACAGTACCGCCAGCGCGGCCATGAACGATACGGGCACGCCGACCGCTACCCACAGGGCTACCCGTCGGTTGAGAAATATCAGCAGGATCGCGACGATCAGAATCAGGCCGCCGCCGCCATTGGTGAGCAGCAATTGAATGCGCTCTTTGATGTGCATCCATTTCTGGTCATACACCTGCAAGGAAAGGCCGTCGGGAAGGCTGCTGCGGGTGTCCTTCAGCCAGGATTCAAGGATGCGCGCACTGCCCAGGGAGTCTGTCGATTCGGCGCGAAACAGCTGCAATTCCACGGCGGGTTTGCCCGCCACCGTCAGGCTGACCTGGTCTTCCATTGCGCGGCGTTCGATGAGGGCGATATCGCCCAACGGCAGATTGGTGCCGGATGCGTCGGTGATAATGGGCAGGGTCTCGAAATCCTGGACATCGCGGCGTTGGTCGAGGCTGCGCAGTTGGCGCGCCATTTCTTCGCGCCCCACGGCACCAGCCGGGATGTCCTGGCTTTGTCGGCGCACCCGTTCGGCGATCTGGTCCAGGCTCAGCCCCAACGCCAGCAGGCGCGCGGTGGGGATCTCGATGGCCAGCTCTTGTTTAGGCAGGCCGTGGATGTCCACCCGTGAGATACCGCGCGCCAGCAACTCGTCCCGCATCGCCTGCACCTGCTTCCGAATCGCTGGGCCATCGGCGTTGCCGGTGAGCAACAGTCGGGCGATGGACTCGTAACGGGTGATGCGGGTGATCTGGGGTTTTTCGGCCATCTCCGGCAGGTTTCGGACCCGGCCCACGATGCTGTTTACCTGCTCTAACGCCACGTCCATGGCGGTGTGTTCGTTGAACTCCAGCGTTAGCGCAGCAATGCCGGTGGCCGAGGTGGATGTCAGACGGCGTAGGTTTTCCATGCCGCGCAGGGCTTGCTCTAGCGGTGCGGTGATGCCGGTTTCCACGTCCTCGGCATTAGCACCGCTCCAAACGACCCGGATGGTGAGGATATCCAGCTCAAAACTGGGAAAAAACTGGGTGTTTAATTTGCTGAGCGCCCAGCTGCCCGCGAGCACCATCAGCGCCATCAACAGGTTGGCGGCAACCCGGTGATGAACGAATAGGGCGATGAATCCGCGGCGTTTCGTGGTCATGTTATCGGGAGTCTGTCCGGCACGGGGTTCAGCGGACAATGGAAACCTTGAGGCCGTCGATGGCGTGAGGGAGTTGGGTGGTGAGAATCAGTTCGTCGGGAGATAACCCGGGAGCGCGCACGAGCATGCGCTCTCGGGACTGTGCATCACGCGTGACGCCCAGGCGTTGCACGGCCACAGTCCGTAGCTGTTGGTCCTCCACGCGATAAATTCGTTCGCTGTCGTATACCGCCTCGGGGGGCAGGGCGAGCACATTGTGCAACGGGGGGAGTTGCAGCTCCAGCTTGAGCACTTCGCCCAAGGCATAGGTATTGTCATGTGGCGGCAGTTGGAATATTGCATCGACGCTGCCGGCTTTGACGCTGCCACTGAGCCGCACCAGTGGCAGACGCCCGCTGTTGGACGGTGTACCAGATGACGGTAACACGCTTGCCGTCAAGGGCTGCTGGTTGCTCAACGCCGCACGAATCGCAGGCAGGTGCCGGTTGGGGACTGGGGCGCGCACCTCCAGCGTGTCCAGCTCATAAAGTTCCACTAGGCTGTCTCCGGGCTGGGCGTGGCCGCCGGGGGCGGCGGTGACGCGGGTGACGCGCGCCCGGAAAGGCGCCGTGATGCGGCTGTGTCGCAAATTTTGGCTAGCCAGGCCGCGCAACGCCTTGGCCTTTGCAACGCGAGCTGTTAATTCGGCCTGGCGGGCGGTGTGCTCGGCCACTGCTAACCGACGCTGTTCCAAAACGAGCGTTTGTCGCACCACGTTTTGCCGGGTTTCATCGGTACGGGTCTGAGCCGTCAACTGGTTTTTTTGCAGGCGTTGCGCCCGTTTCCACTCCTGTTTCGCCAGCGTCAGCAGATTTTCCTCCAGCGCCAATGCGTCCTGATCATTGCGGTAACGAATCGTTTCATTCTGCAATTGGGCCTGCGCTTCTGCATATTCCGCTTTTCGCTGGGCCAACATGAGTCGGGTTTCGGTGTCGTCGAGCTGCACCAGCAATTGACCTTGCGCAACTTCGTTACCGTCGCGCACGGGCACTTGCTGGATATCGGCGCTAATGGTGGCGATTAGGCGGGTTTCGCTAGGGGATTCGGTACGCCCGAACAGAGTCGTCAGCGGTGCGTAATCGCCCGGTGTCGCGGTTTGTACGGTCACCGGCCACTCGGGTTTTTCCGCCGTAAGGGGGAGTGTGCCCGGTCGGGAAGCCATCAATGCCACGAAGATGGCGGCGGCCAGCGAGAGGATGATGACCGGTGCAACAATCGCAAGCGAAATACGCCCTTTGAACATGCAGTGACCCCTGCGCTGAATTTACCGACAGTATATCGAAAATGTCGCTCTGGTGATGCGGGGGGTGCTGCCGGGACGGCGGGCGGTTTAGCTGGAAAGCGGCAGAAACACGCTCAAAATCACGCAGTGTTGACTGAGGGCCTCAAGGCGGTCGCCTTCGCTGCGCCCGGGGGGCACCAACATCACATCGCCCGCCTTGCAGGACGTGCCGTTGTTGCGGGAGCGGGTATGTGGCCACCAGTGGCGTTTGCGAGCTTTTTCTTCATGGTTGTGTGGCGGGCTTGATGACCGTTTGCGAATCACGGCCGTTCCCGATACTGCGAGAAACATGGCCTGGCTGCTAGTGTGTGATGCCAGCGGGATGGAGCAGCCCTTGCATACGGAAATCAGGTCGGCCTGGATTTCCCGCGTGGCTAGCAGTTTGAACAATGTAGGGACACTGCGGTTGACTGCGCCGCCATTGGCTCTCTCAAGTGAGCGCCGGTAAACCGGGTCGCCCAACAGCGAGCGGTGCAGCAGTTGAATGTTCGATTTGGTGATGTCATCGGTATTGGCGTGGGCATGTTTTGCATATCGCTGCATGATATCCATTCCCGCCCGGAATTCGTGCCACACGGCATGTTTTTCCATCAGCCCGGACTCACCGCCAGCGCCGACGTGGGTGGGTTGGGAAATCTTGATTTTGGTGGCAAGAGAATTCACGGAACCTCGCTTTGGTGCTTGTTACGATTGACTAACGACGTGTATTGCATCGAAATGGTTAACCTTATTTTCAGCAGGGGGAAATACTCATCCAACGGGGGGATGGCATCCCTGTCAATCTTGTGGCCCGCCATTCATGATGAGCACAGCATTAGGGTAGCCTGATTATTTGCGGGTAAAATATGAACTATTGCCCAGGTAAATTGTGTAAAATTTCCTTTGTGGTCCACTTTGGGAGTGGTTGGTGTTGCCCGGGAGGACGAGGAAATGACAATGTTTTGTTTTCAGGAAGGAGCCGTTCACTGGTTCTGGCCGATAAAATAATGAAGGAGCGGTTGTCGTGTCGCTAGAAAAAATATCGCTGTTTGTGGATTTGACAGAGTCTGAACTGGAGGCCATCTCCAGGTTGGCTGTGACTCGCAGTTTTCAAAAGAATACCTTGGTGTTGTGCGAGGGTGAGCAGTCCGATTCCATGTATGTGGTGTTGTCCGGGAAGGTAAAGGTGTTTCTGTCGGATGAGGATGGCAAGGAAGTCACACTCAATTTGCAGGGAAAGGGGGAATATTTCGGAGAGCTAGCCCTGTTGGATGAGGCGCCGCGATCCGCTTCCGTGATGACTGTGGAAGACACGCAGTTGACGGTGATATCCAAAAAGGCTTTCGATCAATGTATGTCGCACAATCCGGACATCGCATTGAAAGTCATTCGCGGCCTTGCCCGGCGGTTGCGGGAGCTGACCGAAAACGTCCGCAGCCTGGCACTGATGGATGTGTACGGCCGGGTAGCCCGGGCGCTACTGGAATTGGCCGAGGACCGGGACGGTAAAAAAATGATTGTCCAACGCCTGACCCAGCGCGATATCGCCAGCATGGTGGGGGCATCGCGTGAGATGGTCAGCAGGATCCTGCGTGACCTCACCGAAGGTGGGTACATCACCATCAAACGTAAGGTAATCACCATTCACGAACGCCTGCCCACTGCCTGGTAGCATCTTGCGACCATGTCGGTTGTGACGCGGGTGTTGAGGGGCGACATGACAGACAACATCGAAAAGATCTATAGCGGTAAAGCGTTGACAGCGGTTCCCGCTAATTATTTCATACTCACCGTGCGTAAAAAATTCTGATTGTTTTAGTCAATACTTTGGTTTGGGGCACAGACAGGTC
>JAADHZ010000123.1 GCA_013151575.1 Gammaproteobacteria bacterium
TGCAAATAAAGTTCAGGCTTTGTAAACGACAAATACATATCAAAAAGTTCATGCTGAATCTGTGAGTTAAAACCTTGAATAACAGGCCTCCACTCACGTTTTCAGCATAGCTTGGTGATAGGTGAACCAGAAAAATAAAAACAAGGAGCATAAGAAGGCAGAAAAGGCAGAAAAGGCAGAGGAAAGGCAGAGGGGTCAAATCTTTACTTATAGTATTTAATACCCCCAACCGCTCCAACCGCTTTATTTTTAAGAGAGTATCAGCCAGAGACTGAAAGCCAAAATTAAAGGGATCAGAGCTATTGCCCGCGATAAGGTAGGCACTCCCCACTATTTCACGAAACCAAATATCACCTTAATTGGTGGGCAATGCTCGCCCTACTCGGTTTCAGCACATAACAATCAACACCCGATCACTCTGGCCACTCAAGATGAAAATCAAACGCCTTGGTGTGATGGTCCACACCGCAGATAAAATCAAACTCCAGCACCCAATCCCCACCCATTCTAAACTCACCGCTGTGGGCGTCATATTTACCTACTTTGGCCTGATCAGTCAGTGATACAAAAGTGTTATCCAATGACATTTCGTGGCCAGGCATGTACTGACGAAAACGAACTTTACAGTCGGCCATTGGCTGATTAAGGCCGTCTCGAATCAAAAATGAAACAGCCGCATTTTTACCCACCATCAGTGGTGATGGATTTGTTTTCAATTGTAATTCATAACCACCAATCGATGCCGTTTTAGGGGGTTGTAAATCTGAGCACGCCGTCAAAAACAAACAACCACTTATTACTAAATTACGCGTAACACTCATTTGTTATTGCTCCGAATACAATTACTGACTCCCGACCGTCCTTCGATCAGGTCTTTATTTTTTTCCAAAACTTCGGCCAAAAAATCCATTAATGCTTTTACGCGAGCTGTTCGCCTTAGATCCGGGTGAGTTAATAACCACAGCTCGGAAGTCAGCTCGTCTATTGGCGGTAATATACGATGGAGCCGGGCATCCGTATCCGCGAGAAAACAGGGCAATGCGACGATACCAAGGCCTTGAACCGCTGCCTCGTGGAGCCCTGGCAAGGTGTTGCAACGAAGCCCTACGGTCGCTTTAGGGTATTTTTGACCCAACCATTTGATGATCGGTAATTGCGCCAGGTTTTCATCCGGCATTAACCATGTGTGGTTTTCTGTGGTGCCATCGATTTGTCTGGCAAGATAATCTGTGGAACCGTAAATAGCCGTTTTCATGCTACACACGCGGCGACCCACGGCCATTTCCGGTGGCGACAGAGTGACCCGAACCGCAATATCCGCTTCCCGTCGGGTCAGGTTCAAATAATTATTGGAAATAACGAGTTCAAGCTGTATCGCGGGATAGCGCTGGGAAAAAATGCCCAGGTGCGGCATCAATACTTTCATTAGCAAGGCGTCCGGGACCGCCACGCGTAAGACCCCGCTCAAGTGCAGGTCGCGCCCCACGAGTTTGCGGGACAAACCGAGCACTTCATTTTCGATACGTTCGCCCGACTCCAATATGGCTTCGCCAGCCTCGGTCATCACATAGCCGGAGGCGAGCCGTTCAAATAATCGGACATCCAGCTTTTGTTCAATCGCGCCGATGCGACGAAATACCGTTGAGTGATTTACGCCAAGTACGCGCGCGGCTCCGGATAACGTGCCTTCCCGGCAAACCGCCAGCACTACGTGTAAATCATTCCATTCCAAGGGTTGTGCGCTCACGCAAACACCATTTTCTTTTATTGCCAATTACATTGTGGAAAAGCAGAACCTAAGATCATACCCTTCTAAAACCACAAAGAGAGAAAAACATGTCGTTTTTAAGTTATTCCAAAGATTTTCAGGGTGTTGGCGATATTTTCATGCGAGACCCATCCCGCTACCTTCCGTTCGTTCAACTTCTCGATAATGTGATGTCGACGAAGTCGGAGCTGTCTAAAGCACAAAAGGAAATGCTTGCGCTTTATACTTCTCATCTCAACGGCTGCCACTACTGTGTGGACTCGCACTCATGTGTTGTCACGAACATGGAAACCGAGGCGGATCTCATACTTTCTCTGGCAAACGGTTCAATTAAGTCGCTGGATGACAAAGTACGCACTGTTTTTACATTTGCCAAAAAACTCACACTTGAGCCGGAAAGCATTAGTGAAGCGGATATTAACGCCATGCGTTCGGCAGGCTGGTCAGACCAAAGCGTTGAAGATACCATTTGCGTCGTTGCCACCTTCGCTTTTCTGAATCGCCTTGTCGATGGATTCGGAATTGTAGGTGCCAAGGACCACTTCCAGCAAGTGGGCGAAATGGTTGCGCAGCACGGGTATCAACCATTGGTTAAAATAATCCAGCAAAAAACCAACAATTCATTGTAAAAAATATAACGGGCTTATTAACAAAACTCAGTTGTTTGACGTAGGGTGGACATTGTCCACCACCGGAGTTTGAAGCGGGCGAAATCGGTGGGCAATGCCCACCCTACAGAAAACACAATGGGTTATTCAGTGGTAACGGTACCACTCAAACTGAACTTTTATTTTCTTAAAACAGTGCTTCAGTTCCTTTCCGAATTCAGGGTCAACATTCATGGTATGCCCAATGCCAAGGCTCATAGGCAATGCCAAAACTATTCTTCCGGGGATAAGACAACAGGAACGAATATTCCCGAGCGTTTTCACGTAACCAATCAAATGCCTCGGTGGACTCAAATGACTCACTCAAGGCAGCGCAACCCGGTGTGGTGATATCAAGCGCACACCCCGTATGGTGCTCACTATACCCGGGAGCTGCATTAATTTTTAATATTTTCGTTAGGGCTTGTCCCTGATCTAGTTTTTTTTGAATTATTTTTGTTTGCGCATCAACCGACCTGAATGCTGAGACCACACCTAACAACACTCCATCTTTTTTCGCTTGAGATTTCATCACCTGCCATCGTGCTGATGCCTGTTCAGACAATTGTTGAGGTCTCTGAAAAATGTCTTCACCAATATCAACGAGGTGGGTTTCTTCCCATTGAAGAACCAAACCATGTTGAGATGCGTAGTTATCGGAAATGCCCAACTGTACATGTATTTCCATTATTCGATTTTTATAATCGAGCATCAGTGCCACTCCGTCAATTCAGTCCAACTGCAATTCTATCGTGCCATTAATAGAGACCATCACCGTTTGTGCACCGGCTTCAAATTTTGGTGGGGTGCGCACATCGGTCATCATCGATATCTCGGCACGCGCCATTCGCTGCATCGGCGCGCCACTCGTATTGATGTTCATTTGCACCACTCGATAACGGCGACGGCCCATCTGCTTTGCCACCAGTTTTGCGCGTTGTTCAAAAAGCGTTATCGCCTCGGCAATCAGGCTTTCTTCCACTGCATTGCGGCGCTGAGCAGAGATTCGATATCTCACCTGTTCCACCGCCAGCCGCTCCTGCAATTGGCCGATCAACTGACTCAATGCGGCAGTGTCTTTACTTTCCAGGCGTAAACTCTGTCGCACCCGCCACGCCGACAAACGCTGCTGCTGATAAACGGGATAGGTCCGGTAACCCATGGTCTGCACCGTGACTCCACTGATTTTTTTAGCTTCACCGACAGCCCACTGAATCGCTGAATTCACCTCTTCCGACAACACCGACGGATTATTGCCTTCACGATACACGGATAACGTCGTTTCAAGGATGTCGTTATCGACGCTATCCGAGGCCGTGGCCAGCAGGCTGATGCGATCGTAATGCGTGTCTTCATCCCCGCCACTGGCTATCGCCACCGCGGGCAACAACGATGCCATGCAAAAACACAGGCATACCGAAAATAACGAGAGGCGGGGGAGGCGTAATATCAGCATGGTTTTTTCCTCAGAGGATCAACAGTTGTTCCGACGATAGTAATACAGACTGGCACAAAACGTGGCCGATTACCCGGACAAGGGCAAACGGTTATACCGTAATAGCGGCCAATGGAATCTGGTGGATTTAACAGACATCAACAAACCACAACACCTTTTTCTACGCTCGGATGATGAAGACTAAAAACATTACTCCACCCGCGCCATCACCACCCCACCCTTGCGATACAAAATTTCCGGGTTATCGAGCTGCGGCAAATACTTGCTCTTCGTCAGCACAATTTCACCCGCCCGGGGTTTGCGCGTTTCGGTGACTCGCTGCGTGTAAACACTAAAGCTGGGCATGTTGAGATGCCAACGCACCACCGTGAGATTGTCACGTTTGGCAATGGCGGCGGCTTCTTTCACCGGGCCTTGATGCAGGCCACCGATGACGGGCAACAAAAAGCCGGAAAGTGAGAACGCTACCACCACACCACTGACCAACAATTTTTCCGATGGTAGAAACCGCCGTTCACCCATGCAGAAAATCGTGAACATGATCGCCGCGACAAAAAACAGTCGATAGACTACCGAAAAATAAGCTTCGTATTCACTCAGCATGTCGCGCACGTACACGTCTTTAATGCTGGGCAAGGCGCCGCTGATCACTTCCGGCAACAACAGCAAAAACACAAACAGCAGCAATTGCGGCATGAACAGCCACAGCTGCGAACGCAACGTGCCTGCGCCGCAGTCATCCCGTTTCCGCATCCACAGCGCCATAATGATGAACGTGCCGGTCAACCCATACAGCACGTAGTGCGGCAGCTTAGTGCCGGAGAGCGAAAAAAACACCAGCACAAAGGTGAACCACAACAGGGCGAAGCGGGTAAGGTCATCACGCCACAGTTGTTTGACGTGAAACAGGGAACGGATCAGTGCAGTGGTAAACGGCAGCACCGCCACCAACACCACGGGAAGGTAATAAAAAATCCCGCCACCGTGCTGTTCCATGGAATTGCTGAAACGATCAATATTGTGTTTGAAGAAAAACCCCTGAATGAAAGCATCACCCTCTTTGAGGTACTGCGCCACGTACCAGGGCATGGCGATAATCAGAAAAATACCAATGCCCAGTGGATTGAACACCAACTTGAACCAGGTTTTTAATTCGCGGCTGACGGCAAAAAACAGAAAACTCACCGCTAGCGGAACCAGCACTGACACCGGGCCTTTGGTCAGAAACCCCAGCCCGATGAGCGCGAAGGTGAGCAACAGCCAGCGGCGTTCGCGCTCTTTCCAGTAGAGGTAAATGCAAAACAGGGAGCACGCGATAAACAGGTTAAGTAACGCATCCGCCGTGGCAGCCTTGGCCATCACTGACACCTCAAAGGCCGTGGCGGTGATGATGGCGGCCATCAAGCCGCTGCGTTCATCGCGTACCCGGCGCACGAAAGCGAACACCGCCAACACCCACAACGTTGCGGCCACGGCCGAGGGCAGGCGAAAACCGAATTCGTTGAAGCCGAACACAAACACGCTGGCGGCTTGCAACCAGTAGATCAGGATGGGTTTGTCGTAGCGTGGATTACCATCGAGATACGTGGAAATAAAATCACCGCGCTCGAACATCTCGCGGGTGGCCTCGCTGAAGGCGCCTTCATCAAGGTCGAACAGCGGCACCGCGTAAATGTTGAAATAAAAACTGACGGCAATGGCCACCAGCAACAACCATTGCAGTGTCCTGATACTGGATGCCTGGGGTTGTAACTGAGGTTCGATTAATGACATGGCGTGATTTTTTATGACAGGCTTTGCTGCGGATGCTTTAAAATGGCCACTTGACCGGAAACCCCATTGAGAATGCCGTGCCCGAACAACACGATGTGAACGCACCAGCGGGCACACAATCCCTTCAAAAAAAAGGCCCAGCCCTGCGCTATCTCATCGGTGCGCTGATTTTGCTGGGCTTTGGCGTATTCGTCGCGGCCTTCATCGGTTGGACCGCACTGCTAGCCCCCTGGAAACAACTCCAGCTCGCGCCACTGGTCGGCGCCATTATACTGGTATTTTCCACTTACGCCTTACGCGCATTACGCATTTACGATTACTTTCGCGAAGAGATACGCGGCCATTTTGGCCCCTGCCTGCGGTTGTCGCTGCAACACAACCTACTGAACAATTTACTGCCCATGCGCACTGGGGAGGTCAGTTTCCCGGTACTAATGTCGCGTTATTTCGACATCAAACCCCTGCGCTCGGTGCCCACCCTGCTGTGGTTTCGCCTGCTGGACCTGCACACCCTGCTGGTCGGCGGGCTGGTGGTGGCAGGCGAGCGTTTCTTCGGCCGCGAGCTGAGCCTGATGATCGTGGTGGCCTGGATGTTC
Organism: Gammaproteobacteria bacterium; assembly: GCA_013151575.1. Taxonomy (GTDB): domain Bacteria; phylum Pseudomonadota; class Gammaproteobacteria; order SZUA-152; family SZUA-152; genus SZUA-152. The sequence goes on from JAADHZ010000123.1 coordinate 6,241, forward strand.
CTGCCCTGGCTGGTCTATCGCTTGTATCGCCCGTTGACGCAGGCCTTGTCCCGCCATCCCGGCCGGGTCCAGCAATTCGCCGCCAAGGCCATGCAGGGCCTGCCGCATGAACCCGGCTTGTTTTGGCGCTCGTGGTTTTGGACCCTGTGCAACTGGGCCATCAAGCTGGCGGTGTTCGCCTGGGTGCTGGGCCTGTTCGTGGACACCGGTTTCGCCGCCGCCTGGGTGGGGGCCACCGCGGGTGACCTCACCAGCGTGCTGCCCATTCACGGCGTGGCTGGCGCTGGCACTTACGAGGCCGGCGTGGTGGCAGGGCTGCTGCCGTTCGGAATTACGACGGCCAATGCCGTGCAGGGGGCAGTGAACCTGCATCTGTTCGTGCTGGGCTGCACCCTATTGTCCGGCCTGCTGAGCCTGGCCCTGCCCGGCCCCAAAAACCGCTGAACGACACTGCCGCCTCGCATTTTCATCTCCGCCAGGGAATAATCAACCCATGTTTACTCTCCCGCCACGTTACTTCTCCCGCTGGTTTTCATTGCTGGTTTTTTTATTGGCCACCAACGCCTCTGCGGCCGCCGGTTTGCCGGATAATTTCACTGCCGTTTACGAACTGAAAAAAAGCGGCATTACCATTGGTGAAACCAAGCGCACGTTGCGTCGCGAAACAGATCACTACGTGTTCGAATCCATCACCCGGCCCAAGGGAATTGCCAAACTGTTTACCAGCGGGAAGGTCATCGAGCGTAGCTCCTGGCGCTTTTACCAACAAAAACCACGCCCGCTGACCTACACGTTTTCCAACAGCGGCAGCAAAAAAAACCGCAACGTAAAGCTCGCATTCAACTGGGCAGAAAACACCGTCATTAACAGCATCACCGGCAAACCGTGGAATATGCTGCTGGAGAGCGGCACGCAGGACAAACTACTGTATCAGCTGCGCCTCATGCTGGACCTGCCCACCCGCAAGCCCACGCTACGTTACCCTATTGCCGATGGTGGCAAGCTGAAATACTACGATATTGAAATCGTAGGCAAAGAACAGATTCGCACCAAGCTGGGAAGTTTCGACACCATCCGTCTGCGCCGCATCAAAGGCAGCCGGACAACGACCTTGTGGTGTGCAGAACAGCTCGCTTATTTACCGGTGCGCATTGAGCAGCAGAAAAATGATGACAGCCCGGTGGTGGCGGCATTGACGTCGGTGAAGGGATTTGAAGCTCGGGTGGAGGGGAGAAAACCTCAGGAATGAAGATTAAACCTTCCGGCAAAACGTCATTCAGATGCCATGATAGCTTTTAGCGATGATAAGGATGATGGTGCAAAATGCTCCAAGCGCGGTAGAGCTGTTCGGCCACCACGATGCGCACCAGGGGATGCGGCAGGGTAAGGTTCGACAACGACCAACGCTGCTCCGCCCGAGCCAGGCACTGCGGCGCTAAACCTTCCGGCCCACCCACCAGCAAGGCGACATCGCGGCCATCGTGACGCCAGGTGTCCACTTGTTGCGCCAATTGCTCCGTACTCCAGGCCCGCCCACCGACCTCCAACGCCACCACCCGCGCGCCTTTGGGGATGACAGCCAGGCTGCGCTCACCTTCATCACGTTTGATGCGCGCCAGGTCCGCGCCCTTGCCACGTTTGCCAGCTGGCACCTCCACCAGCTGCAAGGCGTAGTCCACCGGAAGTCGCTTCGCGTAGTCATCAAAACCCTGGCTTACCCAACCCGGCATACGGGTTCCAACCGCAATGAGTGAGATGCGCACGTTCGCTTGCCGTGACCTGGCTGGTTATTTGCCGGGTAATTCCGCCGGGCGGGCGGTGGGCGGCTCGGTTTCCCAGAGTTTTTCCAGCTGATAAAACTCCCGCACCTCCGCCTGCATCACGTGCACTACCACATCCCCCAGATCAATCAGGGCCCATTCGCCGGCATCTAACCCTTCCACACCCAGCGGTGCTTCTTTGCGTTCCTTGGCCTGGGTGACGACGTATTCAGCCAGGGATTTCACGTGACGGCCGGACGTGCCGGTGGCCACCACCAGCATATCGGTGACACTGGTTTTTCCCCGCACATCCAGCATTCGCACATCCACAGCCTTGAGATCGTCAAGGGCATCCACCGCCAATGCGGTCAGTTCATCTACATTCATTAAACGCTTCCTGTTCTAATCGGTAATTTGTGAGGACGGTTATCGAAATCAGCCTTGGCTTTAAAGTCGTACATGCCTTGTAGACGCATCAGATTCCACACGGGGTCCGGCACTAGAAATCGTGGGCTGTCCCCGGCTGCGACCATAGCCCGGATACGAGTTGCGGAAATATCCAGCTGACTCACGGCCACTGGTATCACCGCGCCACAGGGGCGGGATGTCAATTGCTCACGTTCACTGACGCGGTGTTCGCGCCACAGTGCAGACAACGCCGAATCCATCTCCAGCGCCTCGTCATCCAACGACCAGCCGGGGCGATGAGTCACCACGATATGCGCCAGCTCCAAAATTTCCTGCCAGCGATGCCAGGTATGTAACTGCAAAAAAGCATCCGCACCCAGCACCAGGCACAGCGGCTCATCGCCCAGCTCTTTACGCAGGGAGGCCAGAGTGTCCACCATGTAGGAGATCCCTTCCCGTAGCATTTCACGATTGTCGACCCGCAAGTCCGGCTCCCCACCCACCGCAGCGCGCAACATGGTCAGCCGCTGGCTGGGATTGGCCACGGGCTGCTCGCGATGCGGTGGACGAAAGACGGGGATCAT
>JAADHZ010000146.1 GCA_013151575.1 Gammaproteobacteria bacterium
CCTCGTTCGCTACGGGTAATCAACAGAGCCTCTAATTCCAGTTTGGAACGCAGGGCTTCGCCTTTGCTCACCAGTTCGTCATCATCGGCGCAGTGGCCAACCACTGCTTCGAACTCGCCGAGGTTGGGGGTGAGCAGGGTTGCGCCTTTGTATTTGGCAAAGTCGTGACCTTTGGGGTCCACTAACACCGGCACCCCTGCCGTTTTTGCGGCGCGGATGATGTCGTGCACGACGGCCAACGCGCCTTTGTTGTAGTCGGAAAGCACCAGCACGTCGATGTCACCGAGATCAGCGGCGGCTTTATCGGCCAGCTCGGCGGCGCTGCCAGCCTGTGTGTGATTTTCAAAATCGAGGCGAATAAGTTGCTGGTGGCGACTCATGACGCGCAGCTTGGTAATGGTGGTGCAATTGTTGCGTCGCAGCAGTTGGCTGCGAATACCGCTTTGGGCAAGCAGCTTATCCAGAGTCTGCGCCGCTTCGTCTTCGCCGACGATACCGCTGAGTGAAACCTGTGCCCCCAGCGCGGCGATGTTCAACGCCACATTGGCTGCCCCACCGACGCGTTCTTCACAGTCTTCCACCTTCACCACCGGCACCGGGGCTTCGGGCGAGATGCGTGACGTGCCGCCGCTCCAGTAGCGGTCGAGCATGATGTCGCCCACTACCATGAGCTTGGTGTGTGTCGTGTCGGGAAGGGTTTTGAGGGTCATGTCGGGTATTTGTTTGTCTCGGACGAGGCCACAAAAAAATGCCTCTGTTTCCCATCGTAATTGGAGGCGGATGATAACATAGCGCTACCGGGTTCCCCGCGCGCTCACTCATTATCCAAAAACGCCATCCTGATGAAAACCTGTCGGGACACATTGGGGGATGGTTGAGGAAGATGCGCGGAATTATGCCGTTATGGCCTGCCCAGCTTCGCGGCGTCAGCCGCAGTGTCAAAATGACACTCGGGGCTTTAAAGTATAGGCGTGGCTGGTCACTGGGGCTGGACTCGCTGGTTGGAATCTGGTCTAATGCGCCGTTCTCGCGCCCGGGCACGTCCATGAGTGGCGCGAAATGGCGAATCGAACACAGTTTATCTGCCGCGATCTTCCCATCGGCTACGGGCAAGGATGGACCGCGCAGAGCGAATCTTGGAGAAAAAATCATGGCCAAAGTTTGTCAGGTGACGGGTAAACGCCCCACCACGGGCAACAACGTATCGCACGCGCACAATAAAACGCGTCGTCGTTTTCTGCCCAATCTGCACTCTCACCGTTTTTGGGTGGAAAGCGAAAACCGCTTTGTGAAACTGCGTGTTTCCGCCAGTGGTATGCGTCTCATCGACAAAAAGGGCATCGACAGCGTGCTGGTTGAAATGCGCGGTCGCGGCGAGAAAGTATAAGGCATCCTTTGCGGTCGCTTTATTTAGCAGGAGTCAGGAGAAAACATCATGCGTGATAAAATCAAACTCGTTTCCAGTGCCGGTACCGGCCACTTTTACACCACGGACAAAAACAAGCGCAATATGCCTGAAAAAATGGAGATCAAAAAATATGATCCCGTTGTGCGCAAACACGTGATGTACAAGGAAGCCAAGATCAAATAAATGTAGGCTGTGCAGCCGAATTGAAAAGCCCGGACCTTCCGGGCTTTTTTTTTGGTTTTTTTTGTATTCCCGTGCGTGTTCCTTGTGCATTGACGTTGGCATCGTGACGCTTGGGCCCTGTGGCCCGTATAATACGCGCGAACGGACTACACCGAGGTCTGTCATATCCTCGAAAGAACGAGATCAACTCAATTTAAAGGAGCCCCCCGTGTTCGCACGTACCCTCACCGCAATCACTTTATTTACGTTGGCCGCCACTGCCAGCGCCCAAAAACTCGACATGAACTTTGGTCAGAGCAGCGTACGCCTGGTCTACACGTCATTGATCGGGGGGTCCACTTTTGGCCGCACCGAGATGAGTTCGGGCATCCTTTATAACGAAGACAACAACACCGTGTTGGATATAGGGCTACAGGTCATCGACGTCGCGGGCAGCAAAACGCCGGGGTTGGAGATCGGTGTCGGGCCCAAACTCTACTGGGTCAGTGTTGACACCAATAGCGCCAGCGGTGTCGCCGTTGCTCTGGGCGGCAAACTCAGCTACAAAGTGCGTAGCTTGCCACGTATGCGGGTTCAGGGCTCGCTCCATTACGCCCCTAGTATCACATCCACACTGGATGTCGACAGCTTAATGGAAGTCAGTACCCGCGTTGGCTATGAACTGTTACCTACCGCCAATGTTTACTTGGGTTACCGCCGGATTCGTGTGGATTTTAATCTAGCCAAACAAACCCAGACTCTCGACCGCGGCGTATTCATTGGCCTGGAAATGACGTTTTAGCGGTTTGCTGGCGTGGGCACATTATGTGCCCGGCGTTCAACTGGTCCGGGCGTATACCCACACCTCCACCGACGACGCGCCCGCGTTCAGCAGGCACTTGGCCAGTTCATGGGCCGTGCTGCCGGTGGTCATGACATCGTCCACTATCACCACATGGCCGGACACCGGCCCATTCACCCCGAACGCCCCTTTGACGTTTTTTAGACGCTGGCTGCGCGGCAGGTTCATTTGTGCGGTGGTCATGTGCCGACGATGGCAGCGATGCACATCCAATGGTAAATTCAGTGCGCGGGCGATAGGTCGGGCCAGCTCCAGTGCCTGATTGAAGCCTCGCTCCCGAAGACGCTGCGGATGCAGAGGAACCGGGATTAACAGGCCCGGCGGTGTTTCGCAGGCATAGGTCAGCCATCGGGCCATGAGCTGCCCGAGCACACGCGCCAGCTCCAGGCGCGAATGAAATTTCAGCCCCAGCAACAAATGATCCACCGGCGGCTGATAGTTGAACAGGGACAGACAACGTTCGAAGGCCGGGGGCTGGTGTTGACAGGCGCCGCACAGGGCCTCGGTTGAACTCGACAGCGGCAGCGCGCAGCGGGCGCAGCCATTGCGTAGGCGGGGCAGGTCGCGCCGACAGTCGACACACAGATCAAGCTCGTTCGCACCGCTTGCGCCACACAATACACACACTGGTGGCACGACTATGTGGTGTATGTTTTTTATCCAACGGTTCACTCTGTCCCCCTCCCTGGTTGACAGATGCGTCTGGGCGACTAAGATGCACCCTCGAATCCAACCCCATTTAACACCAATTTTCACCCCCGTCCTACCCGGCACAGGAGCAATAACATGGACAATGCCAGCTACCAACGCATCGACGAGATCACCCAGCGCGTACTCGCCGGAGGCGAGGCCAGTGCCGCAGACGGCCGTTGGCTTATCGGCCTGCACCATGATTACCTGCCCTGGCTGATGGCGGGGGCCGACCGCATTCGTAAAACTTTTCGCGGTGACCAGATCGAAGTCTGCGCCATTTCCAATGTGCGTTCCGGCAACTGTTCGGAAGACTGTTCCTTTTGCTCCCAAAGCGGCCATCACAAACTCACCACCGCGCCGGTCTACGACTACATCGGCAGCGAGGAGCTAGTGACTCAGGCACAAACCGCGCGCCAATGGGGGGTGAGCGATTTTGGCGTGGTATCCAAGGGCTGGGGGCTGCGTTCCAACAAAGAGCGCAAGCAGTTGGGCGAATACTTCGATGCCATGTCGCAGCAATCGGACGTGGGTCGCTGCGCCAGCCTTGGCGTACTCACCGAAGAAACCGCCGCCGAACTGAAAGACATGGGGCTGGAAAACTACCACCACAACCTGGAATCAGCCGAGAGTTTTTTTGACAACGTGTGCACCTCACACAGCTTCCAGGAAAACATCGACACCATCCATCACGCACGACACGCTGGCCTACGGGTGTGCGCCGGAGGTATTCTCGGCATGGGTGAAAACACCGATCAGCGCGTGGAACTGGCCACGCAGTTACGCGACCTCGGTGTGGAATCCGTGCCGCTGAATTTCCTCAGTCCGCAGACAGGCACTCCCATGGCGGACCGTGAACCCCTATCCGCCTTCGAAATCCTGCAAGCTATTGCAGTGTTTCGCTACCTGCTGCCCAAGGCCGAAATCCGCATCGCCGGTGGCCGCCAGTTCCTCGGCGACATGCAGTCGATGATTTTCATGGCCGGAGCATCTGGCGTGATGATCGGTGACTACCTCACCACCAGCGGCCGCAGCGTGGATCACGACCTGAAAATGATCGGCGATCTTAAACTGCGGGTGCGGGGCGATACCCAGCAGCGCCGCGCTGAGGCACAAAACAGCAACACTGCCAGCGCCTGACGCCATTTTGTTTTCTTCCATGGACGAGGCGTTGCGGCCAGCCTTGCAGCAGCGCCGCGATCAATCACTGTATCGCCAGCGCCACGTGCTTGAGGGCCCGCAGAGTCCCTGTTTGTCGTTAGACGGCCGCGAGGTACTCAATTTTTGCAGCAATGACTATCTCGGGCTGGCCAACCACCCGGACATTGTTGACGCACTGAAACGCGGTGCGGACCGTTACGGTGTCGGTGCGGGCGCATCACATCTCATCAACGGCCACAGCCGCGCCCATCACGCGCTGGAAGAAGAACTGGCGGATTTTCTTGGTCGTCCGCGCGCGCTGCTGTTTTCCACCGGCTACATGGCCAACCTCGGCGTGGTAACGGCGCTCACCGGGCGCGGTGATCGGGTGTTGGAAGACCGTCTCAACCACGCCTCACTGATCGACGCGGGTCTGCTCAGTCGTGCGCAAATGCAGCGTTATCAGCACGCCGATGTCACTTCGCTGGAAAACCGTCTCAGCCAACCCCATGATGGCCGCCGCCTGATCGTCACCGACGCTGTGTTCAGCATGGACGGCGACCTCGCCCCGCTGCCCGCGCTGGCCGATATCGCCCAGCGCCACCAGGCATGGCTGATGGTGGACGATGCGCATGGGCTGGGTGTGTTGGGCGAAAATGGACGTGGAAGCCTTGAACACTTTCAGTTAGATCCAGGCGCCGTGCCCATTTTAATGGGCACACTGGGTAAGGCCTTTGGCAGCTTTGGCGCTTTTGTCGCTGGCAGCGAGCCTCTCATCGAAACCCTCATTCAGCAGGCGCGCAGCTATATTTATACCACCGCGATGCCGCCTGCGGTGGCTGAGGCTACCCGCGCCAGCCTCGCATTGGTGCACAGCGGCAATGGCCGACGTGAAAAACTTATCGCGTTGATTGACCAATTCCGGCGTGGGGCAAAACAGCTGGGGCTGGCATTAATGCCGTCACGCACGCCGATTCAGCCGCTATTGATTGGCGACACAAAACGTGCCGTCACCCTCAGTGAAACCCTGCTGAAACAACATCAGATTATGGTTAGCGCCATCCGCCCGCCCACGGTACCCGAGGGTGGCGCACGTCTGCGCATCACCTTCTGCGCCAATCACGATGAGACCCAAGTGAATCAACTATTGGATGCACTGGACCAATCCCGATGAGCTTGTTTTTTCACACCAGCGGCCGAGGCCCGGACCTGCTGTTGATTCACGGCTGGGGCATGAATGGCGATGTGTGGGAAGGCCTGCTGCCAGCGCTGGAACCCCACTTTCGCGTTACCATTGTCGACCTGCCTGGCCACGGCCGCAGTGTGGATGATTTCGATGAGTTCACGCTGCCAACACTAGCGGCTGATATCGCCGACATCGCGCCCGACCACGCCAGCATTGTTGGCTGGTCATTGGGTGGGCAAATTGCCACCCAATTTGCGTTAGACTATCCGCAACGAATCAACAAATTGACATTGGTGGCCAGCTCACCGCGTTTCGTGCGAAGTGACGATTGGCCAAACGGTGTTGCACCGGAGGTGTTAAATGGCTTTGCAGAGGGATTGATTTCGGATTTTCAGGCTACCCTTCGGCGTTTCATCGCCATTCAGGCCATGGGTAGTGAACACGCACGTGAACAACAGCGTGATCTTCGCGAACGCGTATTTCGTCACGGCAAACCCCAACTCCGGGCGTTGGAAGGCGGGCTTCAACTCCTGCAACACACGGACTTGCGCCCGCAGTTATCGAGGCTCGACTGCGACACGCTACTGATCAGTGGCGAACATGATGCCTTGTTTCGCCTCGCTGCCGCACAACAAACGCTGCCGCTGATCCCTCACGCCACGCTGAACATTATCAAAGGGGCCGGGCATGCGCCGTTTCTCTCCCACCCGGATGTGTTTTTACATTCACTCACACAATTTTTACAACAGAACACACCATGAACGCACCCATCACCGGTTTGCAACGGCTTGAAAAACACCATGTCCGTCAGTCTTTTGACCGCGCGGCAGAACATTACGATGACGTCGCTGTATTGCAGCGCGAAGTCGGCAATCGCATCATTGAACGGCTGGACCTGATCCGCATCGAACCGCAGGTGATACTGGATGTGGGCTCTGGCACCGGCGTATTTAGCCGGACGCTGGGAAAACGCTATAAAAATGCCCGCGTGGTGGCGCTGGATCTCGCGCCCAACATGTTGAAATATGCGCGTCGCCAGACCGGCATCATCGCAAAATGGTTCAGCAAACAAGATTATGTGTGCGGCGACGCCGAGCAACTTCCTCTGGCCGATGGTAGTGTTGATCTCATTTTTTCCAGCCTAGCATTGCAGTGGTGCGCTGATCTTGACGGCACCTTTCAGGAATTCAATCGGGTACTGCGCCCCGGCGGGCTGCTGATGTTTTCCACCTTTGGTCCCGACACCCTGAAAGAGCTGCGCCACAGCTGGCAGATCGCGGATGCGAACACCGGCTCCCCCCACATACACGTACACGATTTTATCGACATGCACGATGTCGGTGATGCGCTGTTGCGGACGGGGTTCGCCGACCCCGTCATGGACGTGGAAAACTTTACCCTGAATTATCCCGATGCCTACCAACTTATGCGCGAACTGAAAACATTGGGCGCTCACAATGTTGCCCACCAACGGGGCCACGGTCTCACCGGCAAAACACGTATCAACAACATGGTTGCCGCGTACGAAACCCTGCGTCGCAATGACACACTACCCGCCACCTACGAAGTGGTTTACGGACATGCGTGGAAAGCTGAAATTTCCGAGAATTTCCACCACGTGTCACTGGACTCGCTCGGCGCGTCGTCTGCAAAAAATACAAAAAAGCCACAAAAGTAAAAAAATGAAACGCGGATTTTTTATTACCGGAACCGATACCGGTGTAGGAAAAACCACCGCCACACTGGCACTAATGGCCGCGTTCAAACACCGGGGTTTATGTGTCGCGGGAATGAAACCCGTCGCGGCTGGTTGCGAGCAAAGCGCCAACGGTTTGCGAAACGACGATGCCCTGCAACTCATGGAACAGGCATCTATCGATCTGCCCTACGCGTTGGTAAACCCCTACGCCTTTGAAGCGCCGGTCGCACCGCATATCGCCGCGCAGGAGCAGGGCGTGAGCATTGAGCTGTCGTGTCTTCGTGAAGCTTACAACGCGATCCTGCAACAGGTTGATGTGGTGCTGGTTGAAGGCGCCGGTGGTTGGTTGGTGCCCATCAGCGCTACTGCCACACTGGCTGATGTACCGGGTGCGCTGGATTTATCCGTCATCACAGTGGTTGGCCTGAAGCTCGGCTGCATCAATCACGCCCTGCTGACTGAGCAGGCCATCATCCGGGATCGGCAAATTCCAGTAGGGTGGATTGCCAATCACATTGAATCGAAAACCGCGCGTAGCGAGGACGTTATGCAATCGCTGCGGGCAAGACTGCGTGCTCCTTGCCTTGGTTCTATTCCTTTTGCAAGCGAGAAAATTGTGGAAGGGTTCGATTTACAGCTCAATGTCGATGTACTGCTCTGACGAGCGGTTAAAACAGGGTGTTTTGATTGATAGGCATGACCGACTCTGGTGTGGTTGCTCACATTAAAGGCCGCGAATATCGCGACCTTTAATGTGAAAGAATCTGAGTAGAAACAGTAAATTTTTGCCGCTAATACACTGTTCATTTTTCATGATATTGGCTCCCAGCTGATGGCAGGTGTGGGTGATCGGTGAACTCGGATAACTATAATGCCAACTGAACCGATAGCGTAATTCCCAATATGTTGGTTTCACTTCGGGGTTCAGATACAACAAATGCACTTGGCATCCCTTCCATCGTTAATCGTTTTTCTTCGCTTCGTTCAAAATACCATGATTCCCAGTAGGGCGTAAGCATCCAGCTTTGTCCCGCCATCGTGCCCATATGAAAAGGGAAGCTAACGCGCGCACTGTTACGTGGTTTCAAGTCCAAATTTATTTCATCAAAGCCAATAACATTCACGGATATATTTGGTCGAACAGGTCGCAACCATCGCACATCGATTCCTCCCGACCATTGTCCACGACGCCACAAAGTGGCTGCGCCACCCAGCGAAAGATAATTCCAACGATAAACTTCAAACAAGCGACTGGTGGTGTTGGTAGCGCGAATATTGCGCCGCCATTCGCGATACCCCAGGCCAGCAATGAGCATCACGTCATGTTGTGGAAATTGTTTTAGCTTGAAACGTAGCTGGGTTTCAACGGTCGTGATACGTTCGTCGGTTTTAGTGACCAGTGCTGTGCCAGCCTGGGTCTGTCCATCATAATTTACAGGACCGTCGAATCGCTCGAAACGTAGGGCAAGGGATACAGATTGCCAGTTTTTCCCAAACTCCATCACCAGGCCTGGCAGCAGACCATCTTCTCGATCCAGCAACACATTTTGTGTGTCAAATTCTTTGTAACCAAAATTCTGCAAGCCGATGCCAAAATTAAGGTAAGCATCACTCGAAGTGGAGTACACGCTGGTGGGTAACATAGCTCCACTTAATAAAAGCAGCCAATGTAGATTTGATTTTTTAAACATTAAATAT
>JAADHZ010000055.1 GCA_013151575.1 Gammaproteobacteria bacterium
GCAGACGGCCCTTTTGCCATTTTTTGTATTCCATCATCGGCGTCGGGCGTTTTATCATACCGCCGTTTTCTTTTACATCCTCCAGCGTGTGGCCTGACCCCTCAAGCGCAAAACGGATGAGTGATGTTTCGTCTTGCGGATAGAGGTGGCCGTAACCCAGGCGTTGGGCCAGTTCAGCCATAATCAGGTAATCGTTGCGAGCTTCTCCCACCGGCTCGATTAATTTTTCCCGGAGTCGGAACAGCGGGCCATAGACCATATACGAGTCGATTTCGAACATAGTGGATGCCGGTAGTATGATATCGGCGTAGGCCGAGTCTGCGGTGAGTTGGCGGTCGATGCAGACCATAAAATCGAGTTTACTAAGCGCTTCGCGCCACAGGGAGGTCTGTGGCCAGGAGGTGAGTAGCGAAGCTCCGTGTACAATTAATCCACGTATCGCATAGGGGTCTTTTTCCAACACTGATTTAATCAGACCACTCGCGTGTGACTCGCCGCGATACTGACTGTAAATGGGAAATTTATCCCGCGCTACGGCCCGGTCGAGGTCAGGATTTTCCTGGTTACAAGAACGGTTTATGGGGAAGTGTGTATCGTGCATTGCCAGGCCGATACCGCCCGGCACATCAAGATGTCCCGCCAGGGCAAACAGTGATAATACGGCGCGAATCGCCTGAATGCCGCTGTTAGAATATTCCAGACCGGTATACATGACGGGGCAGGCCCCGGAGGCATTGCAGATTGCACGAGCCAGTGTACGAATGGTTTTACTGGGTATGCCGGTGATAGATTCTGCAACGTCTGGGGTAAAGTGTTGAACGTAGTTTTTCAGTTCCTCAAAACCGTGACACCACTCTTCGGCAAAGGTCTCGTCGTAAAGTTCTTCATCAAGCATGACCTCGATGAGGCTTAACGCCAGTGCGCCATCGGTGCCGGGACGAATGGGTATCCATTGGGCGTTGGTACGATTTATCGTTTCGGTACGGCGAGGATCAATGACAATAATTTCTGCCCCGCGTCTAGCTGCTGCTTCCAGGCGTTCCATGTCCAGCGGTGGTGAGTCCGTAGCCGGGTTTGCCCCCCACACCAGCAGCAGTTCTGCATTTTCCATATCGGTGAACATGTTGACCAGCATGCGACCCATGGTGACATCGGGAGCGATCATCGCAAACGAGACATAACACAACGCGCCGACTCCCATCGTATTGGGTGAGCCAAACGGAAATAACACATTGGATGCCGATGAAACCGCAACCCCTTTGGGTTGAAACATGTCACACAGCGATAATTCAAAAGCACCACGTCCCGTGTAAATAGAAACAGCTTCCGGCCCGGATTCATCTTTGATTTTGTTTAACTGCTTCGTGATGGTCTCGTAGGCTTCATCCCAGCTGATGCGTTCAAACTCATGTGTGCCTTTTGGGCCTTTACGCCGCATGGGGTATTTGAGCCGATGTTCAGAGTAAACGATATCCGCGGCATGTTTTCCCCGGCGGCATAACATGCCTAACGGGTGAGAGGTATCCTGGCGTAGTTCCACCAGACGGTCATTATCCATTCCCGCTTCGACAAAACAGCCTGCGGGGCAAATGCCACAGATGGTTTTTTCCCAACGCAGGGAGGATGTGTTGTTATCAGTTTGTCGCATCACTTTTACATTTTATCGTGTTGTTATTATGCGGTGAAGGTTGTATGTCGGGTGCCACAACCTGCCGCTCGGCCCACCCAATGCCATCAACATCAATCGACGTAGCGTGCAGTTGTTCAATTCCATCAATTGCCGAGATGAACACCTCTTTTATTGCTGTCATTAACACGCTGACATTTTCGCCACTGACATCGAAGCTGCCTTTCCACTCAATTTTGCACTGGTCGTCGCTGACATCTGTAACTTGCATCGTGCTGACGTCATTTCGAAATGGCGTATTACCGTTAGAGATTGAATAGACAAGTATCCGGCGATTATCATCGAGGTGTTCCAATGCTTCTTCAATTTCCATGCCATTGATAAAGATACAGAGGCGCTTCGCTCCAACACCTTCACCCTCAGAACGGCAGCTTGTTGCTGCGGGTAAATACACGTGGAGATTAGCAAATTGACGAACCGTCGCCCAGACCTTTTTGGCCGGGGTATTAATTTTTTTATTACAACACCTTGTGACATAGGCAATGCTCATGGTGTTCTTTAATATGGCATTGTGGTTAATTCATGGTGGGATGAAATAGTGACACCATCAATATAAATAGCGTCTACTTTATCCAGATAAAACGCGATATGGTTTTTCAGTTCATTCACTGAGTTGTAGGGTGTTTTATAATACCAGGCAATATTTTTTTCGTGCTTCCCTTGAGCATTTAGTGAAAAATAATTAGCATCACCTTTAAACGGACAATGGCTCCAATGATTGCTATGTTCAAATCGCGCCATGTCTACATCGTCGCGTGGAAAATAGAGCACAGCGGCATAACCCGTTTCATTTAATAGCAAGACGCGGGAGCTGTCTGCTAATGTTATGCCGCCAAGTGTTACCTGCACCCGTTTGTTGAATGGCGTGATCACGATGGCGTGGTCGGCGTTACTGGCCGGCATGTTTTGTTTTCTGTTCATACCAAGTCTCTATTTATGAATGAATCAAGACTAAGCAAACCAAAATAAATCAGCAGGGGTAGCACGGCCGTTGCAATGGCAACCGTTACCACAAAACACGGCCAGGAAATGCTTCGCAACGTGCCGCAAAACATAGCAATACCGCCGCCACCACCGAGTAATGAATTTCCAGGCAAATTAAGTAACGTCGCAATAGCGATGTGCCTCGCCCAGCCGGGACGTTCTTCAACCCGCCGCTGAACATAATGAATCCACCGTGCCAACCGTTTTTTGGAATCGACCGTTTTCAGGCAATGATTAATCGTCAGGTACCGACCGCCAGCAAACGAAAGATTCAACCCCATCATTGTGCAGAGCCAAGCCGCAAGAATTCCTTCATTGCCGAATGTTGCCATCATCAATAAGCCCAGTGTCATGCTCGGCATGTAGGGAATCGCCAGCATCAAGGTGTATGCCAGGCTGGCGGCAAGCAAAAAGATGAGTGTGTTATGCCGAAAAAAGGATGGCCACGCCGATAACATTTTGACGTTATCCATATTAATGGCCAGCACTAAAAATGCGGCGAGTAGCAACAGTGTCAATAATGCCAATGTATATTTTGTGCACATAGATGGTGTTTGCTCGCGACGTCACCCTTTTGGCAGGCCCTTGCTGAGCTTTTCAGCAGCCCCGGCAGTTTTGAAAACAGATTATCTGTCGCGTGGGCTCACCCGGCGGGGTACGCACGGAAGCATAATGTATGCATTAGTGCTGCATAACTCTTGAGAAATGCATTTTTGATATGCAATACTGCACCGCATGGACTGGGATGATTTACGCTATTTTTATGCTATTGCTCGCGCAGGCTCCATTCGTGGAGCTGCCGCAAAGCTAAAAGTTAATCATTCAACGGTGTTGCGGAGGATTACTGCGTTTGAGGAAAAACTCGGCGTACGGTTATTCGACAGGCTGCCGACGGGTTACGTCATGACACTCGCGGGTGAAGATATATTGGGGTCTGCTGAGCGCATTGACGAAGAGGTTGCCGCGATTGATCGCCGGGTTTATGGCCGGGATGCGGAGCTGAGCGGCGAACTGCGCGTCACCATTCCCAATGTTTTGGCATCGCATCTTGTCATGCCCATTTTTGCTGATTTTACCCGCGCCTATCCTGGCATAGAGCTTGATGTTGCCGTCTCTGTCAAAACGTTTAACCTCACCAAACGAGAAGCTGATGTTGCGATTCGTGTCACCGATAAGCCACCGGAACACTTGATAGGCCGCCGCTTGTTTCAATATGGCAAGTCAGTTTATGCCTCGGAAAGTTATCTGGCGGACCATGATCTTGATAAACCCGAGAACTATTGCTGGATAGGCTGGGAAGATGACACCAGTAAACCCTGGTGGGTGAAAGAGAGTGATTTTTCCACTGTGCCTTTGCGGCACAAGATCAATAATGAATATGCCCAATTGGCTGCGGCTAAAGCGGGGATGGGGCTGACCATGTTGCCTTGCTTCATGGCTGACAGGGAGCCCGCCCTGCGGCGTGTGCCCCCTGGCAGAGTGCTGCCCAGTTATGAAATATGGCTGTTAACCCATGCGGACTTGCGCCATACCGCAAGGGTACGTACTTTTATGGGCTTTATCGCTGACGGGATGGAGCGCTACCGCGATTTGCTGGAGGGAAAGTGTCCGCTCGTCACCACCAGCCCCATGCCCGCTGGACCGACACCACCAAAATAATCGCCGATGTCCTAGACTCGCTCAAACAGCAGATCCCACACGCCGTGCCCCAGGCGTTGGCCACGTTGTTCGAATTTGGTCAACGGCCGCCAATCCGGGCGGGGGGAATAGTCGTCGGGCGTGGCGCAATTGTGAAAAGCGGGTGCGGCTTCAAGCACGGCCATCATCTGCCGGGCATAGTGTTGCCAATCGGTGGCCAGGTGAAACACCCCGCCGGGCCGAAGTTTTGTGGCGACCAGCGCCGCGAATTCCGGGCTGACGATGCGTCGTTTGTGATGGCGTCGCTTGTGCCAGGGGTCAGGGAAAAACAGCTGTACCCGGTCGAGACAGGCATCCGGTAGGCGGTGCTTGAGGATTTGTACGGCGTCGTCGCACATGACTCGCACATTGTTCAGCTCCCCTTCCTCCAACAACCGCAGCAGGTTGCCCACACCGGGGCGGTGTACTTCGATGCCGAGGTAGTCGTGGTCCGACAGGGCAGCGGCCATTTCCACTAGCGAGCCGCCGTTACCGAAGCCGATTTCCAGCACCGTCTGCCGGTTGGCCTGGGGGTTGCGATGGAAGCATTCGTCCATCACCAACACCGGTTCGTTGCGGGCGATGCGTTCCGACTCCAGGGTGTTGGGGCCGATGCTGTCGATGCCGAACCGCGACCACAGGGCATCCAGCGCGTATTGCTGACCGCTGGTCAGGCGGCCTTCACGGCGCACGAAACTGCGGATGGGGCGACGAATTTCTTCAGACATGATGTGTTTAGCGCAGAAATAGTAGGGTGGGCGGCACCCACCCTACCTGTAGCTGAAAAATCAGAAAAAAGTGCCGTCAACGGGCGACGAGGCCGAGGCGTAACGCTTGCGTGGGATGCGTCCGGCGAGAAAGGCCTCGCGACCGGCTTCGATGGCTTTTTTCATGGCCGAGGCCATGAGCACCGGGTTTTGCGCACCGGCGATGGCGGTGTTCATCAGCACGCCGTCGCAGCCCAGCTCCATGGCGATAGCGGCGTCCGATGCGGTGCCGACACCGGCGTCCACCAGGATCGGCACGTTGGCGTTTTCGATGATGGTGCGCAGGTTGTATTTGTTCTGGATACCGAGTCCAGAGCCGATGGGGGCGGCCAGCGGCATCACCGCGCAGCAGCCGATGTCTTCCAAGCGTTTGGCGAGAATGGGATCGTCGCTGGTGTAAACCATCACGTCGAAGCCGTCTTTTACCAGAATCTCTGCGGCTTCGAGGGTGGCGGTGACGTCAGGGTAAAGGGTCTTTTTATCACCTAACACTTCCAATTTCACTAGCGTGTGGCCGTCCAGCAGCTCGCGTGCGAGGCGGCAGGTACGCACTGCATCTTCGGCGGTGTAACAACCCGCAGTGTTGGGCAGGATGGTGTATTTATTGGGCGGCACCACGTCCAGCAAATTGGGCTCGCCCGGATTCTGGCCGATGTTGGTGCGGCGGATAGCGACGGTGATGATCTCCGCGCCGCTGGCCTCCGTGGCCTGTCGGGTCTCGTCGAGGTCTTTATATTTGCCGCTGCCCACCAGCAGACGGGAATGATAGGTGGTGCCGGCGACAACGAAGCTATCGTCAGTGCAAGTTGCATGTTCTGGCATGGTAAGGTCCAAAAATCGTGCGGGGCAGGCCCGAGTGAATCGAGGCGTGATTATAGCCTGTGCGCGTTAACCACCACCAATGGCATGCACGATTTCGATTCGGTCGCCTTCGTGCAGCGAGTGCGCGGCATAGGTGGTGCGCGGGACGATGTCCTGGTTAACCTCCATGGCCAGTCGTTTGCCGTGGAGTGCCAGCAGGTTGACTAAATCCTGTGCGGTACTGTGGTCAGGAATGTCACGGTTTTCGCCATTGAGCTGAATGTTCATGGGCGCTGAGACTAACGAGGCATGTGCGGAGGGTCAACCACTCAGAACAATTTATAGCTCTGCATTTGGTCGCCGACCGTGGGGGCGATACGGCCTTGGTCGAGCCATTCGTAAGCGTGCACTTGGTTGCGGCCATGGTGTTTGCCGTAGTACAGCGCTTTATCCGCACGGTCGACGAGCATGTCGGGCGCCAGTTGCGGAGTCACCTGCGCGACCCCAATGGTCACTGTCATCTGATTGAGTTGCGCAAACTTGTACTGAGCGACAGTCTCACGGAAGCGTTCCAGTACAACGAGCGCGGTGTCGAGATCGGTGTCGCTGAGCACCGCCGCAAACTCCTCGCCGCCGTAACGAAACAGCAGATCGTTAAAACGGAAGGATTCACGCATCAAATCAGCAAAAACCAGCAGTACTTCGTCCCCGTACAGGTGGCCCCGGGAATCATTAATACGCTTGAAAAAGTCGATATCCAGCATGGCAAAGCAGCCCAATGGAACATCGTCCGACGCGCGTCGCTCAATGTTTTCCTCGCTGTGAAGAGCTTTGCCCATCCAGTTTTGTAACGCGACGCGGTTATACAGCCCAGTGAGCCCGTCCCGTTGCTGGTGATTCAGCAAGGATTGATGGTTGGCGTAAACCGCCACCAGAGCGTCGACCAACGCGCCGTGCTGATCATAAGCGCGATGGTGTTCACGGACCACGAGCCCCACCACGCTGCCTTGTTCCAGCACCGGGTGAATAATTTGGTGCCCATTTTCCAGCGGCAGAGTCACGGTGTGCAGGCCTTCGATGCAGGCGCGCAAGCCCGGCCGAGACTCCAGCGGGGTGATGTGCGAGCCCACTGGCTCCTGTGAATTATTGCCAGCGAGGACTTTGGCCGAGAGGTGGCCTAGTTCGCCACCTAACTCGTAAACACTGGCGGAAGTCGCGCCGGTGAGAGAAATAATGGCGCCAATAAGGGATTCCGCAAGCGATTCCAGTTCGCGTTGCGAGGTGAGCTTGACGACGGCGTCAAGCAATGGCTGGTCTGGGTTGAAAGACAACTATTGATCGCTCTTCGTACCGACTTCGCTAATATTCCTTCATACTGCTCGGGCCAACGACGTCCGGCATACTATCACAGCCCGAACGAGCATTGCGCTAACGATATCACGGTAAATGAGTTTGTCTTGTGGTATCGGGGTAGCAGCCCGTAGAATATGCCACCTGCGCGGGTGTCGTATAATGGTATTACCTCAGCTTCCCAAGCTGATGACGTGGGTTCGATTCCCATCACCCGCTCCACTCTTAATCTCCCCGCCACCAACATTTTTCTGTTTCGCCTTAAATTCTACTCGGTCGCAGCAAACTGCGCGCAAACATTAGCCGATGCAGGGCAAGGAAATCTCCATGAATACGCCCCCATTGGGACAGAAAGGGGAAGTAGCCTGTTAAACTTCGGCCCCAGCCACTTGTTGCGCAGAGCCCCCTGGGGCCTCCTCTTTTACACGCCACAAGGCGGCCGAATAGCCAACAATCAAGGAAAAGTTATGCACCCCTTCATTACAAAGTTCACCGTGCTGATGGCGCTGGGCCTATTACTCGCAGCCTGTGGCCAATCCAGCACACCGACAGCTAGCGGTGGTTCAGCTGCCGCCGAGGGCAAAAGCTACAATTGGAAGCTAGTCACCACCTGGCCGCCGAATTTTCCCATTTTCCAGGAGGGTGTCGAACGTTTTGCCAAGGATTTGAAAACCATCAGCAACGGCCGACTCAACATTAAGGTTTACGCCGGTGGCGAACTGGTGCCGCCTTTGCAAGCCTTTGATGCTGTGTCTCAGGGCACCGTGGAAATGAGCCACGGCGCGGCCTATTACTGGGCGGGAAAAATTCCCGCCGGACAGTTTTTCACTGCCGTGCCTTTTGGCATGAACGCGCAGGGCATGAACTCGTGGCTGTACGCCGGTGGCGGTCTGGAACTGTGGCGCGAATTGTATAAACCTCACAACCTGATGCCCTTCCCCATGGGAAATACCGGAGTGCAAATGGGCGGTTGGTTTAATAAAAAAATTGATTCCATCGCCGATCTCAAAGGCTTGAAAATGCGCATCCCCGGCCTCGGTGGCAAAGTGTTTGCCAAAGCGGGCGGCACGCCGGTATTAATGGCCGGTGGAGAAATTTACACTGCGCTGGATCGCGGCACCATCGACGCCACCGAGTGGGTCGGACCGTATCATGACGAACGCCTGGGCCTGTATCGCGCCGCCAAATACTACTATTACCCCGGCTGGCACGAGCCCGGCCCGGTATTGGAGTTGAACGTGAACACCCAGGCCTGGGCCAGCCTGCCGCCGGATCTGCAAAAAGCCATTGAGACCACCGCCGCCGCGACCAATCTGTGGATGCTGGCTCAGTTTGAGGCAAAAAACCTCGAAGCCCTCGCCAAACTCAAAAACGAACATCACGTACAAGTCTATGAATTTCCGGACGAAGTGATCAACGAGTTGCGCACGCTATCAAAAGTGGTGTTGGAGGAAGAAGCGGCCAAAAACGCCGATTTCAAACATATTTATCAAGCGTACAAAACCTTCGCAGACAACAACGACAGCTGGAGTGA
>JAADHZ010000126.1 GCA_013151575.1 Gammaproteobacteria bacterium
GGCGGATAAATGATGAACACAGAATTATTTACAAAGTTGATTCTGAGTCCGTTCATATTGCTCAACTTAGATATCACTACTGATCTATTGCACATAACTTATTAATGGACCCCAAACTGGGGTAAAACCCCACCCAAAAACCCAGCGGTATATCTACCGACAATTCCCAGCCCAGCTGAACATCCTGACAAACTCGCCGAATAATCAATCACTTATCACCGGTATTTTTTCACATATGGCGTATTACCTACGATTCTCTTCAACCTATTGAAAGGGACGAGCTTGCCCTGGCTTACTTGGCTGGCGTTTTGTGGGCGCGTGGATGGGCCTTGTCATACGCTTCGGCCAAATGTTGAAAATTTAGATGGGTGTAAATTTGGGTGGTGCTGATGTCGGCATGGCCGAGCAATTCCTGCACCGCTCGCAGGTCACCGCTGGACTCCAGCAAATGACTGGCAAAGGCATGACGCAATTTGTGAGGATGCACTCGGCTAGCGATGCCCTGCTTGATGCCCCACAGCCGAAAGCGTTTCTGAACACCACGCGGGCTCAGGCGACCACCACGCTGACTTACGAACAGGGCAGGTTCATTCTGTTTTGCTAAGCTCGTCCGGTGTGAATGCCAGGCCGCCAACGCTTCACGGGCGTAGCGGCCTACGGGTACTATCCGAGCCTTGTTACCTTTTCCCGTGACGGGCACTTGGCCTCGGGGCAGGTCTATATCACCCATGTTGAGTGACACCAGCTCCGCTAGACGTAGGCCAGAAGAATACATGAGTTCCAGCATGGCCCAATCACGTACCGCCAGTGGTTGCTTGGCAGGTAAGGCGAGCAAATGCGCCATTTCATCGACGTCAAGCGGCTCCGGTAACTTGCGCGGGGCTTTAGGGGCGAGGATGCCTTGGGCTACGTTGGTTTTCAGTTGCTCCTCTCGGATCAAGAAACGTAGGAAGCTGCGCAGTGCCGACAGTGCGCGTGCCAGGCTGCGCCCGCCAATACCGATACGATGACGGCCTGCAAGGTAAGCGCGCACGTGTTTGCTGTCCAACAACTGCCAGCCCAACACACCTTCGGTTTCACAAAAATCCGCTACGCTTCGCAGGTCGCGGCGATAACTGGATAGGGTGTGTGGAGACAGGCGGCGCTCAGTTTTGAGGTGGGAGAGGTACCGCTCAATCCACTGTCGTTGATCCGAGTTCATCATATAGTTTTCGGCTCACTAGCCACTCAAAAAACGGGCCAGTACGGCGGCAACGGCCTCGGACATGCGTTGTAGAAATGCGGTGTCCATCGCGATGTTAAAACGATCGCGTTCCGTACTGCCAATGGCCAGCAGGCCCAGCCGCCCTTGTTTTCCCAAGGGTAGCAAGGCGACGGAATTCACCGCCTCGGCATCATTGCCGAACAGTGCTTGCCGTTGTTCTGGTTTCAGGTTGCCGCAGTGGGGCTGCCCGGCGTTCAATAAGTCTTGAAAGAGATACTGAAAGGCATCGGCGTCCGCTATAAATTCTTCGTGACAGGCTAAACTCGCATTCGTCGGTGGCAACAAATGCAAGGCCACAAAATCCACAGAAAAATCCTGACGTAAGCTATTGGGCACTAGGCTTAGCAGCGCTGTCAGGTCGGCACAGGCTAGCAGGCGCAGCAGCAGCTGGTGCAGTTGATTATTGAGGCTATCATTGTCGCGGGCGATCTGAATCAAGCTGTCGAGCTGTTGTTGTTTGGTGGCATTGCCCTCGCGCAATAGCGCGATTTGCCGCTCCACCAGAGAAATAACACCATCGGCTGCATGTGGTAGCCGTAGCTGTTCCAGCAAGTTTCGGTGCTGTTTAAAAAAATCAGGGTGGCCGCGCAGATAATCGGCCACCTGTTGTGCGTCCACAGTGGTGGTTTCCTGTTCTTGCTGGCTAGTTTTTCGACTGCTCATTTTAGTGTGTGTTTCCAATGTTTGAATACATTCGACATGTTATTTCATTGGTTGCCTGATTATCGTTTTCCATTTTTCAGGTGCCGCCCGCCGAATATCACTGAGATATATTTCGTGGTGTTTTTTTGTTCTGTCGAGCCCAGCGCATTCAATAAAGGAATGCACTCTTTCAATCGTCGGGCCTTCCTCAGAGAACGGTCCAATGTGCATGGTTTGAGCGGACCTTCCCTCAGAATAAGATTCAAATCTGACCAGTGGCAGTGATTTCGAATTTTTCTTTTTTTGCACCTCAATCCTTGCTTCTTCTACGTGTTTTTGGGTTACAAATTCAGGCTGCATTATCATCAATGTCCATTTCCACTTTTCTTTATTTCCATCCGAAAATGATGACATATCATCCGACCACCAGAGGCCTTCTAATGGCATTACACCGTAATCAATTTCCAATTTACTTTTTTTAATGTTGAATTTCAGGGAGTATGACAATGGGTATAGGGCTTCTATCGCATTTTTATATTCCGGTGATGTGTTTGGATCGCCTTCTCCATCAATCATGAGAAAATTCATGGCAGGAACATTGACTTCCTCGACTTTCGAGGCAGAAGGTTTGTAGAGATATTTTAATTCTTTTTTAAAATCTATCTTGTTCATCGAAGCGCCCTGCCTTTGTGGATTTCACTCGCGCCCAAGCATTCAACATAGACTCAACCGATTCATTGCCAGGAACAAATCATCTGCGTTACATCGGTCGCTGCAATGCCCCTTCCACGGCTTTTCGTTCTTTTTCGCCAAGCAGTTGTTCGATCAGGGTCAATGCAAAGTCCATTGCGGTGCCGGGGCCGCGCGAGGTGATGATTTTGCCATCCACCACCACGGCGTCGTTTGTTTGCGTGATATTGTGCGCCGGATATTTTTCCAGTGTGCCAGGGTAGGCGGTGGCGCGTTTGCCGTTGAGCAGGCCGGCGCTGGCGAACACTTTGGGAGCGGCGCAAATGGCGGCGATAAATTTTCCGGCATTGGTCATTTTTGTCAGTAGTTCATGTATGCGCGGATCGTTATTGAGGTGGTCAGCACCAGGCAATCCGCCGGGCAGTACAACCATGTCGTAATCTGTTGTCAGTGCATCATCCAGGTTTGTGTCGGGTGTTAGTACCACGCCGCGACTGGCGGTGACGGTTTGTCGGTCGAGACCGACGGTGATGACGTCGATGTCGGCGCGACGCAACAGGTCGATGATGGTGACGGCTTCCAGTTCTTCGCAGCCCTGAGCTAGTGGGATAAGAACGCGCGCCATATTTTATACCTCTGTCGTTCGAGCAGTTGGGAAACGGGCAGCAGTTGAATGCCTTGCGCTGCCAGTTTCGGCAGTTCGGCTTCCAGCATCGCGAGGGTTTCGGGGTAGGGGTGGCCGATCGCGAGAGCGATGCCGTTATCGCGGGCTTTTTGTAACAGCCGCTGGAAGTGCATGTGGATTTTCGCGGGGTCGCGGTCGCTGTCGAGGAATACGTCGCGGCGTATGTTGGGCACCCAGTTCTCGTTAGCGATTTGTTGCACAACGCTGGTTTTGGTGGTGTAGCTGTCGACGAAGTAGAAGTCGTCGCGCTTGTCCAGTTCCTGCATTAGCCACAACATGTGGCCGGGATGCTGGGTGAGCAGGCTGCCCATGTGGTTGTTGACGCCGACGGCGTAGGGGACGGCAGCGAGGTCTAATTGCAGTTGTGCCGCAAATGCCTTGTGGCTCATGTCCAGCGTGAGCCCGCCGGGGCCGAGCCTATTATGCCCCATGGCTTCCATGGGCAGGTGTAGCATGATTTCTTTGTTGAGACTGTGTGCCAGGGTGGTCAGTTCACTGACGTATGGTGTGTGGGGTAAAAAGGAGTAGGTGATTTGGCCGGGGAGTCGGATCGCGCGGGCGTCTCTATCCGGGAGGTTGCCGAGGTCATCGATAATGATGCCGATGATGGGGCGTTCTTCCGCGCTGTGCGCAACGACGGCATTTAACAGCCCTAGCCCGGCGAAGACCAGCAGCGCAACGAATCGCAGCCTGACGCGGGTCACCGGCGGCGGCGGAGCTTGTGAGGTCCACCGACAGCCGGGTTTCGCTATCATGATTTGCGTTTTGTGTGCTTGGCGGGTGATTGGCCGTTAATGTTCTTGTTGTAAAATGGTTAGGCCTTTGAGGAGATTCAATGCCTCGAACAGCTGGTAGTCAGTTTCCACCAGCGGCTGTTTTTCTTCCTCTTTTTCCTTGTCGCCAGCTTTCTTTTTGTCGCCGCCGTTGCCCTTGTGGTTTTCGAGGTGCCTGGAGAGATCAGCTTCCTTGATGCGTTTGAATCCGCCGTTGTCGAGATGGGTCACCTTGGCGGGTTTGATCTCAATGTCCGGCACGATGCCTTCGGCCTGAATGGAGCGGCCGGAGGGCGTGAAATAACGTGCTGTGGTCAGTTTCAGCGCGGATTTTCTGTTAAGCGGCAGGATGGTTTGCACCGAGCCTTTGCCGAAGGTGCGGGTGCCGAGGATCAGTGCGCGTTTGTGATCTTGCAGTGCGCCAGCGACAATTTCAGAGGCGGAGGCAGAGCCGCCGTTAACCAGCACCACCAGCGGTGCGCCGTCGATCAAGCGTTGGGGTGTGGCGCTGAATTTCATTCGTGAGTTGGCAATGCGCCCTTCGGTGTAAACGATGAGGCCATCGTCGATGAAGGCATCGCTGACGTCCACGGCAGCATTGAGCACGCCGCCGGGGTTGTTGCGCAAATCCAGCACCAGTCCCTTGAGTTTGCCGCCGTTTTCATCGGTGAGTTTTTTGATGGCATCGGTGAGGTTTTCGCCGGTGCGCGACTGGAATTGGGAAATGCGTACGTAACCAAAGCCGTCGCCCAGATCACGCTGGCGAACGCTTTTCACCTTGATGATGTCGCGTTTGATGGTGATTTTCAGGGGTTTTTGCTCACCTTCGCGAAGGATGGTGAGGACAATTTCCTCACCGACTTTGCCGCGCATGATTTTCACGGCCTGGTGCAGAGTCAGACCTTTAACCGGTTTTTCGTCGAGACGGATCACCAAGTCGCCAGCCTTTACGCCAGCCCGTTGCGCGGGGGTGTCGTCAATGGGGGTGATGACGCGCACGAAGCCGTCTTCCGACAAGCCCACTTCAATGCCAAGCCCGCCGAATTCGCCGGTGGTGCCTTCCCGCAGTTCTTTGTAAGAGTCTTCATCCAGGTAGCTGGAGTGGGGGTCCAGGCCGGAGAGCATGCCGCGAATAGCGTTTTCCAACAGAGTTTTGTCGCTGACTTCTTCAACGTAATCTTTTTTGATACTGGCGAAGACCTCGGTAAAGGCGCTCAGCTCGTCCAGTGGCAACACACCTTTGGGTGCGCTGTCCTTGTCGGCGATAACGCCTTGACCAATGGCCAGGGTGACACCGAGGATCAGGCCGGTGGTAAGCACCAGCAATGAGCGCATTTTGGATTTCATCGAAAGCTCCGTGGGGTCGGGGATGGGCGACCGCCGTTTTGAATGGTGAGTGAATTGTTATTGTCGTTTGGACTGCATCGGGTTTGGTGCGGTTGCTATGGCCACCGCGCGTCAGCCAGATTATGCCTAACTCCGTCTGACTTGTGAATTCATCGACAGTTTCATTAGGCATTACCGACAGGTCATTTATCTTTTCGGCCGCCCCCGGCACCACTTGAGGGGGTTAGTTGGTTTGCCGCGATTGCGAATTTCAAAATACAGAGCCGTATCTTTGCGCCCGCCGCTGTTGCCCACACTGGCGATGGCATCGCCAGTCTCTACCCAATCGCCCACTTCTTTGAAAAGGCTTTGATTGGCGCCATACAAACTCATGTAGCCGTCTCCGTGGTCGATGATGATGAGCAGGCCAAAACCACGCAGCCAGTTGGAATACGCAATGCGTCCGTGGGAAATAGCGCGGACCTCGGTGCCTTCCGGCGCGGCGATGCTGACCCCTTGCCAGGTCAGCTTACCCACGTTGCGCGGTTTGCCAAACCGGCTGGAAAGACGGCCGCGGGTGGGCCATTCCAGTTGCCCACGCAGAGTGGAGAAGGCCCGGCGTTCACCCTGCTCGCTGGTGATCTCGGCGGGCGGGGCGGTGGAGTTTTCTGCAAGCTGGTCAAGCAGTTGTTGCAGGCGGCGTTCGTTTTCCAGCATCTGCGTTAGGCGTTGGCCCTTGCTGCTGATTTGTTGGTTGATCCTGGCCAGTAGCTGCCGACGTTTGCTGCGGGTCTGTTCTTGGCGGGCCTTTTCCTGGTTTTGTTCGTGACGGTTCTCGCGGAGCTTTTTGGTTTCCTGTTCGATACGGTTTTCGACGGTGTGCAGGTCCGCCAGTTTGGCATCGATATCCTGAATGCGCGCTAGCCGGGCGCGGTGGAAATAATCGTAATAGGTCAGGGTGCGGGTGACTGCGGCGGGGTCCTGCTGGTTGAGCAGAATTTTGAGGTACTCTTGCTGGCCAATGGCATAGGCGGCGCGGATTTGCTGGGCAAGGGCTACGCGTTGCTTTTGCAGGTCGTGTGACAGCGTTTGCTGACGTTTGTGCAGTGCAGTCAGCTCCCGTTGTTGGCGCGTGAGCTGGCGTTTCAAGCCCTTGAGCAGGGCGGCAGTTTTGCCGATGTGCCGCTCCGTGGTGCGCAGTTGCTGGCGTAGGTCCCGTTTGCGCGTTTGGTGGGAATCCAGCTCTTCGCGCAACTGACGGATTTCCACGCGCAGTTGTTCCAGTTTGGCAGTATTGTCGGCTGAGATAGGGCCAGACAACAGAGGCAATGCCAACAGTGCCAACAGTGCCAACAACGATAAGAAGGTTCCGGAGCCTCGACGGCGAGGGGGATTAGTCGGGCTCATCTCCCGCCAACTGTATCAGAGAGTGGCCTCCCATCTCCGTCGGAATCTCCAGCCCCATCAGCGTCAGCATGGTCGGGGCGATATCACATAGCGCGCCGGTTTCCAGCAGCGTGGCGGGGCGACCGAGGTAAATCAGTGGCACCGGATTCACGGTGTGGGCCGTGTGGGCCTGGCCGGTGTCGCGATTGCTGAGCTGCTCTGCGTTGCCGTGGTCAGCGGTGATGAGCGCCTCGCCGCCGACCTTTTCCAGCGTCTCAACGACCTGGCCGAGGCAAGCGTCCAGCGCCTCGATAGCCTTTACCGTGGCCTCAAAGTTGCCTGTGTGGCCCACCATGTCAGGGTTGGCATAGTTGCAGATGATGGTGTCGTATTTGCCGCTCTCGATAGCGGCCACCAGCTTGTCGGTGAGTTCCGCCGCGCTCATTTCTGGCTGCAGGTCGTAGGTGGCCACATCGGGGGAGGGAATGAGTTCGCGATCTTCACCTTCGAACGCTTCCTCTCGCCCACCGTTAAAAAAGAAGGTGACGTGGGCGTATTTTTCCGTTTCAGCGATGCGCAGCTGGCGCAGGCCCTGGTTGGCAATGTATTCGCCAAACACATTTTTCAGGCGCTCCGGCGGAAATGCCACGGGTACATCGAAGGCAGCGCTGTATTCGGTGAGGCTGACAAAACCGCCCAGCTTGGGGGCCGCTGTGCGAGGGAAGTCGTTGAAATCCGGTTCGATGAACGGGCGGGTAATCTGCCGTGCCCGGTCGGAACGATAGTTCATGAATACCAGCACGTCGCCGTCACGCAGCTCAACCGGAGTTTTGCCTTCCGGGGTGATGGTGGTGGCCTTGATAAACTCATCGCTTTCACCTCGCGCGTAAGCATCTTGTACGGCAGTCAGCGCATCGCGAGCCACAAACTCGCTCTGGCCCAGGGTGATCAGGTCGTAGGCGGACTGTACCCGTGGCCAGCGGTGGTCACGGTCCATGGCGTAATAGCGGCCAATGATGGAGGCGAAACGCCCGCCACCTAGAACGTCAAAAGTATTTTGCATGGTTTGGACGTAGGCCTCCGCGCTTTTGGGCGGAGTATCGCGGCCGTCAAGAAAGGCGTGCAGGTAGACGTGTTTAGCGCCCCGTTCCACTGCCAGTTTGACCATAGCGCAGATGTGCTCTTCGTGGCTGTGCACGCCGCCGTCGGACAACAGACCGAGGATGTGTACGGCGCGGTCCGTGGCAATAGCCTTGTCCACGGCGTCGGTGAGGGTCTGGTTGGTGAAAAAAGAGCCCGTGCGAATCGCGCGGCTGACCCGGGTGAACTCCTGGTACACCACGCGACCAGCCCCCAGGTTCAGGTGACCCACCTCGGAGTTGCCCATTTGCCCGCTGGGCAGCCCCACTTCTGGGCCGGAACCCTTGATCAATGCATGGGGATGCTTAGCCCACAGGGCGTCCCACACCGGGGTGCGGGCATGGAATATCGCGTTGGATTCAGTATCTTCGCTGTAGCCCCAGCCATCGAGAATGATGGTGGCGACGGGTGCAGGGGTGTTGGACATGGATTTGAGCATAGTCTCTTTAGGCAGGAAAAAAACAGCCCATTTTAAACCACCGGCCCGGTCATTGAAAAGCGTCGAGAGTCTGTATTGGTAATAATCCGAGCGGTTTGCGACGCAGCGGGAATGCTCGTGATTCCCTGAGGGGTATATTACGGTATAGTTCTTTCATGATATACGGTCGGTGCGGGCGTATTTTTGTCACCGAGGCGCAGAGTACAGCGATACCTTTTTTGCGTGATGGCCATCACGCTGGTCGCTATAGGAATGCATTCAAATGAGTGAAGCTCAACACCTGATGACTCGCGATGAAGATATCGAACGAGCCTCACGCGCGATTAAAGCCATGTCGCACCCGCTGCGGCTCAAAATATTGTGCGCACTGGGGGATCAGGAAGTCAGCGTACAGGACATCGTCGTATGGTAGGTTCCTCACAGAGCAACATTTCCCAGCATCTGGCGATCCTGCGGGACAAAGGTATTCTGGTCTCTCGCAAGGACGCCAACCGCGTATTTTATCGTGTCGGTGATGCGCGCACCCTGAAGCTGATCAGCATGATGCGTGACGTATTCTGCTCGTCCTGAGCGCAGCCCGCCTTTTCATACCATCAGTTTTTCTGCAATAACCTAAACCTAATTTTCGCAACTTTTCGCAACTTTTTGTAACAACAGGATAGCTAAGCACATGCAGCAATTAACGAATTTTGTCGTCGGCAACTGGCCGTTGTTTCTGGC
>JAADHZ010000020.1 GCA_013151575.1 Gammaproteobacteria bacterium
CCGCATACAGATTCAAGGCATCCAGACCATTTTTATGGACCTGTTCGTGAGGATTGTCCAGAGGTTTAAAAGAAGGAAGATTCGAAAACAATTTTTTACCATCTCCTTCAAAATACCAGCGTCCCAAACGACATTGATGATGATCAGCAATGTCGTCTGTTACATTGACATCATCAGAAATGAGACGCTTATATATATCATTTTTCCAAACGATATGATCCATCATCACAGTTGTAATGAAGGTCGAATAGGAAGCACGTGAAATCACTACCTTCATCGAATCATAAATACTCAGTACTTCGTTGACCGTCTGCAACAAAAGTTTTGTATTGGTCGTCATGCTCTCTGTTTTGACCGTGGTGGCACAAATGCCATCGGTTGCCTTGTCGGCTTGTTCCCTTATATCAGCCATTAGCTCCGAAATCTGTGATGTGGATTCTCCAGTGCGGTTAGCTAAATCGCGAACCTCATCGGCCACAACTGCAAAGCCACGACCTTGTTCACCCGCACGTGCAGCTTCGATAGCAGCATTCAGGGCAAGCAAATTAGTCTGATCAGCGACACCTTTAATCAAGCCTACAAATTCGCCAATCTCCCTGGTGACTTTATTGACTGACTCAATACGCTCTTGAGAAGCAATACTATCGTTGCGAATTTCACCTAAAGATTGCGATAGCGAAGCCAAAGACATTGTTGCTTGTGCAAACAGACTTCCGGCATCAACAAGATTCTTGCGCTCATCAGCCAAACTATTGGCAAAGGAAGCGGATTGCTCTCGAATATCCGCCAGTTTCTGGCTGGTTTCACCCCACAAGCTATTTATAGTATTTTTTTCTGCATGATCAATTATATTGGATAAACGCTCAGCCTCTATTCGCCCTACTTCTTGCTGACAGGCTTCAAGTTGTTCGGATAGTTGTAATTTTTCCGATTCGCATTGGGCAAGCTGCTCTTTTAGAGCCAAATATTTAGTTTTGTTTACAAACCACACAGGTTGCATCCCGCCAGGTTAGAGCATAAACCTAATATCGTCATATCCTCGCTTTTCTGAATTTTTTCTACGCTTTTAACATCCCGTCATTTATATATCGAGTCCAGTCCAGCACGGGTATAAATACCTGTATCCTAAGGACTTTTTTCAACTGTGTAAAAATAAAATGTATGTTAACGAGACAGCGGTGACTGAATATACGACCGTTGTTACGGTATTGAAAAAAAGGAGGCGCTATTTTCTATGCCTCTCCCCAAACACCCGCACCACCCCACTCTCCCGAGCCTTCATATCCCCCACCACCTCATCCAGCCACGCCACCAACGGCGTCCAGCGTTTCACATCCACCGCTGCCCGGGCAGTTTCCAGCTCATGCACCCCCAGGCCCTGATCGGCAGCGCGAATGTAGTTCTGGCTGTCGCGTAACGTGGCCAGCAAAGGCAGTTTGAGGGTCGCCAAAAAACGTTCCAGATCTTTGAAAATCAGGGTGTTTTCCCGCGCACGATTGACCACGATAGCGAGCCGTTTGCCCGCCGCGCGCACCTTGCCAACCAACAACAGATCCTGGATAAAATGCGCGGCGGCGTGGATATCAATGGGCGAAGGCAGCACCGGTAGCAGAATGGTGTCGGCACGCTGCACGTATTCCACCAGACCGAGGCCGGACACCCCGGCCGGGGCATCCACGATCACCCGCTCCGCCTCCGCTGGCAGGCGCATCTGAAAGGCCCGGGTCACGTCACGCCGCCGCTGGTGGGCGGCAATGCCGTGGATCGCCGGACGCTCCGGGGAACGCAGGCTCAGCCATTTGATGGCGGAGCCCTGGGGGTCGTAGTCCAGCAAGGTGGTGTTTCGGCCCGCGCTGGCGTAATAGGCGGCGAGGTTGGTGGCGATAGTCGTTTTGCCGCAGCCGCCCTTGGCGTTAAGTATCAGAATTCGGTGCACGGGTTCCATCCAGGTTGGATTGCGGTTTACTGCTCAGCGTCCCTGGTCCGCTGTAACTTTAACAACTGGCGAGCAACCCGTCGTACGTCCTGAATCACCGTGGCAGTGGCATTCGCATGTTCAGCAACTATTGACGACCGCCTCGGCAAAACGCAGAATACGCGCCAGCTTCAGGTGTCCCACGGACTTTCCGTCCACGGGATGAAACGGGAAACTGGTGCGCCGGGTTTTCACTCTTGCCTCTGCAAGAAAACGAAAAACGGCAATTCCAGCGCTGCCCCCGCAACGGTAAGCGAGTCAGACTGATCACACAGCCACTGCGCCACTCAGTCACACTGGGCGCGGGAAGGCGATCCGTCGGAGTTAACACTCACTCGCAAGCCCGGAGACCGGCCTGTCGTTATCGTTAACAGTTGCGGCGGGCGACGGTGGCGGGTATTGGCGCACCAGCACCATAATGCTGCCCATCCCCCCAAAAACCTCTCCCCCGCAAAAATAATAAGCGCGCGGGTGTGCGCATCATTTTTGGGGAGTTTCATGAAATTTATCAGTTTTGTTCCTGTCACCCTGTTGGCGATCGCCAGCGGATTTTCGCAATATAGCCTTGCGCAACAGCCGTCGAAAGATGACGCAATGAAGCCTATCGTGGTCACTGCGACGCGACATGCTCAAACCGTTGATGATTCCCTAGCGTCGGTCACTGTCATTACGCGAGAAGACATTGAACGCAGTCAAGCTGTTGATCTTCAGGAGCTTTTCACCGGAAAAATGGGCATCGACATTATCAGTAATGGTGGCCGGGGGCAGCCTAATAGCCTTTTCATACGCGGTACAAACAGTACACATGTGCTAGTGCTCATTGACGGGGTAAAAGTCGGCTCGGCGACATTGGGCTCGGTATCTTTTCAACATCTTCCCATTTCACAAATTGACCGCATTGAAATTGTGCGCGGCCCGCGTTCCAGCCTTTATGGCTCCGAAGCAATCGGTGGCGTCATCCAGATATTTACCCGAAAAGGTAAAAAAGGTTTTAGCGCCAATGAAAGCGCCACCATTGGGCGATATCGCTCAACCCAAATCAGTGCTGGCGTATCCACAGGCAACGATGACACCACGCTGAGCATGCAGTTTGGCTACGATAAAACCAATGGATTCAACGCGCAAAAGGGAAACAATCCGGATGATGATGGTTATCTAAACACATCTATCAGCGCCGCATTCAGCCACAAATTCAACAACAAAATATCCTTAGATACCCGCTTCCTGAGAGCGGAAGCAGAAACGGAGTATGACAGCTGGGTGCCAGCAACGGATTATGAAAGCCGGGATATCCAACAGACCGCTACCGCAAAACTGAAATATACCCCAGCCCCAGAATGGGAAATAACCGCAGGCCTGGACCAGGGTCGTGATGAAAGCCAACAAATTGAAAATGGCCTCAAAGTGAACCATTTCAATACTGTTCGGGACCGGGTCTATTTACAAAATGACATCACACTAAGTGATAACGCGTTATTCATGATAGGCATCGACCGACAAACGGACAGCGTCAGCAGCAATATCGACTACGCGGAGACATCGCGTGACAATACCGGCGTGTTCCTGCAACACCAGTGGCTTATGGAAAAAACAGATATCCTTTTTGCCGTCAGGAACGACAATAACGAGGCCTTTGGCAACGAGGCAACCGGCAACATTGCCTGGGGTTACCGCCTCAATAGCACCATTAGGTTTTTGGCCTCATATGGCACGGCATTTAAAGCCCCAACGTTTAACGATCTCTATTATCCCACGTCCGGCAATCCCAACCTGTCGCCTGAAAAATCTGCATCCTCCGAAATCGGAATTTCAGGCGCCCCACATTGGGGCAATTGGAATGTCAATTATTATCGCACCACGATTGATGACCTGATCAACTGGGCCTGCGCCATCAATTGTAACGACACTGATTTTTCCAATGACATTTGGCAGCCGTCCAATGTCGATAAGGCCCGCATTCGTGGACTGGAAGCTGGCGTTAGCACTCACTTCCAGACGTGGCGAATGGCTTCTTCGGTAAGCCTGGTCAACCCGGAAGACGTGAGTACTGGAAACAAACTTCAGCAACGCGCTTTTCGCACCACACGTATAGACATTGACAAAGATATCGGAAAATTTTCCGCTGGCATCACGATTATCTACCAAGGCTTCCGTTATGCAGATACGACAAATTCAGACAGGCTGAATGGCTACGGGCTGATAAATTTACGTGCGAATTATACTATTTCGAAACAATGGACGTTTCGTTTAAAACTCGACAATCTCTTAGCAAACAATTATGAGTTGAAGAGAAGTTATAACACGGCAGGACGCAGTGCTTTTGCCACTCTGTCTTATTCAATGCAGTAAGGTAATACTGACCGAGCACGGCTGCGAAAATGGGCATAAAAAGTCAGAATTTTTTTCGTTTTTTATTATTTTCGACGGCCGTGCACGCTCTATTATTTTTCACCCTCCCCAAAGGGGGCCGCAGCGCAGACATAAACAACCCGCCTTCGTCACACCTGCTTCGGGTGAATCTTGCTCCTTCGCCGGAACACATCACCTTGAACGAGGCGCTTTTACCGCCTACGCAAAAAAAATGGGAAAAAACACCCATCACCGATCCACAAAAAAACCACAAAACCATCGACAACCAAACGACAAAACCCGTTCGTGGCATTCACCCCAGAAAACCAGTTTTGCCCCCGACAAAAAAAACCCAACCGACATTGGCCTCATCTCAGCAGGTAAAACCTAACATTATCTTGCCCGATAATCACAACCCGAAAAACGCCGCGCGCCCAGCTGTCGAACATCAACGCGCCACCAGTGCCATTAGGCCTCCAGCCTATCCGTCGGCAACCGACATTCAACAGATACAAAAAATAATCGCATCAAAACTACACCCGCATTTTGTCTACCCAAGACTCGCGCAAATTAAAAATTGGGAAGGCACCGTTTTACTCACACTGAATTTATTGGGGGACGGCCGTATAAATAACGTGAAACTCTACAAAAGCTCCGGCCATTCAATCCTCGATCAGTCTGCGTTACAAACCATAAAAAAAGCAACGGTCTTCACTGAGGCTCTGAAATTATCCAGAGGAGTTATGGTCGAGTTAACGTTGCCGATTGTTTTCACGTTGCAGGAAAGTTAAACCGTTTCAGCGCACCATTTCGCCTTGCGTACATAGCGCCCTCTGCCCCCTGGAAATTTTGCCTGGGTGAATACGGCTATTGGCATAACGCGTATCACCCAATCAATGCACCTTTACCAAGCCCAGCCGACTCGCTACCCGCTCCTCTGACTACACCGGCTCACTCGCCAGCTCATCTTCGTTGATGACCAGCTCCAAGCCCTCTTCTCCGGCGAGAATACGCACCACGCCGCCGTCGGCCAGTTGCCCGAACAGCAATTCTTCCGCCAGGGGTTTTTTGATGCGTTCCTGGATCAGGCGGGCCATGGGACGAGCACCCATTTTGTCGTCGTAACCGTGTTTGCCTAGCCAGTGACGTGCGCTGGCATCCACTTGCAGAGAGACTTTTTTCTCTTCCAGCTGCGCTTCCAGCTCAAACAGAAATTTATCCACCACGTGCAACAGGGTGGCTTCACTCAGCGGACCAAACTGGATAACGGCGTCGAGACGGTTGCGGAATTCCGGCGTGAAGGTGCGTTTGATGGCTTCCATACCATCACTGGAATTGTCCGCTTCGGTAAAACCAATGGACGGTCGGCTCATGAGTTCCGCGCCAGCGTTGGTGGTCATCACCAGGATCACGTTGCGAAAATCGGCCTTGCGCCCGTTCGTGTCGGTGAGCGAGCCGTGATCCATCACCTGCAACAGCAGATTGAATACATCGGGGTGGGCCTTTTCCACCTCGTCCAGCAGCACTACGGCGTGGGGATGTTTGCTCACTTCTTCGGTGAGCAGACCACCCTGGTCGAAGCCCACGTAACCGGGGGGAGCACCAATGAGCCGCGATACCGTGTGGCGTTCCATGTATTCGGACATATCGAAGCGAATCAGCTCGATGCCCATGATTTTCGCCAGCTGGCGGGTGACTTCGGTCTTGCCTACACCGGTGGGTCCGGCGAACAGAAAACTGCCGATGGGTTTGTCACCCACGCCGAGACCGGCGCGTGACATTTTGATCGCCGTAGCCAGAGTGTCGATGGCCGGGTCCTGCCCGTACACCACCAGTTTGAGGTCGCGATCGAGATTTCGCAGGCCTTCCTTGTCGGAACTGGACACCTGTTTGGGCGGGATGCGTGCCATCTTTGCCACCACACCCTCAATATCTTTCACACCCACGGTTTTTTTGCGTTTGGAGGGCGGTTGCAGGCGCTGAATCGCACCAGCCTCGTCGATCACGTCGATGGCTTTGTCCGGCAGGTGGCGATCATTGATGTAACGCGTGGCCAGTTCGGAAGCGGTGCGCAACGCTTGATGGGTGAAGCGCACTTCGTGGTGTTCCTCAAAGCGGGATTTGAGCCCTTCGAGAATCTGTACCGTTTCCTCCATGGACGGCTCGGGCACATCAATTTTCTGGAAACGCCGCGCCAGGGCCCGGTCCTTTTCAAAAATACCGCGATATTCCTGATACGTGGTAGAGCCAATGCACTTCAGTTCACCGGAAGCCAGCACCGGTTTGAGCAGGTTGGAGGCGTCCATAGCGCCGCCGGAGGCCGCACCGGCTCCGATGATGGTGTGGATTTCATCAATAAACAGGATGGCTCCCTCTTCCTGATGCAGCTGGGAGAGCACAGCCTTCAAACGTTTTTCAAAATCGCCGCGATACTTGGTGCCCGCCAGCAATGCGCCGAGGTCCAGCGAATAAATGGTGCTGCCCGCGAGAATGTCCGGCACCTCGCCGTCCACGATCTGCTTAGCCAGCCCTTCGGCCAGCGCGGTCTTGCCCACACCCGCTTCACCTACGAACAGGGGATTATTCTTGCGCCGTCGGCACAACACCTGCAAGGTGCGCTGGATTTCATTTTTGCGGCCGATCAATGGGTCGATTTTGCCCAGCGTGGCCAGTTGATTAAGGTTGGTGGCGTAGTTTTCCAGCGGGCTTTTAGCCGGAGCCTCGGTTTCCTGATCATCGTCAGCGCCGGACAGCGAATCGGCGTCGCCGTCATCCACTTTGGAGATGCCGTGGGCGATGTAGTTCACTACGTCCAGGCGGGCCACGTTCTGCCTGCCGAGAAAATACACGGCCTGACTTTCCTGTTCGCTGTAAATGGCCACCAACACATTGGCGCCGGTGACTTCTTTATTGCCCGAGCTTTGCACCTGAAACACCGCGCGCTGCAATACGCGCTGGAAACCCAGCGTGGGCTGGATTTCACGTTCATCGCCCTCGGGTAACAACGGCGTGGTTTCATGCACAAATTCGGAGAGTTCTCGCTTCAATTCATCCAAATCGGCACCACAGGCCCGCAACGCGCTGTTGCTGGTGGGGTTGTCGATCAAGGCGAGCAGCAGATGCTCGACGGTCATGAACTCGTGCCGCTGTTCACGCGCCTCTTTGAAGGCGAGATTGAGAGTCACTTCCAGTTCGTGGCTTAACATGGCGTACCTCTGATTGAGCTTGGCGCTGGGCTGAGCCTGAGTTGAATGGCAAAAGGCGAGCCTTAAAATACGGGCGACTTACTTTGCTTAGCGGCCGCACCTTACACCCTCTTTACGCTGTTTCCATGGAGCAAAGCAATGGGTGATTGTTTCCACGCGAATACTCATTCACCCGTGCCACCTTGGTTTCGGCAATTTCGTGGGTGAACACTCCGCACAAGCCCTTGCCCTGTGTGTGTACGTGAAACATGATGCGCGTGGCCTTGGCTCGGTCCATGGTGAAAAAATGTTCGAGCACATGCACCACAAACTCCATGGGCGTGAAATCATCGTTCAGCAACACCACCTGATACATGGGTGGTTTTTTCAATTTGGGGCGCGATTCCTGAACCGCGAGCCCGTCATCGCGATGGGTATTTTGTTTTTCCATAATATCTATTTTATTTTAGACGACGCTTGATCTTTTGCTCGCATGCGGCGATGTCACTCACCGCATGCCCGTTACATATTCGCAACGACCGCATCGGCAAAACCGGAGCAGCTCACCAGCGTTGCGTCGTCCATCAAACGTTCCAGATCATAGGTCACAGTTTTGGCTTGAATCGCGCCGGATACTCCTTTGATGATCAGGTCCGCCGCTTCGGGCCACCCCATGTGACGCAGCATCATTTCCGCGGAGAGGATCAACGAACCGGGGTTCACTTGATCCTTGCCCGCATATTTTGGCGCGGTGCCGTGGGTGGCTTCAAACATTGCCACGGTGTCGGACAAATTGGCCCCCGGTGCAATACCAATGCCCCCGACCTGTGCCGCCAAGGCATCTGACACATAATCGCCATTGAGGTTCAGCGTGGCGATCACATCATATTCCGCCGGGCGCAGCAGAATTTGCTGCAAAAAGGCATCGGCGATGACGTCTTTGACGATGATGTCTTCACCATTGTTGGGGTTCTTGAAACGGCACCACGGCCCGCCGTCGATTTCCACCGCACCGAACTCGGATTTGGCCAGCTCGTAACCCCATTCCTTGAACGCGCCTTCGGTGAATTTCATGATATTGCCCTTGTGTACCAGGGTCACCGAGGCCTTGTTGTTGTCGATGGCATACTGAAGCGCCTTGCGCACTAGGCGCTGAGTGCCGTCACGGGACACGGGTTTGATGCCGATGCCGGAGGACTCGGGAAAACGAATTTTGGTGGCGCCCAGCTCGTTTT
>JAADHZ010000094.1 GCA_013151575.1 Gammaproteobacteria bacterium
GCCATTGATCTGCCATTGATCTGCCATTGATCTGCCATTGATCTGCCATTGATCTGCCATTGATCTGCCATTGATCTGCCATTGATCTGTGACCCCATTGATCTGTGACCCCATTGATCTGTGACCCCATTGATCCATCCACCATTGATCCACCATTGATCCATGCCATTGATCCATGCCATTGATCCACAGTCACCTGCCCGTAACCGTAATCGATATCCTGTACCCGCAAACGTACGGCCTCAGTGATCCGTAAACCACAACCGTACAATAACTTCACCACCAACTCCGATGTTCCTTCGAAGAAAGTCAATACCTGCTTCACCTAATCTCGCGTCAACACTACCGGGATTCGTTGCTGCTTATGTGAACGGGTTGCTCACACCTTTTCCAAAGGTTGTTGTAATACTCGCTTGTATAAAAACACCGTGCATTGAAAGGCTGATTTTGTGTTGAAGCTGCGACATTGGCCTCTACGGCCAAATGAGTCAAAAAGTCCTCCGCATTTTTCTCCACATTGACAAAAAGTGCCTACCGCGTCCTCATTTGATGAAATCGAATAAAGCGCACAACCCAGTCACAATAAGTCCGCTCTGTATGGATCGAATAGTGGAGACGACGCATCAGATTGCGAGTCCTGTCAACAGGCCTTTCTCTGAATTTTGAGTTGACATGGTGAAACCTGGAGAATAGGGTTTTGACGAAGATAATAGGGTGAATATGCTTAGATAGTCCATCAATATCAGGATATCAGGGAAAATTTCCTGATTCCTCGTTCAATACAGTGGGTAGCAACGCAAGTGGGTTTGATACTAATAAGTTAAGCGACACAATAAAATTTTATACATTATAAGAGGAGACTCTATGCCAATAATTCAATTTTTAAGTCCAGCCCGAGATAGTGCAAAGGTATCCGCACATAGTAGGAAAGTATTGCTGGATATCATGAAAATATCTGGGATAGCTCAAATTACAATAACAAGCACCGCCAGAACAGCTCACGACCAAGCAAGAATAATGTTTGAGAATATTGAACGACACGGAGTCGCTCATCAGAAAAAGCTCTACGGCACTTACGGAGACAAAGTCATAGACGAATTCTTAACTCTAAAACATAATGGAAAATCAAGAGCTGACATAATTACCGGATTGACAGAAAAAATTAATTCCTTGGGGCCTCGTAATGTATCCAGGCACGCAGGAAACCCAAATAAACTTAATGTTGTCGATATAGCCCCAAGCAGCATCAATCTCGCGGTTAGGAAAAAGTTTGAGTCGGCAGTTAGTAATGACTCCAGAGTTTCCAATTTTTTAATGCCGCCTAAAGATCCTGCATATCACTTGGAAATCCCACAACCCTAACGAAGATGAATATACTTATGTTAAAAAACTGTATTTTGTACTTCCTTCTAGTGTTCGGTTTGTCACTGTCAGGCCTATCATGCGCCGCTAAAAACTGTGTATTTAGCGATGATACTATATCTGAAAAATCATTCTCTGATAATAAGTCTGTAGCCTTATACCAGTTGTTCCCAAAGAAAAATGAGGTTAAAGGAGTTTTATCAAATGGTAACTTGTTTTCCGTTAAATATTGGTCATGCAACCATTATGGAAAACATTCTTTTATGATTATTGGTCCAGAAATGCAAACAATACCCGACGAACTTAATAGCCAGGTAATTTTTTTAGGAGGTGTTTCACTTAGTGAGGCAGAGCTAAATTTACTTGTTAAAGCAATAGAAAGAAAGCCACTCAAACTATCGAATTTACCGATAAAACTAAATATTTCATCGGATGGTTTTAATGAGTTCTATATACAGATAGGTATTGCTGGAGAAGCTATATTTGTTGAAATAAAACTATACAAGGGGTAGCGCTTAATAAATAGCTGCTCGCGTCAAGTTAAATCGAGAGTCATTGGATCAGGAAGGAACCTAAGAAAGTGATTATTGTTACCCAACAGGTGAGGATGAAAATCCAAATCCTGTCTGAGCAGGGTAAATGGGGTCAGGTCTTTCCTTGCCACATATAAAGTGGGTATGCTAGTCTCAAAAAATGGCACGACCACTTAGAATAGAACTCGCTGGCGGTATTTATCACATAACCTCAAGAGGTGATCGTCGGGAGGATATCTATGACAACGATGAAGACAGGGAAAAATGGCTGAAAATATTCGGTGATGTGTGTGAACGGTTTAACTGGTGTTGTCATGCGTATTGTTTAATGGATAACCATTACCACATCGTCGTGGAAACCGCCGATAAAAACCTGTCAAAAGGCATGAGGCAGCTTAATGGTGTCTACACTCAGTATTACAACCGCCAACACAATCGGGTAGGGCATGTGTTTCAGGGGCGCTTCAAAGGGATACTGGTTGAGCGTGATCCTTATTTATTAGAATTGTCTCGATACGTGGTATTGAATCCTATTCGAGCGGGGATGACCAAAAATATCAATGATTGGCCATGGAGTAGCTATGCTGCAATGACAAATAAAGTGGCGCCCCCTCCTTGGCTCCTAGTGGACTGGGTACTTGGCCAATTTTCCAAGCAGCGAAAACGCGCGATTGAAAAATATATCAATTTTGTAAGAGAAGGTGTTGGGTTACCAACCATATGGCATCACGTACAAAATCAGGTATTTTTGGCATCGGAAAAGTACATTAATAAACTACAACTAAAAATAAACAAAAATGTCACAATAAGTGAAGTGCCTCAACGGCAAAAAAGGAAGCTCCCAAAATCGTTAGAGTATTATGATAGCCAGTACAAAAACGAAACAAAATCGATACTCAAAGCCTATCAATCAGGCGGCTACACATTGAAAGAAATAGGCGATTATTTTGGGAAGCATTATTCAACCATAAGTAGGATTGTTAATAATAATGAGTAAAAGGTGTGGAAAGGCCCTGTTTGTCGCTACCGCGACGATGCTCAAACAACCCCGGTAAATATTTTATGATACTAAAGACAAGTGAATTGGAGGAATAATGGATCCTGAAAAAATGATGACTGGTATTTCAAAAGAAATCGATGTCGCCCTGAAAGCAATGGGGAAAGCAAAAACTCCAGAGGAGAAGCTGATGCACAGTGAAACAGTAAAAAATCTATGCGAATCACTTGGGGTATTTCTAAATTTAATGAGTGACATTATGCCTTATGATGACGATGGCGAATCGAATCCATTTTAAAAATTTGAGGCTCAATGAAAAGGAATCAGTTCAAAGTTCAACGGGCTTATTTCGTGCTTGGGACGGGGATGTTTATTTCCAGTGAATGATTTCGGCGGGGTCGCCTATCCATGTTTTCTCTCCTCGTTATGGGGCATATCATGCTTCGATCGAGCAGAAAATCCACTTAACGGGTTGTGCTGATTTGTGGGACCACCTCTCTGTTCGCACTGCACAATTCAAACATCGTTACGAGCGGCCATTTGCCGATGCTGAATTTGATGGTCAAAAGGAGATGTATGTGAGCAGTTGCTAACTTTTCAGGTTTTGTCACTGCTTATTTTTACAGTTCATCGATATGAAAAAGGGCGATCCCGATTATTTCAGGATCGCCCTTTTTATTGGCCGCCGTGTTTACGCTGGCAGCCTAAAAGGCACGCATCAGCCTTCTTGGTGATAGGCGATAACGCGCTCCACTTCCTGCTTGGAACCTAGAATCACCGGCACACGCTGGTGTAGACCTGTAGGCTGGATTTCCATGATGCGCTCGCGGCCCGTGGAGCAAATACCACCGGCTTGCTCTACGATGAAGCCCATGGGATTGGCCTCATACATCAGGCGCAGCTTGCCGGGTTTGCTGGGGTCACGGGTGTCCATGGGGTACATGAAAATGCCACCCCGGGTGAGGATGCGATACACCTCGGCCACCATGGAGGCGACCCAGCGCATGTTGAAATCCTTTTCGAGCGGCCCGGTGCTGCCCGCCAGACATTCGTCCACGTAGCGTTGCATGGGGGCTTCCCAATGGCGCTGGTTGGACATGTTGATGGCAAATTCAGCGGTCTCTTCCTGAATAGTCATGTCGGGGTGAGTGAGGATGAATTCGCCTACGTTGTGGTCCAGAGTAAAGCCGTTGACGCCGTTGCCGGTGGTTAACACCAGCATGGTGGATGGGCCGTAGAGGGTGAAGCCGCCGCAGACTTGTTCGGTGCCGGGCTGTAGAAAATCCGCTGCGGTAGGATTTTCCACGCCGTCGGGACAGCGCAGGATGGAGAAGATGCTGCCGACAGACAAGTTGACGTCGATGTTGGAAGAACCATCCAATGGGTCAAACGTCAGTAAGTACTTACCCTTAGGATACTCGGCGGGAATGGGATAGATATCGTCCATTTCTTCGGAGGCCATGGCGCCGAGATGGCCGCCCCACTGGTTAGCTTTAAGGAAAATATCATTGGAGAGAATGTCCAGTTTTTTCTGGGTTTCGCCCTGGATATTTTCGCTGCCTGCGGAGCCCAACACGCCGACCAGCGCGCCTTGGTTCACACAGCTGGAAATCGCTTTACAGGCAGTGACAATATCGTTGAGCAGGGCGGTAAAATCGCCGGAAGCCGAAGGCGAGTTGCGTTGTTCTTCGATAATAAATTGAGTGATAGTTTCGCCAGTGTGCATTATGAGTTCCCTAAGTTTACAAGTGTAAAACGGCAGTCTTGGCCGGGGTCCGGCAGAGCCTTCAGCAAAATTCTATACGCCCCGGGCAATATAGAGAGGCGGACAACACGCCGCCACGCAATGGCCGCGATTTTAACAGAATCCCGGCATTTGGCCAGTTTGAGTTGCAGCAGAGTGGCGTAGCCCTTAGCATTAGTGCCTTTTCCGGCCCCGGCCGTTCTACATCCCCAATAACAAAATACAGAGTATTGAAGATGAGCCAAATTGTTCGCATCGCCACCCGAAAAAGTCCTCTGGCCCTGTGGCAGGCCGAATTTGTCCGAGACAGTTTGCTGGCCCGTAACCCGGATCTCCAGGTGGAGTTGGTGAAAATGGTCACCCAGGGCGATAAAATTCTGGATACCCCGCTGGCCAAGGTGGGCGGTAAAGGCTTGTTCGTGAAGGAGTTGGAGCAAGGCATGTTGCGCGGTGACGCCGACATTGCCGTGCACTCCATGAAAGATGTGCCGGTGGAATTCCCCGAGGGCCTGCACCTGGCTGTCATTTGCGAACGGGAAGATCCGCGCGATGCTTTTGTCTCCAACGACGTCCAAAGTATCGAGGATTTGCCCAAGGGCGCACGGGTGGGGACGTCAAGTCTGCGTCGCACCTGCCAAATTCGTGCCTGGCGGCCGGACCTGGATATCCGTGACTTACGGGGCAACGTCAATACTCGCCTGCGCAAGCTGGACGACGGCGAATACGATGCCATTATTTTGGCCTGCGCTGGGCTCATCCGGCTGGGTTTTCACGATCGTATTCGCGACCATCTCGACCCCGCCTTCAGCTTGCCCGCCATTGGTCAGGGCGCTGTGGGCATCGAATGTCGTCGCGACGACCCGTACATCAACGAACTCCTCGCGCCGCTGAATCATACCAAAACCGCTATTTGCGTACGGGCCGAGCGGGCCATGAACGAACGCCTCGAAGGTGGTTGCCAAGTACCCATTGCCGGTTATGCCGAGCTGGATGGCGACACGCTACTGTTGAGGGCATTGGTGGGACGTCCCGATGGCAGTGAGATGGTGCGTGGCGACATTGCAGGCCAGTCGGCAGAGGCCGAACATCTCGGTACCACTCTCGCCAACGACCTGCTGTCGAGAGGAGCGGGCGAGATTCTCAGGGAAGTTTACGACCGTGCTTGAATCACGCGCCTGTGATCAGCTGGAAACACGGAGCCCATGCCCGCGCTAAACGGGGTGTGCGCACTGGTCACCCGCCCGCTCCAACAGGGGCAGGCTCTGTGTGAGCGCATTGAACAGCGGGGCGGCTCGGCCATTGCTTTTCCCGTCATTGAGATCCAACCACCCTCCGATGCGGCGCAGTTCCGGCGTCAACTGGATGTCTTGTCCACATTCGATCTGGCGATATTTGTCAGCGTCAATGCTGTTAACGCAGTGGCAGACGCGCGAGTGAATACTCACTCCTGGCCCGAGGGCACCGCCATTGCGGCGGTGGGTCGAGCCACTGCCTCCGCTCTTAGCCGCCGGGGCTTGCCGGTGACATGGGTGGCCCCCAGGCCATTTAACTCCGAATCCCTGTTGTCACTCCCCGCACTGCAACACCTCGGCGGACAACGGGTGGTGATATTTCGGGGTCAGCAGGGTCGGCCATTGCTGGGCGATACCCTGGAGCAGCGCGGCGCCCATGTTCGCTACGTGGAAAGTTACGTGCGGGCCGTGGCCCATCCCGACCCCTCGGCGCTTTATCAAGCCTGGCGGAATCAGGTATTGTCCCACATCGTGATTA
This sequence comes from Gammaproteobacteria bacterium, assembly GCA_013151575.1. Classification (GTDB taxonomy): domain Bacteria; phylum Pseudomonadota; class Gammaproteobacteria; order SZUA-152; family SZUA-152; genus SZUA-152. The sequence goes on from JAADHZ010000094.1 coordinate 6,407, forward strand.
CCAGCAACGAAGGTCTTGAAAATTTGGCGGCGCTGGTGGACTCTTCACATCAGCAGGATCTTTTTAACACGCAATTGGTGGCAATTAGCGAACGCGCCGTGCCGTTGGCCAAAACTCTGGGCTTTATCCATCCGCCCACAGTTGCCAGTGAGGCCAGCAACAATGCTATTGTTAGCGCCATTGAACGTACCTTGAAAATATAAACGGCACACTGAGGGGCTTGGCCATGAATGACAGGGCGAATAAAAAAAACAGCGGCGCCGACGATAAAAAGAACGAAAAAAAAGACGGCAAGAAAAAAGGGCGGCCAGTGGTACCTCCTCCCCAGACACCAAAAAAACCGAGTGACGGGGAAACTGTCAGCGAACCGACGGTTGCCAAGGGTGATGTCAAACCCGAGGGTACGGTTGATTCCCGCCCTGCCCATAAAAAACCGCCGCCGAAGAAAAATCCTGGCCCGACAACTTCTGGCCCGACAACTCAGCCAGAGCGAAAAACGCCCTGGACGGCAATATTTTCCCTGATTATTGGTCTCGGTGCCCTGGGCGTGGCCGGGTTTGCCATGTACCTGCTTGATAATGAGTTCCGGCCTCATGTGGAAAATCAGGCCCTACAGCTGGGCCAGCAGGGTGAACGTCTGAAGCAACAGGGCGATCACCTGAAACAGCAGGACGGGCAGCTGAAGCAGCAAGGCGCGGAGTTGGCGCAATTGCAGCAGTCACAGCAGGCCGCCGCACAAACGCTAGCGGATGAAGTCAGCGCTCGCCAAACGGCGCAGGCCGAGCATCAGGCGTTATCGGTGGCCATGAACACCTTGTCCGAAAAACTGGGGCGCACCACCCTGGCTTGGCGCTTGGCTGAAGTGGAATATTTACTCACCGTGGCTAATCATCGTCTTACGCTGGCGCAGGATATAGGCACCGCCGTCGCCGTATTTGAAACGGCCGACGGGCGTTTGAAAGCCCTGGGTGATCCCGCCCTGCTGGCCGTGCGCAATATGATCTCCCAGGAAGTGATTTCCCTGCGTTCTCTGCCCCAGCCGGATATCGCCGGTATGGCGTTGGAGATTGGAAACTTGGCCTTGCAGGTCAACGAATTACCTCTGATCGACAAAGCGCGTATTGCCGCTGCCGTCAGCGGCGACCACAATCTCGGCGATGTGCCCAATTGGAGGGATATCCCGCAGGCCATGTGGAAGGACCTCAAAAGTTTGGTGACGGTGCGGCGTCACCAGCAGCAACCCATCGAGCCCCTACTGCCCCCCAGCGAAACCTGGTTCCTGCAACAGAACTTGCGCCTCAAGCTGGAACAGGCGCGCCTGGCCTTGCTGCGCACTGATACTCCCCTGTTTCGACAGTATCTCACTGAGGCCAAAACCTGGGTAACAACCTATTTTGATGCCGAGTCCGCCGCTGTCGCCAACTTGCAAAACAGCCTTTCCCGTCTGGGAGGTGAGGAACTGAGCCCCGTGATTCCTGACGTGAGCGGCTCGCTGAAAGCCCTGCGCCAGCGCCTGGGTGGCCAGGAGTGGTCCACCACCGGTTCCGCACCTCCGTCGTTGGGAATGTCGCCCTCCACGCAGTCGCAATCGGCGGCCTCATGAAAACCCTGACCTTTGCCCTGCTGACCCTGATTGTCGCCGTATTCGTAGCGTTACAGGCTATGGATGACCCAGGCTATGCCCTGTTTGCGCTGGGGGAATGGACACTGGAGACCACTCTGCTGCTGGTGTTCGTTGCGACATTGCTGGTGTTCGTCGCGCTCTATTTTGTGATCCGGCTACTGGCTGGGTTGCGATCCGTGCCTGGCGGCGTACGCCGGTGGCGATTGAATCGCCGTGAGCGTCTGGCTGTGCTGTCGTTGAACCGGGGTTTGATCGATCTGGCGGAGGGACGCTGGGCGGCGGCCGAACGCCATGTGCTGAAATTCGCCGACAAGGGGCGTGCGCCATTGCTCAATTATTTGGCTGCCGCCCGGGCCGCGCAGGCGCAGGGCGCGAGCGGCCGACGGGACCGGCACCTGAAACGGGCCTACGCAAGTGATCGCTCTGCCGATATCGCCGTGGGTTTGACGCAGGCTGAATTGCAATTGAAACAACAGCAGTTCGAACAGGCTCTGGCGACCTTGCGCCATTTGCATCATCTGGTCCCTAAGCATGCACAGGTGCTCAAAGCCCTAGCAAAGTTATACCGTCAATTGCAGGATTGGGAACGCCTGCTGGAATTGTTGCCGACCCTGCGCCGCCACAAAGTGGTGGATGTTGAGACCGAAAACACCATGCGCCGTGAGGCTTTTCTGGCCCTATTGGGGAACGTGCAGAATTCCTTAGACCTGTCGAACATCTGGGCGCGCGTCCCTAAGCGCCAGAAAGAAAACCGGGAGCTGGTGCTCGCCTACGTGCAGCAGCTGATCAATCTGGATGACGCTCAACTTGCCGAACCCGTGTTGAAAGCCGCCCTACGTCGCCAACGCGACGATGCCTTGCTGCGTTTGTACGGGTTGGTAGCGGGTGTTAACCCTAGCCAGCAATTGGCCACGGCCGAATCCCTGCTCAAAGGTTTTGAAGCCGATGCCACTGCTTTGCTCACGGCGGGCCGCCTATGTTTGCGTGCAGGACTTTGGGGGCGGGCGCGGGAACATTTGGAGGCCAGCGTGAAGGCGCACCCCAGTATGGAAGCCTGCACCGAACTAGGAAATCTGTTGGAACACCTCGAAGAGCCGGAACGGGCTCTGGCGTATTATCGGGAGGGGTTACGGCAAGCTCCGGGGGCGGTCAGCCCCCCGACACTGGAGGCGCTGGATCAGGAACGCCAGACCCGTCGGCTGGAGGCGCGGGACGCCACTACCGTGGTGTCGATAACGGCAGGCGAGTCGGCGGTATAAACTACTCCGCCGTCACGCCGGGGCGCTGGAATTCAAAGGCGTCGGAAAAATAGCGGTCCTGCACCATGCCGTGTTCGGAAAAGGCGTCAAAGCCCGCCCGCACCATTACCGGAGGGCCGCTGGCGTAGATGTCAAAGTTTGCCAGGCCCGAAGGGAAATCCGCAATAATGGCCTCGTGTACATAACCGGTGCGCACATTGCTGGCATGCTGCGGGGAGGCCTCGGAAAGCACGGCGTGAAACTGAAAATGAGGTAGGTTTTTGGCCCACTTGCGGGCCAGCTCACCCAAGTAAAGGCCTTTTTCGTCGCGCACGCCCCAATAAAGGTGCATGGGCTGCGTCACTCCCTCCGCCAGCGCGTGTTCGATGATGCCTTTGATGGGCGCAAACCCCGTGCCTCCGGCCATAAAAATCAGTGGACGCCGCGCGCCCTCACGTAAATAAAAATTACCGTGAGGCCCCTCGATGCGCAGGATATCCGTCTCTTTCAGCGTGTCCATGACGTAACCGGTAAAATCACCCCCGTCCACATGGCGAATATGCAGCTCCACCAGGGCATCATCGTGGGGTGCATTGGCGATGGAAAAGCTACGCCGACGGCCATCCTTCAGTAAAATATCCACGTACTGCCCGGCTAGAAATTGCATGCGGTCAGTGTCAGGCATTTTGAGATAGAGTCGCACCACGTCGTCCGCGAGAAACTCCTTTTTTTGCACCTTGGTGGGGTGAATGCGAATATCAAGCTCTCCGGCAGCGCCAATCTCTTTCACCTCTACATCGAGATCGGAACAGGCTCGGGCCTGGCAAAACAGCGCTAGCCCGGCATCCACCTCCTCCTGGCTCAAGCCCGGCGGAAGATCCGTGCCATAATCCAGCACTCCAGAAAGCAGTCTACCCTTGCATGTGCCGCAACCACCGTTGCGGCAACCATAGGGAAAGGCATAACCTTGACGCAGCGCCGCGTCCAAAACGGACTCATCGGCGCCCACCATAAAAGAGTGCCCACTGGGCTGGATACGGACTAAAAAGGACATGTAGGGAGGGCCACCGAGTTTCATTAAAGGGCGGAAAGTATGCGCGAATTACCAGATCAGAACCACCCATGAATACTGTGCTTATTGCAGGCTGTGGCGACATCGGCGAGCGCGTCGCTTGTTTGTGTAAAGGGAAAAAAATGACGGTTACCGGGTTGGTGCGCAGCGCGGAAAGCGTGGCCCGTTTACAGCAGATAGGCATCGTGCCGGTACAGGTAAATTTTGCGCGGAACGATTTTTTGGGCAAGCTGCCCACCGTTGAAGCGACGGTATTTTATCTGGCCCCACCGCCCGGTGAAGGTGACAGCGATCTGCTCATTCGCCAGTTTTTGGATTCTATCCTCGCAGATGCGTTGCCGAAAAAACTGGTGTTGCTCAGCACCACCGCCGTGTATGGCGATTGTCAGGGGGAATGGATCACCGAACAACGCCCCGTCAATCCACAAACGACACGCGGCCGCCGTCGGTTGGATGCCGAACAGGCCGCCCGTGATTGGTCAATAAAAAACAGCGTGCCGACGGTTATCCTGCGCGTCGGTGGCATCTACGGCCTTGGCCGTCTGCCCCTCTCTCGCATCAAAAAAAGACTGCCTATTTTATGTGAAGCCGAATCACCCTACACCAACCGCATTCATCAGGACGACCTCGCTAGCATCTGCCTTGCCGCTGCCGAACGTGGCAAAGCCGGTGAGGTATACAACATTTCCGACGGCCAGCCTGGCACCATGTCGCGCTACTTTAAGGATGTCGCCCGGGCGCATGGCCTGCCCATGCCACCGGAGGTGAGCTTGAAGGAAGCAAAACAAGTGATGAGCGCGGGCATGTTGTCCTACCTAAAAGAATCCCGGAGGCTAGATAATCGCAAGATGCTGGAAGCATTGGGGGCGGTGTTGCGATTCCCTGGTATTAAAAATGGGTACCCTGATTATTCATGAAACTCCGGTAGCGAAATAGCGTGCTGCGAGGTAGATGATTCATGCTGTTTGGATCAGGAATCCCGTTCGTATTTTTTCAACAAAATGCCCTCGTCACCACAGCAGTTAGCCGCGCATTTTTTGACTGCGTGCAGGGCTTGCGGGTTGGTGTCCAGATAGGCATCCACCGGTAGATTGTTCTCGGCGCAGTCGCAACCTTTGTCGTCGTACAGGTACACATTTTTCAGCCCGGCACGACGCCCCAGCTCGGCGGCCGTGTGCAGGACGTCGCTGGGTGTCGCCGACAGATGGCTGAGCTTGAACGCGGGGAAAAATCGGGTGATGTGCCAGGGGCTGTCGCAGCCCAGGTGGTCGCGCACCCAAGCCGCGATGCGCGCAAGCTCGTCCGGGTGGTCATTTTTGCCAGGGATCACGTTGGTGCGCACCTCCACGTGCATGCCCAGTTGCTGGGCCTTTTCGATGCTGCCCAGCACGTCTGCGACGGTGGCGACCGGACAAATGTCTTTGTAAAAAGCGTCGTCCAGGCTTTTGATGTCGGAGCACAGCACGTCCACGTACGGGGCCATCAGCGCCAATGCCTCGTCGGTGACGAAGCTGTTGGACACGTACAGGGTGTACAAGCCGGCAGCGTGGGCTAGTTTGGAGACATCGATCACGTATTCCAACCAGACCGCAGGCTCCGAATAGGTAAACGCGATGCCATCGACACCGTGGTGCAGGGCCGCGTCCACCAGCTGCTGCGGGGTGACAAACGCGGCGGTGGAGGCTCCCCGGGCCAGCTCATCCAGCGCCGATACTCCCCAGGAAATGTCCAGATTGTGGCAGCCACCACAGCGAAAGTTGCAGCCGTAGCTGCCCACTGACATTACCGTGGTGCCGGGGCGGAAGTGCCGTACGGGCTTTTCCTCAATGGGGCCGATATCGATGGCGGACAGAATGCCGTAGCTGAGGTTGTATAGAGTGCCGTTGCGGTTGACGTGGGCTTGGCAAAAGCCGCGCTGACCGTGGGCCAGTTTGCAACGCCATAGGCACAGCTGGCATTCGGTGGTGCCGTTGGCGTTAGGTTGCTGAAGTCGGGTTTTAACCAGTTGGTACTGGCTGGGCTCAGGGTGCTGAGTCATGGGATACGGCCTTTCATCGGCGAGCATCCTATTATAGGCGAAACAATGGTCCAGTGTTTCCCGGTTACCGCTTTTTCGGCTTGACTCGACGGGGTTCAGCGGCTTTAATACGCATCCCCAACGGCCGGATAGCTCAGTCGGTAGAGCAGTGGATTGAAAATCCTCGTGTCGGTGGTTCGATTCCACCTCCGGCCACCATCTTTTTTCGCATTTTTCCAACCTCATTATTCGACAGTCTTCCGGACTTGTTCCGGATTCTCTGGTGGCAGGGTGCGCCCGCACGAATACGTGATGGCCGATATGGGCCACGTTTTTCACGGCACTTCTTTCGTCAGAGCAAGTCAGAGCATTTGTCCGAATTAAAGGAGGGAATGATGGCGGGCCCATTTTACTTTGCGGTTGCAACCTACATCTTAATGCTGGCGGCGTTTTACTGGCACCGGGTGCGGCTGTTCCATATCCCGGTGATGGCGTCGGTGATGCTGTTTGATTTGCTGATGCCGGTGTATCTGGTGCTGACCCGCGACTGGCAGCGACGCTTGTTGGAGGAGGGAGATATTCTCTCCTTCGGGGTGTGGATGCATTTCGGGCTAATTATCACCTTGTACGTGCTGTATGCCATCCAGGTACATACCGCGTTTGGAATGCTGAGACCGCAGGACAGGGATACAACAGCCCTGCGACGGGATCATCGCGCCCAGGGCATGGGGATATTGTTAGCACGCGCGCTGGTGATTATTACCGGTGCGGTGTTGTTTGAGGCGGAGGCCGATCTTTAGTCTCCGGTAAACATCGCATAAAAAAGGCCGCCCCTGAATAAACAGGGGCGGCCTTTTTGGCATTGGGGAGGGGTTTACGCTTTGTTCTTGTTTTCCAGCAATTGATGAATGCGTGGTGCGAGGATCAGTTCCATAGCGAAGCCCATTTTGCCGCCGGGCACTACGATGGTGTTGGGGCGGGACATGAATGAGTCCGTGATCATGTTCAGCAAATACGGGAAGTCCACACCGGTGGGGTCGCGGTAGCGGATGACGATGAAACTTTCGTCCGGCGTGGGGATGTCGCGGGCGATGAACGGGTTGGAGGTGTCCACCGTGGGCACGCGTTGAAAGTTGATGTCGGTGCGCGAAAACTGCGGTGTGATGTAGTGCACGTAGTCATCCATGCGTCGCAGAATGGTATCGACAATGGCCTCGGCGCTGTAGCCGCGCTGGGCGTTGTCGCGGTGAATTTTTTGGATCCACTCAAGATTGACGATGGGTACCACACCTACGAGCAGGTCGGTGTGGTCGGCGACATTGATATCGCCGTCCACGGCGCCACCATGCAGGCCCTCGTAGAACAGCACGTCGGTGTCCTCGGCAATGTCTTCCCAGGGGGTGAACTGACCGGGAGTGAGTTCGGTATCCAGGCGGGTGTTGTGTTCGGCGGCTTCCTCTTCGCTGTGCAGGTAATAGCGACGGCGGCATTTACCGGTTTCGCCATAGGTTTTGAAGGTGTCGCTAATGAGGTCGAAGTGGTTGGCTTCCGGGCCGAAATGGCTAAGTTGTTTGCCCTGATTGGCGAATTCCGCGATGGCTTGCTTCATAGCGGCGCGGTCGTATTGGTGGTAACTGTCGCCTTCAACCACCAGCGGGTTTATATTTTCGCGGCGAAAAATATGCTCAAAGGCATTTTTGACCGTGGTGGTGCCGGCGCCAGATGAACCGGTAACGGCAATAACAGGGTGTTTTACGGACATATTTTTCTCCTCAAACGATTTTTATCAATCTATTAATTCAGTGTGTGGATCTGTGGTTTACATCGGCTGGCTGCCTCGGCTGGCCTGGGAAGTTGACAGCACCGGGCGCGTCGTGAAATCGAACCACGCATTTTAGCGGGTTCACGACAGGCAGGGAAGCGCTTTCAAATGGCCTACCGTCGCAAAAACTCCACGGGAAAAATCTGCTGGGTTTGTTCGCCCTGGGTGATGGCATCAGAAAGGGTGTAGCGGTCGAGGATGTTCAAAAATTCGTTGCTGGCGTGGGAGAGCACCGCCTTGAGGGCGCAAACCGGCAAGACGACGCAAGGTTGGTTGGTGGTATTGAAACATTCGACGATATCAAAGTTAGGCTCCATGCGGCGCACCACGTCACCCACTGAAATCAGCCCCGGTGCGCGTGCAAGGCGCATACCGCCATTTTTCCCTCGGGCTGTCTTCAGAAAACCTTCACCGGCAAGATGGTGAACAATTTTGACTAAATGGTTGCGCGAAATTTGATAAAACTCGGCGACTTCACTGATGGTGGCTTGTTTTTCCCCCTTCTGAGCAAGGTAAATCAAAACCCTGAGGGAGTAATCTGTGTGCAGTGTTAATTGCATGTTGTCCACTCTGATAATTTAATACTATCTTAATTATGTCGCGCTGAAGTGCTTGACAATGGGGCCGCACAAATTAAAATGCAGACGAGATACATCTTTTGTGTGGCGTGTTTCGACCGACAATGGCTAGGCGTCGGGACGGACCCTGTGAGAAGTGTGATTAATTTACCCTTTTTTACATGCAGTCACCACGCAAATATGGTGATGTATCTTCTACCTCTAATCAAAGGAGACGCAACATGTCTGAATCCCTATTTGACCGCCTTGGCGGAGAAGCCGCTGTTAACGCCGCTGTGGATATTTTTTATCGCAAGGTGCTCGCAGATGATCGCATCAACAAGTTTTTCGACGGTGTCGATATGGAAAAACAGGCCGCAAAACAAAAGGCTTTTTTGACCATGGCCTTTGGTGGCCCCAACAGCTACACCGGTGACGACATGCGGAAGGGCCACGCCCATCTAGTGGAACGCGGGCTGAACGACACCCACTTTGATGCCGTGGTGGAGAATCTTGGTGCGACGCTGGCAGAACTCGGCGTATCCGCTGACCTGATCGGTGAGGTTGCGGCCGTGGCAGAAACGACGCGAAATGACATTCTCGGGCGTTAATTTGTCCCAGTAGTAAATGAACGACGGACGGGTACCCCCATGCCAATTATTGCGTTTGAGGATCAGGAGTACGATTGTGGGCCAGCTGAGACGGTCCTGGATTGCCTGATTCGGCAGGGTGTATCCGTCAACTATTCTTGTCGTGCAGGGGTTTGTCAGACCTGCATGATGGTATCAACCGACGGCCGCCCGCCCGCCGAATCACAGGTGGGGCTCAAGGATACACTCAAGGCGCAAGATCATTTTTTGATGTGCTCCTGTGTGCCGGAGCAGAAGATGTCATTGGTGCGGCCTGGGAGTGACGGGGTGTCGTATGACGCCACTGTTTCCAGTTTGGATCGACTGAATGACGATGTGGTTCGGTTGCGCCTGGAGCGGCCCGATGGCTACGAATATCAGCCGGGACAGTTTCTCAATCTCAAAAATGATCAGGGCGTGGCGCGCAGTTATTCATTGGCCAGCATCCCGTCCGTGGACGATTTTCTGGAACTGCACGTGCGCCATATGCCGGGCGGCCAGGTCAGCGGCTGGGTTGCCGAGCGCCTGAGTGTGGGGGGCAACGTCACCATCAGCGCCGCCACCGGGCAGTGCGTGTACATGCCGGGGCGTCCGGAGCAGTCGTTGTTGCTCGTTGGGACAGGCACCGGTTTGGCGCCACTGCTGGGGATTGCGCGCGATGCCCTGCAACAGGGCCACGTTGCGCCGATTCACCTCTACCATGGTAGTGGCGACGCGCGAGGTCTGTATCTGGTCGACGTGCTGCGAGCCATGGCCGAGGCCCATGCGCCGTTTCATTACCATCCCTGCGCATCGCGCGGGGTTCCCCCCGAGGGCGTGCAACCGGTGCGCGCGGCGGATCAGGCACTGGCGGATTTTACGAGCCTGGCAGGTTGGCGGGTATTTCTTTGCGGGCGCGAAGATATGGTTAAAGCAGCGCAGAAAAAGACCTTTCTGGCCGGGGCTTCGATGCAGGATATTTTTGCAGATCCGTTCGTGGAGACAAAATTGGCGGAAGCGTAAAGCGAAGGAGGCATCCGCAAAGCAGCCGTCGCAAGCTGAGCGCTTACGCGACCGTCAGTGCAGGGGTTGGCGGAACTCTTCCATCACCATATTTTCCATCCAGCTGAAGGCTTCTTCCAGGCCGGGTTGGTTGAACAGCACCATCAGCACCACCCATTTCACCTGTTCCAGGTCGATTTCCGGTGACTCTAGGGCCATGATGCGGTCGATGACCAGCTCGCGACTGGCACTGTTTAGTACGCCCATCTGCTCCAGGAACATGAGGAAACCACGGCATTCGACGTCGAGTTTTTTCTCCTCTGTGGGACTAAACACCCGGATGGAACGGGCTTTGTGTCCGGCAGAGACGCCGTTTTTCTGTAGTGTGGCCAGATCTTCAAGCCAGGTGAATGCCTTGTTGATTTCGGTGCCTAAAAAACCCGCTTCCCGTAGCTGGGATTTAAGAACTTCCGGGTCGGCTTCCAAGGCGGATTCGTCATCCATATAGTTTTCGAACAGATACATCAGTACCTCGAGCACGTCTTCTTTCATGGGTACTTACCTTTAATGTCCGGCCCGCTTTGCGACAGACCACGCTCAGGTCCGGCTGTAAAGTCCGCCGGAGGATGTGACGCGTCCCTGCAATTCCAGTGTCAACAGCATGGCGGAAACACCCCCTGCCGTCAATCCGCTGCGGGCTACCAGGGTATCGATGCTGGTGGGTTCAAAACCTAGCGTATTAATGAGGTCGTCTTCGGCGGGATTCAAGGTGTCGAAGGGGTTGTTTTCGACACTGGGTGGGCGTGCGCCCGGCAGAGCCACCTGCGCTAGTGGCCCGAGTTCTTCTAATACATCCTCGGGGTGCTCGGTCAGCTTTGCGCCGAGGCGCACCAGTTCGTGGCAGCCGCGCGCCAATGGGTTTTTGATGGAGCCGGGAATGGCGAAGACCTCGCGCCCTTGCTCCGCCGCCAGTCGTGCCGTGATCAGGGAGCCGCTTTTCAGGGCGGCTTCCACCACCAGTGTGCCCAGGCTGAGCCCACTGATAATGCGGTTGCGACGGGGAAAGTTGGCGGCGATGGGCGGGGTGCCCACCGGGAACTCACTGACCAGTGCGCCGTGTTCGGCGATTTGGTGTGCGAGATCCCGGTGCCGGGCGGGATAGATGCGATCCAGGCCGGTGCCCGCCACGGCCACGGTCAGGGCCCGCGAACGAAGCGCACCCCGGTGGCATGCTGCGTCGATGCCCAGCGCTAGACCGCTGGTGATGGCCAACCCCGAACGTCCCAATGCTTCTGCAAAATCCTCGGCGGTTTGTATTCCACCGGCACTGGGGTTGCGGCTGCCAACGATGGCGATCTGGGGGTGATTAAGCAGCGCCGGATTGCCGTGCACAAACAGCAGGGGCGGAGGATCGGCGATTTCTCTGAGCAATAGAGGGTATTGCGAGTCCGGTAAGGTGACGATGTGGCAGTTCGGTGCTTCCGCCCAGCGCTGGTCTTGCTCCACTCGTGCCCATTCGGGATGACGCAGGAAGGCTCGGGTTTTTTCCCGCAGCGACAGCTTGCTGCTCAGTGCCGCACCGTTGGAATCGAACAGCTCCCGTAGGTCGGGGATAACGGCAAGAATTTTTTTAAACAGAATGGGACCGATGCCGGGGGCTCGGTGCAGCGCCAGCCAATAGCGTAGCTGATCCGCTGGAATCGATGTGGGCGCAGAAGCAGGTGGGCGTGTTGTTGCGGGGTCACTCAAGCGGCAGCCCCTCCGTGGGCCGAAGCAAAACGGTTTATTGGATTGGCGTCAGGGGTTGCGGACCATGTCGTACACCCGCATGTCAGTGTAGGCCTCCATCACCAACGCGTAACTCACTTGATCGAAGGTGCGAAACACCAGCACGATACCGGCGCGCAGATCCGGCAGAGTGACGTGTTCGCCTCGGTTTTTGCTAAAGTTGTCTCGGATGATGGCACCTTTTTGGAATACCGCCAGCACGTGTCCGGTCTCCATGCCGTCCTGTTTGCCCTTGTTGATGACCACGGTTTGGTACTGGCCGATGCGGGATACTCCGTCGATCACGGAGATAATCTGCCCTTCAATGGGGATTTCAGAGGGGTGGGGAATAAATGTGCGGTCCAGCCCGGAGGCTTTCACAGGTAATAGACGATCTCCTGCCAGTGTTTCTCGATTGGACTGCACCACTCTCAACGTGGAGGGGTCGCCAAAATCTTCCACTTTTGCTTCCGCCACGTGAATGGCTTCATAGCCAAGAATGTCGCCGCGTGCCGCATTCTGGTTACGGTAAGTTTTTCCAATACGCAGCACTGCATAGCGGGAATTGGGGTCTTCGCCGGGAATCAAACCGCGGGCGAAAATTTTGTCGCCGGTGCCGGACATGAGCCGAGCATCTTTGCTGGAAATGACATAGGCTGAATTACGAATATCCCGTTCGCTCAATATGCGGGGCTGCCCAAGAAACTGTTGAATAGCCGTCAGTGGAATAGTGGCTATGGGTGTGTCTACCCGTTTCGCCCGTATTTTAGGGGAAATTTTGACCGTGGGTTTGCCGCGACTGACGCGCAGTACCGGCCGGCCCTGAGCATCGTATTCCAGCAACACAACGTCACCGGGATAAATCAAATGGGGGTTTTTAATCTGCGGGTTGTAGCTCCACACCTCTGGCCAGTGCCACGGGCTTTCAAGAAAGTGTGCTGAAATATCCCACAGGGTGTCACCCTTGGCGACCACGTAGCGGTCGGGGTGGTCGGGCCTCAGTTTGATCACATCGGCATTTGCTGTTGCAGCGCCGAGTAGAAAAACAGCCAATATCAACGTGAACAGAAGGTATTTTGCAGACATTTTGTTCAACGGCTTTTCATTCAAAGGCATGTTTTTCCGTTGCAGCGTTTTCATCGACACCGTCGTCCTCTGGTTTGTCGGTTTGCCCGAGTGTAGTTGAATCGCCCAGCATACTCCAGCGAGCCGACCGCCGGGAAGGACTACCATCACCCCACTCACGCAAGCTGGGGATCGTGAGTATAATGTCGGCAGCAATCATCATATCTCTATAACCCCACCCCAGCGAATTTGAACACCATCAACATGCCGACGCTTCCCATACTGTACTTTCCCAACCCACTATTACGCCAAAAGGCATCACCGGTGGAGGTCTTTGACGCAGCGCTCCACACCCTGGTGGATGATCTGTTTGAAACTATGTACACCGCGCCGGGCATCGGTTTGGCGGCGGTGCAAGTTAACGTACTCAAGCGAGTGATCGTCATTGACGTGTCGGAAGACAAAAATGCCCCCTTGTGTCTGATAAACCCAGAATTGCTGGAAGCTCACGGCGAAGAAAAAGTAGAAGAAGGCTGCCTGTCGGTACCGAGTATTTACGAGCCTGTTACCCGCGCCCAGAGCATCAAGGTCCGTTTCCGTTGCCGTAATGGCGAAACCGTGGAACAGGACTTCGACGGCGTGTTGGCCATTTGTGTCCAACACGAAATGGATCACCTCGACGGTAAGCTGTTCGTGGATTATTTGTCTGAACTGAAGCGCAGCCGGATACGTAAAAAAATGGAAAAGATGCGTCAACAGACCCTGTAACAGCTCGCCCGCTCCACTAACCAAGGAATTGTCCGTGACCCAAGGTCTGAAAATCCTATTTGCTGGAACCCCGGAATTCGCCGCTGATAGCTTGCGTGCCCTGTTGGGCAGCGAACACCAAGTGGTTGCTGTTTACACTCAGCCCGACCGGCCGGCTGGTCGGGGCCGCAAACTGACTGCCAGCGCCGTAAAACAACTGGCACTGGCTCATCACCTGCCCGTGATGCAGCCGGTGACCCTGCGAGACCCGCAGGCACAGCAGCAATTGTCCGACTTTCACGCCGACCTGATGGTCGTCGTGGCTTACGGCCTAATTTTGCCACAGGCCGTGCTGGATGCCCCGCGACTGGGCTGCGTGAACGTGCATGCTTCGCTGCTCCCACGCTGGCGTGGGGCGGCCCCTATCCAGCGCGCCATCCTCGCGGGTGATGCCGAAACCGGCGTCACCATTATGCAAATGGATGCGGGCCTGGACACCGGCGACATGCTGTACAAGACGCGCTGCCCTATTCAGCCCAATGAAACCGCCCAACAGCTGCATGACACACTTGCTCAATTGGGCGCGCAAGCCTTGGTGGACTGCCTTCCGGCCCTAACCGAAGGCACTGCGACACCGGAAAAGCAGAATGAGACCCTCGCCTGTTACGCGGACAAACTGCAAAAAGCCACAGCGCAGATCCAGTGGCGACACCCCGCGCAGGCGATCGCCCGCCGGGTCTGCGCCTTCAATCCCTGGCCGGTGGCGTTCACCCCCCTGGCCGAGGGTATCTGCCCAGACAAACACAACCGCCGCAAAGATGGGAATGGTTCCACGCCGCGTAACCTGCGCATCTGGCAGGCCCAGGCCGTGGAGATGACAGCACAGGGTGAGCCTGGCGAGGTGGTAGCGGAATCCGCCGAGGGCATCGACGTGGTCACCGGTGACGGCGTGCTGCGGCTGCAACAGTTGCAATTGCCGGGTGGTCGCGTCCTCAGTGCCGAGCAATTTCTCCATGCCCACAGCCTGTTGGGTATTCGTTTTGACTAGCCCTGCCAAGCCCCTGAACGCCCGCGCCACCGCTGCCCACGTGCTCAATCAGGTGTGCGGACAGGGACGCTCCCTGTCTCAAACGCTGGCCTCGTTGCCCGCCGCCGCACAGGCGCAGCGCCCGCTGATTGCCGAAATGTGCTACGGCACTCTGCGCGATTATCCGCGATTGTCACTGCTGCTCGGTGCCCTGCTCAAAAAACCGCTCAAACCCAAGGACGGTGACGTGCGCGCCCTGATGTTGCTGGGCCTGTATCAACTCACCGCCATGCGGGTGCCGGAACACGCTGCGGTGTCCGAAACCGTGGCGGCGGTGACCGGCCTGAAAAAAACGTGGGCCCGTGGGCTGGTGAATGCGGTGCTGCGCAATTTCCAGCGCCGTAGCGAGGCTCTGCTGGCGCAAGCGGCAGCTGATGAGCCGGCTCATTGGGGGCATCCCCAGTGGCTGCTGGACAGCCTGCAAACGGCATGGCCGGATCACTGGCAAGCTATCGCCCACGCTAACAACCAGCGGCCTCCGATGACCTTGCGTGTTAATCGCAGCATGGTCGATACGCCCCAATACTTGCGCGAACTGGACGAAGCTGGCATCGCCGCCAATCCGGGGCAATGCGCCTCATCGGCCGTGTATTTGTCCGAACCGGTGGACGTGACAACCCTGCCGGGTTTTGAACAGGGCCGGGTCTCGGTGCAGGATGAAGCCCCGCAACTGGCCGCCGAGCTGCTGGACGTACACGACGGGCATCGCGTGCTCGACGTGTGCGCGGCCCCCGGTGGCAAAACCGGGCATCTGCTGGAGCTGGCAAAACTGGATTTGGTGGCAGTAGATGTGGATGGTGAACGCCTCCAGCGGGTGCGAAAAAATCTCCAGCGGTTGCGGCAATCCGCGCAGTTGATGGTGGGCGATGCCAGCGACCCTACCGTCTGGTGGGACGGGCGACTATTTGACCGCATCCTGCTGGATGCTCCTTGCTCCGCCACTGGCGTGATTCGCCGTCATCCCGACATTAAACTGCTGCGTCGCGCCTCAGACATTCCCGTGCTGGTGGCCCTGCAGGCAGAGATTCTCGATGCCGTCTGGCCCTTGCTCAAGCCCGGCGGTATGCTGCTGTATGCCACTTGTTCGGTGCTGCCGCAGGAAAATGCACAACAGGTGGCGGCGTTTCTGACACGACAGCCTGACGCGGAGGACATTCCGCTGAAGGCGTCGGGCCAGGCGGCCCAGTGGGGGCGCGACGTGACGGTGGGGCGTCAGGTGTTTCCGGGCGACGGCGCTGACCAACATGACACTGGCGGCATGGACGGATTTTATTACGCATGCGTGGAGAAAAAACATTAGCCTTGGGTGGCTGTTCCCTCCGTACTTATCTGCGGGGAAACAAAAACGACCAAAGCCCTCGCCGTTGGCGGCGCGGGATAAGTACGCTGGTCGGCTGCGTGTTAGGTGTTTTTGGCGGCCTGGCCCAGGCTGAGGATTTCACTGTGCGCAATGCCAGCACTTCGCTGGACCAGCAGATTTATCGCCTGAGCGCCGATCTCGGATACCATTTCAGCCCGGTGGCGCTGGACGCTCTGGGCAACGGGGTGGCGCTGACCTTAGTGCTGGATATCGAAGTCTTCGAGCCTCGGCGTTATCTGTGGGGCGATGTGGTTGCCGCCCTGGAACAACGCTACCAGATCCGCTACCACGCCCTCAGTGACCAGTACATCCTGCGCCGTTTGAACAGTGGCTCCCAGTCCGCTTACTCGTCGTTAGATCGGGCATTGGCGTCGCTGGGAAAAATATCAGACCTGCCCATTATTGACGCCCCCCTGCTGGCGGAGAGCTCACTGTACAAGGTACGCGTGCGCTCCCGGCTGGATATTGACAGTCTGCCGGTGCCTCTGCGCCTGAAGGCTTACATCTCCAGCGATTGGTGGATGGACAGCGGTTGGTACGCCTGGGATCTGTGAGCATCCCATGACCACGGTATTCGATACATTGCGACGTCTCCCTACCAGCGTAGTGCCGGTGGTGGTGATGGCCGGTTTCATGTTGGCCTCGTTGTGGCTGCTGAGCGCGGCTACGGAAAATTCTGCCCAGTTCGGTCGCATGCATGTGACGCTGGTGGTGGTCAACGTGCTAGGCCTGATTGTTTTGGCGGGCTTGATTGGCATGGATCTCGTGCGTCTGGTGCGACAGTATCGTCGCGCCGCCATCGGCTCCCGTTTTACCGCAAGGCTGGTGGGCATATTTGTGGTGATGTCCGTGGTGCCGGTGTTGATCGTATTCTATTTTTCGCAGGGCTTTATCCAGCGCGGCATCGATAGCTGGTTTGATGTCCGCATTGAGCGGGCGATGGACAACGCGCTGCGGCTCAGCCAGTCATCCCTGGACGTGCGCATGCGCAATGATCTCAAACAGGTGCGCGAAATGGCCTCCTCGCTGGCGGGTTCCCCCGAGGGCATGTTGTTGTTTGATCTCAATAAATTGCGTGACCGCAGCGCCGCCAGCGAGTTGACGTTGATGTCGCAAAGTGGCCACATCATCGCCTCGTCCAGCGCGGGTTCGACGGCGATCATCCCGCAACGCCCTGGCGATTTGGTGTTATCGCAAGTGCGGGAAAACGGTAATTACGTCGGCCTCAAACCCATTGACAACATGGGCCTGCATATTCGGGTGGCGGTGCAGGTGGGCTCTCCGCAATCTGCACCGGACCCGCGCGTACTGTTCGCCCTCTTTCCCATGGATGAACGTGTTGCATTGCTGGCCGACGGGGTGCAGTCCTCTTACTCAAAATACAAGGAATTGGTGTACCTGCGCGGGCCGCTAAAACAAAGTTTCAGCTTTACCCTGTGGCTGGTGGTGCTGGTGACCCTGTTGTCAGCCGTGTGGGCGGCATTTTTTCTTGCCCAACGATTGGTGGCGCCATTGCGGATTTTAGCGATTGGCACCCGCGCTGTCGCGGCGGGCAATTACCATAAAAAACTACCGGCCGTCGGTGACGACGAACTGGGCATGCTAGTGCAGTCGTTCGTGGACATGACGGAAAAAATTTCCACCGCGCAGGAAGAGGTGAAGCGCAGTCAGCAACTGGCGGAGCGCGAACGCGCTTATCTGCGTACTGTGTTGGGGCGGCTTTCATCCGGGGTGATTACCTTCGACAAAAAATGTGTGCTGCGGGCTGCCAACACGGCCGCCAGTCATATTCTCGACGTGAATTTTGATGCCGCCATCGGTTGCGATCTGGCGCAATTGGAAAGTGACTACCCCGAGGCCAGTGCTTTTGTGCAGGCCTTGTATCGGTATTTCGAAGGGGATGGTGGCGACTGGCGGGAGGAAGTCTCAGTCGTCGGCATCACCGGCCACAAAACCATCAGCTGTCAGGGCGCGCAACTGCCTAGCATGAAAGGCATGACAGCGGGTTACGTGGTGGTATTTGACGATGTTACCGCGCTGATTCAGGCGCAACGCAATGCTGCCTGGGGCGAGGTGGCCCGCCGTTTGGCCCATGAAATAAAAAACCCCCTCACCCCCATTCAATTGTCCGCCGAACGGCTACGCTACAAATATCTCGCGACGCTTTCTCCGCAGGATGCCGAGGTATTGGACCGCTCCACTCACACCATTATTCAGCAGGTCCAGTCGATGAAAGAAATGGTGCAAGCGTTTTCCGAATACGCACGCTCGCCGGAGTTGCATTTACAGTCGCTGTCACTGACCACCGTTATTGACGAAGTGCTGGACCTGTATCGCGGTGAAAACCAGCGAGCCCGCATCGTGTTTGACCCAAAACAGCCGGTGCCGAATGTAGAGGCGGACCCGGGGCGCATCCGCCAGCTGGTGCATAACTTGCTGCGAAATGCCATTGAATCCATTCCCGGACGTGGCGACGGGGAAATACATGTGGAGCTGAGGCGGGTGAATCACAATAATCACCAGTACGTTGAATTGTGTGTGCAGGATAATGGCCCTGGTATTCCCGATGACATGCTCGACAGGCTGTTCGAACCCTACGCCACCAGCAAACCCAAAGGCAGCGGTCTGGGGTTGGCGGTAGTGAAGCGTATAGTGGAAGAACATTCCGGCGTGCTGTACGCCGAAAACCGCCACGGGGGCGGCGCACGACTGGTGGTCAGGCTACCCGCGCTGGCTGTGCCGGAAAACACTGCCGAGGTGGTGAGACTGAATGTGGGAACCCCGTGATCCGCGCTAACCGAAAAAGGCGATTTCAATGAAGGCATCCATTCTTGTCGTCGATGACGAACCGGATATTTGCTCCCTGGTTCGAGATATTCTTCAGGACGAAGGTTATGTCGTCAGCGTGGCGGAAAACGGCGAAACGGCGCGCCGCCTGGCGCGCCAGCAGGACCCAGACCTGGTGTTGCTCGACATCTGGATGCCGGACATCGACGGCATCACACTGCTCAAGGAGTTTTCCGGCGAGCGGGCATTGCGCGCGCCCATCATTATGATGTCGGGCCACGGCACCGTGGAAACTGCCGTGGAAGCCACCCGGTTGGGGGCGCGGGATTTCCTCGAAAAACCTCTGTCCCTGGCCAAGTTACTGCACACGGTAGAGCATGCGTTGGCGGACGCTGCAGCGCCCCATCCGGCCAACGCCACCCATCTGCCCATCACCGCCGTGCCGCCGGTGGGCAAGAGCACCAGCATACAATTGTTGCGCGAACATCTGGAACGCCTGGCGCACGATGAAGGCACTGTGTTGATTGGCGGCGAGCCGGGGGTGGGAAAAACCTTTTGCGCGAAATTTATGCATGCGCGAAGTGAGCGCAGCCGTGGGCCTTTCATCGACGTTCACACCTGTCTGCTGCATGACGGTGATGCGCGGGTGCTGCTGTTCGGCAGAGAAGTGCAAAAAGACGATGGTTCGATCTCCGTGATACCGGGTTTTCTCGAACAGGCCCTGGGGGGCACGTTGTTTATCGACGACGTGGCCGAGCTGGATGCGTTGGTGCAACGAAGTTTGTTCGCTGCATTGAGCACTGGACGATGGGTGAGAGTGGGCGGCATGACGGCGCTGAATGCCGACGTTCGATTGGTCGTGGCATCACGCTATGACCTGCAACAGGAAATACGCAGCGGCCGCTTTCGGGAGGATCTTTACCACCTGCTAAAAGTGGTGCCGGTGCACATTCCGCCACTGCGGGAGCACCTCGAAGATATCGCGGAGCTATTACCCTACTATGTTAATCTGTTGGTGGATCGGGAGGGTCTGCCCTATCGCAATTTCACCGTGGCTGCGCAAAATCGCTTGCGCCATTATCAGTGGCCGGGCAATATCCGCGAGCTTGAGGGACTGGTGCGCCGATTGTTGGTGCTGGGGCTGGACAGCGACATAGAGCTGGACGAAATTGAAACGGTGCTCAGTGCATCACCCCTACCCAGCGGCGCCATGAAACCCGAGTTTGATCTACCCTTGAAGCAGGCGCGCGAGCAATTCGAAAAGGCCTACTTGGAATTTCACTTGCGGCAGGCCGATGGTAGTGTCGGCAAGGTAGCAAAAGCGGCGGGGGTGGAGCGCACGCATCTTTATCGCAAGCTGCGAGCTTTGGGAATCGACGCGGGGCGCGCGGGCCTGGAAAAATTCAGGGAGTCTCACCGGCGTTGAACAGGCATTTTTCCTGCCGTAAACGTATAAAAAATAATAATTGAGTAAACATACACAGTGAAAAACGACCGTAACAATGCCGCGCCGCTCATTGCGTGCCTGCTGGCGATGTTTCTGACATGAAGATCATTATTCTGGGTGCGGGGCAGGTGGGCACCTCGGTGGCCGAGGTGCTGGCCAGCGAGGCCAACGACATCACGGTGGTGGATCTCGACGAGGCCAAGCTGGAGGATTTGCGCGACCGGCTGGATATCGGCACGGTGGTGGGCGAGGCGGCCCATCCTGAAGTACTGGCGCGCGCAGGTGCCAAGGACGCCGATATGATTCTCGCGGTCACCAATAGCGATGAAATCAACATGGTGGCCTGTCAAGTGGCCTACACCCTGTTCCACACGCCCACTAAAATCGCCCGCGTGCGCAGCGTGGGTTATCTCTCCCACCCCCAACTGTTCACCCAGGAATCCCTGCCGATAGATGTGCTCATCAGCCCTGAGCAGCTGGTGACCGATTACGTACAGCGACTGATTGAACACCCCGGCGCCTTGCAAGTGCTGGATTTCGCTGGCGGTAAAGTGCAGCTGGTGGCGGTGCGTGCTTACTACGGCGGCCCGTTGGTGGGTCACGAGCTGCGCACCCTGCGCGAGCACATGCCCGGCATTGATACCCGCGTGGCCGCCATCTATCGCCGCAATCGGGCTATTTCACCGGAAGGGGATACCATTATCGAGGCGGATGACGAGGTGTTTTTTATTGCCGCCAAACGTCACATCCGGGTGGTAATGAAGGAGCTGCGCCGCTTGGACCGGCCGGTGAAACGCATTATCCTCGCGGGCGGCGGTAACATCGGCGTGCGACTGGCGAAGGCGCTGGAGACCCGATACCAGGTCAAACTCATTGACCACAATGCTGGGCGCTCGAAAAAAATCTCTGAAGAGCTGGAAAAAACCATCGTGCTGTACGGCGACGCCGCAGACGAAGAATTGCTGCTGGACGAAAACATCGAACATACCGACGTATTCTGTTCGGTGACCAACGACGACGAGGCCAACATCCTCTCCGCGATGCTGGCCAAACGTCTCGGGGCGCAAAAAGTCATGGCGCTGATTAACCGTGCCGCATATGTGGACCTAGTGCAGAGCGGCATCATCGACATCGCCATTTCCCCGCAACAAGCCACCATTGGCAGCCTGCTGACTCATGTGCGTCGTGGCGATGTGACTGCGGTACACAGTCTGCGGCGCGGGGCCGCGGAGGCCATCGAGGCGGTGGCCCACGGCGATGTGCGGTCGTCCAAAGTGGTGGGGCGTGCTATCGAAGACATCAAGCTGCCGCCGGGCACCACCATTGGTGCGCTGGTGCGCAAAGACAAGGTTATCATCGCCCACCACGACACCATGATCGAGGCCGAGGACCACGTGATTCTGTTCGTGGTGGACAAGGCGCGAATCCCCGATGTGGAACGTCTGTTTCAGGTGGGAATCACCTTCCTGTGAGGCCGTCACCTGTTTTGCAACGGCAGCTTTACGGGGCCTGAGTTATGCAACGCGCTGCCATCTTACGCATCGTCGGCCTGTTACTGATGGTGTTCAGTTTTTCCATGTTGCCGCCGGTGCTGGTGGGTGTGTGGTACGGCGATGGTGCGATTTATCCTTTTTTGGCGGCATTCGCCACCATTTTGACCCTGGGCGTGACGTGTTTTCTGCCGGTGCGCAAGGCCAATATGGACGTGCGCTTGCGCGATGGATTTATCATCGTCGCCGCGTTTTGGTTGGTGCTGACGTTGTCGGGCTCACTGCCGTTCATGTTGTCGGTCAACCCGCACATGTCGTTTACGGATTCGGTGTTTGAAAGCGTCTCCGCACTGACCACCACGGGGGCCACCGTCATCACCGGCATTGATGACCTGCCGCATTCCATCCTGTTTTACCGGCAGCAGTTACAGTGGATGGGTGGCATGGGTATCATCGTGCTGGCGGTGGCCGTGCTGCCCATGCTGGGCATCGGCGGTATGCAGTTGTACCGCGCGGAAACCCCGGGGCCGATGAAGGACAGCAAGCTGACCCCGCGTATCACCGAAACCGCGAAAGCCCTGTGGTACATCTACCTAGGGCTCACTGTGGCCTGTGCGCTGGGTTACTGGCTGGCGGGCATGAGTGGTTTTGACGCCGTCAGCCATAGTTTTTCCACCATCGCCATTGGCGGTTTTTCCACCCACGACGCCAGCATGGGCTATTTCAACAGCGCGGCGATCGAGGTGGTGGCGGTGGTGTTTATGTTGCTGGCCGGAGTCAACTTCGCGCTGCATTTCCTGGCCTGGCGCGGAGTGAGCCTCAAACCCTATTTTTATGACCCCGAGGTGCGGACCTATTTTTCCGTGATGGCGGTGAGCGCGTTGATCGCCAGCGTATACCTGTACCAGACGCGGACCTTCGATACCGTACTCAGCGCGATGCATCACGGTATTTTTCAGGCCGTATCCATCGGCACCACCAGCGGCTTCACCACCACAGATTATTACAACTGGCCGGGTTTTCTGCCGGTGTTGTTGCTGTTCACCAGCTTTATCGGGGGCTGTGCCGGTTCCACCGGCGGTGGTTTGAAAGTGATCCGCTTTTTGCTCCTGTTTAAACAGGGTATGCGGGAGATCTTCCGGCTTATTCACCCCAATGCTCAGATCCCCGTCAAGGTGGGTAACAAACCCCTGTCGGAGCGGGTGATTAACGCAGTGTGGGGGTTTTTCGCGCTGTACGTGGCGTCCTTTGCGGTGATTATGGTGCTGGTGATGATGACCGGCCTGGATCAGGTGACGGCGTTTTCAGCTGTGGCTGCCAGCATTAACAATCTGGGGCCGGGTTTGGGGGATGTGGGCGCTCACTACGGCGATATCAATTCCGCCGCCAAGTGGATTCTGTGTTTCGCCATGCTGTTGGGGCGCTTAGAAATTTTTACCGTGCTGGTGTTGCTGACCCCCGCTTTCTGGCGCAAGTGATACTACGGACCGCAGCATCATTGTTCGTCACCGCCTGAACCAGGAATACGATAGGCGTCCATTTCCACTTCGTGGGTTTTATGTCCCAGCATCACGATACGCCCGGCGTAACGCTGGGCGCCGTCGCTGGTAAATTCAAAAAAATACAGTCGGCATAGCTGCATGCGGCCGTGGTTATTGCGGCGCAGCCAGATTTTTTTCTTTTCCACCGTATCGTCCAGAAACTGCACCGAGGCGCGCTGGCAGGCATCAAGCCCGGCGCGGCGCGCGATTTCCTTGCAGCGTATGGTATTCCCCCAGTACCACAGAGCACCCCCCAAGACGCCCAGCAACAGCAAATCACTCATGAGTTATCCCTCTTTTTTCATGTGGGCAGAGAGGGTATTCATGGTGTCTGTTTTGGCATCATGCTGTGCGTATTAATAGTGCGGAGGGGGCGGCTCCTGCGAAGGGTCCGCTACGCCCTGGGGATTTGTATCCCGTAGTTGGACCTGGAGTGCGGCCAGGTTGCGTTGTAGCGATTCCATCATATGGTGCTGCTTTAGCAATACATCACTCATTTCTTCCAGCGCTGCCTCTTGATGGGTCAGGCGTATTTCCAGATCGGTTAATCGTGTTTCCATGGGCTAGAGGGTTCCGCTCAAATGTTGGCTTTGTCCGGGAGACAGATGGGCGGCAACGTCGCCTGGGCACGTGGGGTGAAGGAGTCTGCCGGTTAGTCGACGGGCTTGATCTCGGCCTTGTTGGACTCCCAGCGCAGAATGCCCTCTACCGCTTCTTCGGTGAGTTGCGGCGTAATCCGGGTAATGAACGCGTACACAAAATTGCGTAGGTGCCGTCCGCGATGCACGCATATGCAGCTGGTGCTGGGGCGAAACAGGTGCCCGGCGCTTATCACCGACAGGTTCCTGTCCTCCCCGTCTTCCTCGATGGCTGTTTCTGCAATCAGGCCTACCCCTAGTCCCAGCTTGACATACTTTTTGATGATGTCGGAGTCCAGTGCTGTCAGGGCGATGTTGGTGAGTAGGCCAGCGTCAGTAAACGCCTCGTTGATGGAGCTGCGCCCGGACACGGCATGGTCGTAAGTGATCAGCGGGTATTGGGCCAGGCTCTCCAGTGTCAGGGGAGTTGGTGCGTCGTTGATAGGGTGGTTGGCGGGAGTGATTACGGCCAAATTCCACTCTTTGTACGGCAGCATCACCAGCTCAGCGGGCATATTTTTGGTGACGGTGGTAATGGCTACGTCGGCGGTCCGGCTGAGTAACATGTCGTAAATCTGCCGTGCGTCACCTTGGTGGATGCGCAATTTGACGTCGGGATAGGCCTCGGAAAATTGAGCGATCGCATCGGGCAGCGCGTGGTAAGCCTGAGTGTGCGTGGTGGCGATGGACAGGGTGCCTCGGGTGTCGTCATTGGCCTGCTGCGCCACTTGGCGGATGTTCTCCGTTTCCGTGAGGATGCGTTCGGCCATGGTGATGATGCTTTCACCGGCCGAGGTAACGCCGGTTAGGCGTTTTCCGTGGCGTTCAAATATTTGTAGGCTGAGTTCTTCTTCCAGCAGCCGTATCTGGGTGCTGATGCCAGACTGCGCGGTAAATAGCCGCTCTGCCGCAGTCGTCACATTGAGCCCTCTTCTGGCTACCTCGCAAATGTAGCGTAGTTGCTGCAGTTTCACCGGAACGTCCTTTTTCTGATTTTTCTATATATTAAAAACGAAACTACATGCGCATTCTTATCACTTCCAATTATTTCTAATGCCCGTAGTCTTTGTATCACATCGCGCGCCGAAGAGCACCTGAATATTTGGGATCCGGCCCGCCATATATCCGCATCGAAAAAAGAGTGCGAAACATATCACAAAAAGAAAATTCTGGGCTGTGGCCAACACAAGTAAAGGCCGCCAAAGGGGGCACAGTGCATCCGACGCCCAATACATTACCGTAATTTACAGTTCTAAAGGAGAACCGTTGTGAAAACTACCCGCCGTAAAATGAAAAAAAATGCCATTAGCCAGATATTTGTAGGGGCGCTGATGGGCGCGACCGCATTCAGCGTGCAGGCCAATGCCTACGAAGACGGTTTGATGGCTTACGCCGTGGGTAACTACACAGAGGCCGGACAATTGCTGATGGAAGCAGCGGATGCCGACCAGGAGGGCGCGGAGCACATGTTGATGCGTCTGTTCGCTGAAGGCAAATTGTACTCGTCCAATGTGGCCAGCGATACCCTGAAATGGACTCGCAGGGCCGCAGAAAAGGGCATCATGCAGGCCCAGTTCGCGTTGGCAGAAATTTATTTTCAGAAACGGGGAGATGCTAGCGCCGCCCTCCCGTGGTATCAGCGCGCCGCCGAGCAGGGCCACGCGGAAGCCTATTATCGCTTGGGGGGCATTTACGAGACGGGCGCGAAAGGCGTCAGTGCGGATTCCTCTCAAAGCAAACACCTGTTTCAGATTGCTGCATCGGAATTTGATGTGTACGCCCAGAAGGGTGACGACCACGCGCAATATAATTTAGCCTCTATGTACAAGCAGGGCCAGGGGGTAAAAAAGAACATTGTGCTGGCCCTGAAGTGGTGGGAGAAATCCGCACTACAGGGCAACGTCTTGTCACAGCTGAGCCTGGGAAGGGTTTATGCACAGGGCGATGGCGTAGAGCGCAATGCTTATCTGGCAATGCGCTGGTTGCAGTTGGCGGCGGCCCAGGGCGAGGGTGAAGCCGTTGCCATGCTTCGCGACCTGGAGGGGAATGCCCGCGTGGCGCTTGCCATGTAATCCGATTGAAACTCACCCAAACAAAACCCCTGTTATCGGTGACGTCAACAGGGTTTTTGTGTTGTGCGTGAGGGTGAATTGTTAGCGGTCGGCACCCAACAAGAGGGCACGAGCATCGACGATTTGGGCCAACGTGCTGATGCGAGTCGGTTCAATAATATCGTCATCCAGTCCGGTGAGTTCCCAGGCGATGGGTTGAATACGGGGGGCGTTTTCCAGGTCGGTGTTGTCCAGCTCAGCTAAGGTGGCGATGCTGTTGGCGATGTGCACAATAGCAACTTCCACGCGGCTTTGTTTGGCCTCTGCAGGATTGTGGTGATAAGCGATGCATTCCTGAATGTTGGTGGGCAAATTCCAACGCTGAGCCAATTCGCCGCCCACTTCGGCGTGATCAAAGCCAATGATCGCCTGCTCTGCCTCCTGGCTTTCCAGCTCGTTGGGGCCGTCGATACAAGCCTCCAGCGCCTGACGGGCGAGCGCCGGTACCCGGTTGTACAACACCAGCTGCCCGATATCGTGTAGCAGCGCTCCCACAAACACCGCTTCGCGCTGTCGATTCAGACACTCCATCGCCAGTGTCCGTGCCGCCAGCGCACACAGAATGCTGTGTTCCCAAAAACCCTGCATGGACACAAGGCCATTGGGGATGCCATCAAAGGCCTTCACCGCTGCGCTGGCCAGTGCCAGGTCGCGGACTTGCCGG
>JAADHZ010000062.1 GCA_013151575.1 Gammaproteobacteria bacterium
ATATTCGCATTGCTTTGAATCAGGGGCAGCCACTTGGCGTCCAACGTCAGTACTGACGGATGGGTCAATGATGGCCTCAAGTATACTGAGTACCTTTTTCGTGCGATGTCGTTAGTGTCGATGTATTGCAATACATTTGAGGATAGCGGGGACATCATCGCGAGAACATGCATCGATGTGGATATCGGCAATATTGACTTCGCCAAACATGAAGTTGTGAACTTTTCATGTGGGGATCGGGTAAATCCTCGAAGTTTGATGAGAAAACCATGTCATGGCACCTTTCTTCGTGCCAGAAATAGAATGATTTTTTATATTAAATCATGGGGTTAGATAGTTTTTGGGCGGGCAGCATATATTTTAGATGAGTAGCAGCGAATAACTGTCTGTTGCTCACCCCGTAGATGGCCATTAAAAGCCTTCTGGGAAAACAATCCTGCGTACTTCAGATGCCATTGAGCCGACATTGGCTTGGTACCGGCATGCATTGAAGGCTGATTGGGCCTCGCCCACTGGGATCAAGGAAGATTTCAGGAATGCCAGTATCCTTAAAGAAAGCTTGCCCCATGAGCGAAGCGAGTGTTTTGGGTATGGCAGAGCGGTTTTTAACATTGCCGGAAATAAATACCGGCTGGTGGTATGGATTAACTATGCCTATCGAGTGGTGTATATCCGCTTTATCGGCACCCATACCCAGTATGACAAAATTGACGTACAAACGATTTAACGCCGGAGGTAAAAACGATGGACATCAAACCGATTAAAACGGATGCCGACTATCGCGCGGCACTAAAAGAAATTGAAACGCTGATGACGGCGGCGTCTGATTCGCCCGAGGGTGAAAAACTGGATGTGCTGGTCACTCTGATGGAGGCCTACGAGGGTAAGCATTATCCGCTCGACTTGCCCAGTCCAGTCGAAGCCATCAAGTTTGAGATGGAGCAAAAAGGACTTACCGTCAAAGACCTTGAGCCAACGATTGGCAAGAGTAACTGTGTGTATGAAATCCTCAATCACAAACGCTCATTAACGCTCAAAATGATCTGGAAGCTCCATGAAGGTCTGGGCATGCCAGCCGAATCACTGATCAAGCCACCCCAAATTCATGCGTAACTCTGACCCCTTCTAGAGTGAGTCAGCCTAGGGAAAGACCGTGCCGTAACTCAAATATTGCTGATGAAATAGGAATTACGGGTCGGACCAGACTAACCTGCTTTTGAGTTCATCATTTGTTTTGTATCAGTCGCCTCGTTCCATTTTACACAAAACAAACGCCACTTTTGCCTGTCGGTGATCTGCGGCGTTATGCATCAATAAAATTAGGATGAAACAAATGAAAGCGATAACACTATTTCTAGCGCTCCTCATTTTGGCTGGTTGTTCGAATAGAGGAATCTATGGGGGTATTCAGGCAGCCCTTTCAAGGTGAGTTAAATAGGTTTTCGCCGAAAATACCGTCATTTTAACTACAATGTACAGACTTTATAGGAGGTTCCCTAGTGCGTTTCGTTACAGATACAACTAAAAACCTCCCAGTATTCGCAGTAACCCTTTGTCTGTAACGTTTTGTGAACTAAAACCTCACCTTGAAAGGGCTGGGGTATTCAGGCTAGTAATCGAAATGAGTGTTCTAAACTCCCGCCATCGCAATATGACGAGTGTATGGAAAACGCCAATAGATCATACGACGAATATGAGCGAGAGCGAAAAGAAGTTCTAAGAAAGTAGGGTTTTCCATACCGGACTTGGTTCAGTATCCAGAAAATCGTTTCGGTAACGGATTTTAAACCAAGCGCGGAGGATAAAAGTTGGAAATTTTTATTTATGTTTTAATCCGACTTACTACATACGCGTTAAAATTTTCCATTACTGTTTTTCCAGTCGTCCTGCGCCGGAATGGTCTCCATGGTGTCCCAGTGTTCTGCAATTTTTCCATTTTCCACACGAAACAGATCATAAAACGAGGTGTGATTCCCGGCGAAGCGGCCCTCACTGGAGACCAGCACATAGTTTCCTTCACCCAACACTTTGTGAATGCGGTCATATTTCATTGTGATGCCCTGTTTGGCCATGGCTTCAATGGCAGCGCCCAAGCCTGACAGTCCATCAGCAATGTGGGGGTTGTGCTGGATATAATTGTCGCCATCAAAATAGGCGGCGAGCTTGTCCATCTGACCGTTGACCAGAATGTCTTTGACAAACGTTTCCACCAGCGTTTTATTTGTCTCTGTTTTGTCAAGATCCGTTATCGGCGCGGCGTTATCCAGCATGGTGCGACCACTGGGGTTTGCCGATGATGGTTTTTCTTGCAGGTTATCCCAATGCTCTACAATTTTTCTATTTTCAAACCGAAAAATATCAAAGCCGACTTTGGGACCGAAAAAATTATAGTCAGTGTGAGTAAAAACATAATCACCGTCTTGAAACACCCGCACTGTATTAACCTTGGCAGATCCTTTGGGTAACTGCTGTAAAATTTCGGCAAACCCTGAAAGGCCATCACCAACCGCTAAATTATGTTGTATGTATTTCGTCGGATTGATGACAACGACGGGCTCTTGGACGCCAGTTTCAATACTTTTCAACAAATCCAGGACTTTTTGTTTGTGGCCATTCGGCATGAAATTCTCCTGTTGCGTGTTTTCGGCACGTGCTGTGTTGATGGTGTAGGCTGCGTTGATGGTGTAAAGAGGTGCGCCCAAGGTGCTGAGTGCAACGATACTGATGGATGTTTTTTTTAAAAAATTGGATGTCATGAGTTAAACCTCCAGGGGTTTATTCAACATTGTTGGTGCTTCGCCACGGGTTACGACCCATTGTTTGCGACGTAACTATATTATTTCGAAGGGCAATTTGAGGCGAGGTAGAAATCCGCTAAAGAATTATCGAAAACGGACATATTTTTACAAGCGGAGTTTTTTGGCAGTATTTTGGTCGGGTTGGACTGTCGGCGAAATATTGGTATTTTCGATCCCTAACGTCCAATGTGCTGTTGGCGAAATTCCCCTGGACGGCACCCAGCTTCGCGCCGAAAAAATTTAATGAAATTTGTTGCTTCATCAAAACCCAGTGCCAATGCAATATTGGCGATGGGCATACCGGTGTGAGACAGCAGGCGTTTTGCCTCCAGTGAAATCCTTTTTGACAAAAAGGCCTTTGCGCTGACCCCCGCGATGCTGTGTGTTGCACGGCTTAGGCTTTTTTCTGAACACCCCAGATGCCTTGCGTAGTCTGCGACCCGGTGCCAGCGCTGAAAGTGACGTTCTACCGCAAGCCGATACCCAATGAATCGCTTTAAGGAAACGGGAGGGCTTATTTTCATTTTGTTGTCGTTGGCATAAATAAGGCTCAACCGAATCAGCAAGGCATGTAGCTGATTGCGCAGCAGCATATGCAGAGTTTTGGCATCGGCGTTGAGCTGGGTGTCCTGTGACATGCGGGAAATACTTTCCAACACCGCTTGTTGCTCAGATTCATTTAACGTGAGGTGCGTTGACAGCGCCTCCAGGTGGTTGAATATTTCTAATTCGGTTACCAGCACTGCTGCTGTTTTTTGTTGCGAAAGAGATTGTGAGGCAGACGGTATAACCGGTTGGAGAAATTCGGGACGAAAAATCAGCATCCAGCCTTGCTGGTTACCGCTCAGATCAAAACGCTGTATCTGCCCCGGTCGCAATACGAGCAGCGAACCCTTTGCGCAGGCAATGGACTCGAAATCGACCATATGCATGCATTGCCCCTCGGTGATGTAAATCAGCAGATAACATTCAATATGTTCGAGGCTGTGTGTTCTGCACTGCGCACTGGCGCGTTGTTTTAACGACGATATGGAAAAAATTTCCAGGTCCAGATTGTAGGTGGCCGGTGGCTCGTAATGCACCGGCATTATTTTTTCATCCGTTAACGTGTTGCTCATTTGGTATCGCGTGTCCGTTTTACATGCCCACTATGATGTGGCGCGATCCAGGCGTCGATAACTGATGGCTTCGGTGAGATGGGCGGTGCCGATGTGCGGTTCATCAGCCAGATCAGCGATGGTGCGTGCGACTTTGAGGATGCGATGGTAGGCGCGCGCGGACAACCCCAGGCGTTCGATAGCTAGCTCCAGTAACTGGCTATCGGTATCGCTAACCACGCAGTGTTGATTGATTTCGCGATTTTTCATCAGTGCGTTGGCTTTGCCGCAACGCGTCAGTTGTCGCCCCCGCGCCTGCTCCACGCGCCGCCGCACGCTGGCGGAATCTTCGCCGGTCTCGCTGGCCCCGGCACGCAACAGCTCGCGCGGCACACTGGGCACCTCGACATGCATGTCGATACGGTCCAGCAGTGGGCCGGAGATCCGGGCGCGATAGCGCTGCACTTGCTCGCCGGTGCAGTGGCAGCGACCGTTGCTATGGCCAAGATAACCGCAGGGGCAGGGGTTCATCGCTGCCACCAGCTGAAAGCGGGCGGGAAATTCCGCCTGCCGCGCGGCGCGGGAGATGGTGATACGGCCCGACTCCAGCGGCTCACGCAGCACTTCCAACACCTTGCGGTCGAACTCCGGCAGCTCATCGAGAAACAGCACGCCGTGGTCGGCAAGCGAAATTTCCCCTGGGCGAGGGTTGCTGCCGCCGCCCACTAAGGCCACGCCGGAAGCGGTGTGGTGAGGGGCGCGAAAGGGACGCTGCCGCCAGTGGTCAACGGAAAAACCGCGTTCGCTAATGGACGCCACGGCGGCGGCTTCCAGCGCCTCCGTTTCGTTCATGGCGGGCAAAATGCCGGGCAGACGGCTGGCAAGCATCGTTTTCCCGGTGCCGGGCGGGCCCATCATCAACAGGCTGTGCCCACCGGAGGCGGCCACCTCCAGCGCACGTTTGGCGTGGTGCTGACCGCGCACTTCGGCGAGATCGTCCAGCAGTGGCACCTCTACGCTCGTGTTATTACGGAGCACCGGTGTCAGACGTTTGCTGGCGTTGAGATGGGCGCAGACATCCAGCAGGTGCGCGGCTGACAGCACCTCCACCCCGTCCACCAGCGCCGCCTCGGCACCATTTTCTTTTGGCACCATTAATGTGCGCCCGGCATTGCGGGTGTGGATGGCGGCGGGCAGCACGCCCCGCAACGGTCGCAGCTCTCCACCCAACGCCAGCTCGCCAAGGAATTCGTAATGCGACAGGGCGTCGGTCGGGATCTGTCCCGAGGCCGCCAGAATGCCCAGTGCGATGGGCAGGTCAAAACGCCCGCCTTCTTTGGGCAGGTCTGCGGGGGCGAGGTTGATGGTGATGCGACGGGAGGGGAATTCAAAGCGGGAGTTGAGCAGCGCGCCACGCACACGGTCCTTGCTTTCCTTCACCGCCGCCTCCGGCAGGCCGACGATGGACAGGCTGGGCAGACCGTTGGAGAGATGCACTTCCACGTCCACCTGCGGGGCGTCGATCCCCGACTGGGCGCGGCTATAAACGGTGGCGAGGGACATGGCGTTCCGTGCCAACGTCGCAAGATGAGCGGTTACCAGTGAGGTCAGTCACGTGGCTGCTCGGCTTCCAGCGCGGCCACTCGCTGTTCCAAGGCTTCGAGTTTTTCCCGTGTGCGTAGCAGCACGGCGGATTGCACCTCGAATTCTTCGCGCGTCACCAAGTCAAGCCGGGACAGGGCACTTTGTAATGCCGCATGAATATTTTTTTCCACGTCGCGTTGCATATCGCGCAGGCCGCTAGGCAATTTATCCAGCACGCTGCGCGCCAGCTCATCCACTTGTTTTGTATTGAACACGGTCCACCTCCTGAGGGGGTATCTTAGCGGGCTTTTGCGGGTATTGGCCAGAGACGGCTCTTTTCCTATCGGATGACACAATTCGCACCAATGTAGTGCAAATATAAGTATTATTCCCTATCGCAGTCCCCGTTTTTGTGCGCCAAGGTTTTGGCGTATTGTTGACAGTCCCTTTTAATCCATTGAAATCCTTAAAGCTTCGAAAAAAAGCAACATTGGCACGCCCAATGCACTCCAGCGGAGTGTTTGTGCTCACTCGGTAAAGCTAATAACCTTACCTTCCCTGCGGGAGAATAAAGTACCGCATATTTTCGTACGAAAATCGCCGGATATCTGCGAGGGCGCAGGTTTATAAATAACCACCCGGAGATCGTTTTGAGCAACGCATTTTGGCAACAGTGGGTTTTGTCGGGGGCGTTTAAAAAATAAAGTATTCGAAAAACATCAGAGCAACTGGAGGGAGTTATCCCATGAAATTAGTCACAGCCATCATCAAACCGTTCAAACTGGACGATGTGCGCGAGGCCCTGTCGGAAATCGGGGTCCAGGGCATTACCGTCACGGAGGTCAAAGGATTCGGCCGTCAGAAAGGCCACACCGAACTCTACCGGGGGGCAGAGTATGTTGTGGACTTTTTGCCCAAAGTCAAAATCGAGCTGGCTATCAGCGCTGACCTGCTAGACCAGGTCATCGAATCCATCAGCAAGGCTGCCAACACCGGCAAAATCGGTGACGGAAAAATCTTCGTCGCTCCGTTGGAGCATGTGGTTCGCATCCGCACCGGCGAGACCGGCCCGGATGCACTGTAGCGATGCAAAAAATAAAAAAGTTATCTAAAGCGGGAGACAATAACAATGGAAAATAATATTTTTCACTTGCAGTACGCCATGGACACCTTTTACTTCCTGGTGTGCGGCGCTCTGGTCATGTGGATGGCAGCAGGTTTCGCCATGCTGGAGGCGGGCCTGGTCCGCTCCAAAAATACCACGGAGATCCTTACCAAAAATGTGGTGTTGTTCGCGGTGGCCAGCACCATGTACATGGCTTGCGGTTACGCCATCATGTACGACGGTGGTTTCTTCCTGTCCGGCATCGTCGGTGGGGAAAACCTAGTAGATGAAACCCTGAAGAGCATGGCTGAGCGCGAAGATGGCTTCACCGGTGGTTCGGTTTACTCCGGCGCGTCTGACTTTTTCTTCCAGGTGGTATTTGTGGCCACGGCCATGTCCATCGTGTCCGGCGCCGTTGCTGAACGCATGAAGCTCTGGGCTTTCATCCTGTTCTCCGTGGCCATGACCGGCTTTATCTATCCCATGGAAGGTCTGTGGACCTGGGGTGGTGGCTCGGTATTCGGCATGTACAGCCTAGGTGATGATTTCGGCTTCTCCGACTTCGCCGGCTCCGGCATCGTGCATCTGGCGGGTGCTACCGCAGCCTTGGCCGGTGTGATGGTATTGGGCGCTCGCAAGGGCAAGTACGGCGCCAATGGTCAGGTTAACGCCATTCCCGGCGCCAACCTGCCGCTGGCCACGCTGGGCACCTTCATCTTGTGGATGGGCTGGTTTGGTTTTAACGGTGGCTCCGTGCTGAAACTGGGCGACATCGCCAACGCCAACTCCGTGGCCATGGTGTTTCTCAACACTAACGCTGCTGCCGCTGGTGGTGTGATCGCCGCGCTGATACTGGCCCGCTTGATGTTTGGCAAGGCCGATCTGACCATGGCCCTCAACGGCGCACTGGCTGGTCTGGTGGCTATTACTGCTGAACCTTCCACACCCACCGCGCTTTACGCCACCCTAATTGGTGGCGTCGGCGGCGTATTGGTGGTGCTGTCCATCATCACTCTCGACAAGCTGAAAATTGATGATCCAGTGGGCGCCATTTCCGTGCACGGCACCGTAGGCATCTGGGGTTTGCTGGCGGTACCGCTCACCAATGATGGAACCACCTTCGGTGGCCAGATCGTGGGCATGCTCACCATTTTCGTGTGGGTATTTGTCGTCAGCTTCGCTGTGTGGTTCGCCATCAAGGCCATCATGGGCGTGCGTGTTAGCGAAGAAGAAGAGTACGCAGGTGTCGACCTCTCCGAATGCGGAATGGAAGCCTATCCGGAATTTACTAATAAATAGTTCAATTTTGTAACACGACGTCTGCGTATTAAGCAGACTATTCGGGCGCCCTTTACAGGGCGCCTTTTTTATTTGCGGGTAACATGAGGGATTTAGGGGAGGGCGAATCAGTCCGATGGTTTTACTCTAGCAAAATGGCGCTGATCGACAGATAGCTGTTCGCAGTGTCTTTCTGGGCTCAACGGCCCGCGGGTGGATTCATAGAATGGCCGTCACAGAAGAGTCGTCGCTTTGAGCTTTTTGGAGCACATTTGGTCACAGGCAAACCACAGCGCTTCAGGGCTGTTAGCCATTCTGGTGAAGGACAGGCTAACTCACGCCTGGGAGGCTTCCGGCCCCGTCGGTTTATCCCACTTAATTCAGCAGCCAAATAGCGTCTTTGCGAGGCAGCCACAGACAGCATAGGATTTGTTGAACATTGCGGCCTTGGTCAGTATTTTTACCCGCTCTCCGAAGGAGCCATAAAGACCAATCACACACGGTTACCCGTGAAGCATGAGCCAACGATCTTGTATAACGATCCTCTTCGGTTACATTTTTCTGAGCCAATTCGCCTTGCATCCCCGCGTGACCTCCGCTAGCCCTGTGTGCTACATTAGGCGTCGATTTTTAGGGAGAGTGCCTCAATGAAACGTAATTCCATGCTT
>JAADHZ010000030.1 GCA_013151575.1 Gammaproteobacteria bacterium
ATCCGAAACAACGAACGCCGATGCCTCCACTTTTCAGGGCCTGATTTTCAGTCTGCAACAATACTGGGCAGCCCAGGGCTGCGTGATCCTGCAACCGCTGGACATGGAAGTGGGCGCGGGCACCTTTCACCCCGCGACCTTTTTGCGCGCCATCGGCCCTGAGCCGTGGAGCGCCGCTTATGTGCAGCCCTCGCGCCGCCCCACCGACGGCCGCTATGGCGAGAACCCCAATCGTTTGCAACACTATTACCAGTTTCAGGTGGTGATCAAACCGTCGCCGCTGGAGATTCAGGAACTGTACCTGGGCTCATTGAAAATGTTGGGTATCGACCCGTTGGAGCACGACATTCGCTTCGTGGAAGACAACTGGGAATCCCCCACCCT
The DNA here is from genome assembly GCA_013151575.1 of Gammaproteobacteria bacterium. Taxonomy (GTDB): domain Bacteria; phylum Pseudomonadota; class Gammaproteobacteria; order SZUA-152; family SZUA-152; genus SZUA-152. The sequence goes on from JAADHZ010000030.1 coordinate 385, forward strand.
CGGCGCTTGGGGCCTGGGTTGGGAGGTGTGGTTAAACGGCATGGAAGTGACCCAGTTCACCTATTTCCAGCAGGTGGGTGGACTGGAATGCAAGCCGGTGACCGGTGAAATCACCTACGGGCTGGAACGCATCGCCATGTATTTGCAGGGCGTGAAGAGTGTGTATGACCTCACCTGGGCCGACGGGCCGCGGGGCAAAATCAGCTACGGCGATGTGTTCCACCAAAATGAGGTGGAGCAGTCCACGTACAATTTTGAGCACGCCAATACCGAGGCGCTGTTCCTGGCTTTCGATACCTGCGAGCGTGAATCGCAAAAACTCATCGACGCCGGTCTGCCGCTGCCTGCCTACGAGCAGGTGCTCAAAGCCTCCCACAGTTTTAACCTGTTGGATGCGCGCCACGCCATTTCCGTCACCGAACGTCAGCGTCACATCCTGCGGGTGCGTAGCCTATCCCGTGCGGTGGCCCAGGCTTACTTTGATGCTCGTGAGAAATTGGGTTTCCCGATGTGCGAGGACAAACTATGAGCACGCGTGATTTGCTGATCGAAATCGGCACCGAGGAGCTACCGCCCAAAGCGCTGAAACGTCTGTCCGAGGCCTTCAGCGCGGGGGTGTTGGCAGGCCTGAAAAACGCCAAGTTGTCCCACGGTGAATCCTGCTCCTACGCCAGCCCACGGCGGTTGGCGATTCTCGTCAACGGACTGGACGACACTCAGGCCGACAAAATCGTTGAGCGCCGTGGCCCCGCGCTGACCGCCGCCTTTGACGAGGAAGGCGTGCCCAGCAAGGCCGCCGAAGGTTTTGCCCGCTCCTGTGGCGTGGCGGTGGATGACCTGGGACGACAGGAAATCGATAAAGGCGCGTGGCTGATGTTTCGCCGTGAGCAACCAGGCCAGCCCACGACACAGCTGATTCCGGACATCGTACGCACCGCGCTGGATACATTACCGATCCCCAAACGCATGCGCTGGGGTGACCTTGACGTACAGTTCGTGCGCCCGGTGCAGTGGGTGGTGCTGTTGTTCGGCGACGAAGTGATCGAGACTGAGATTCTGTCGGTAAAATCCGGGCGCGAGACGCGCGGGCACCGCTTTCACCACCCCGAAAACCTGTACCTCGCCGAGCCGACGGCCTACGCGCCGCTGTTGGAAACAAGAGGCCACGTGGTGGCGGAGCTGGATGTGCGTCGCGAGGCGGTGCGTGCGCAGGTGCAGGAGGCGGGGAAAAAGCTTGGCGGCAATGCGGTGATCGACGAGGCCCTGCTGGACGAGGTCACCGCAATGGTGGAATGGCCTCGGGCCATCGCGGGTGAGTTTGAGAAACGCTACCTCGACGTGCCTGCCGAAGCACTGATTTCCACGATGAAAGCCAACCAAAAATATTTTCATGTGGTGGACGACGCCGGCAAACTGCTGCCGGTTTTCATTACCGTGGCCAACATCGACAGCAGCAACCCCGACACCGTGCGTGCCGGTAACGAACGAGTGATTCGCCCGCGTTTGGCCGATGCCGAATTTTTCTGGACCCAAGACCGCAAACACACACTGGAATCCCATCGCGAGCGGCTCAAAACCATCGTGTTTCAGAACCAGCTCGGCAGCCTGTTCGACAAATCCGCGCGAGTCTCGCAACTGGCCGCCCGCGTGGCGAGCAACATCGGCGGCAATGCCGAGTGGGCCGCCCGCGCTGGAGATCTGGCCAAGTGTGATCTACTGACCGAGATGGTGTATGAGTTTCCCGAGTTGCAGGGCATCATGGGCCGCTATTACGCAACACTGGACGGCGAACCGGACGAAGTGGCGCTAGCCATGGATGAGCAGTACATGCCGCGCTTCGCCGGTGATGAGCTGCCTGCAACCCCCACGGGGCAAGCCCTCGCCATTGCCGACAAACTCGACACCGTGGTGGGTATTTTTGGCATCGGCCAGCCGCCCACAGGCAGCAAAGACCCCTTTGCCCTGCGCCGCTCCGCGCTGGGCCTGCTGCGCATTATCATCGAAAGACAGTTGCCGCTGGACCTGGCCGACACGCTGCAAAAGGCTGCTGACCTGCTGCATGACAAACTGGACAAAAAACAGCAGCCAGCGGTCGTCGCCAGCCAAGTATTTGATTTCATGATGGACCGCCTGCGTGCCTACTACCAGGAACGAGGCGTCACCCCGGAGGTGTTCGAGGCGGTGTTAGCCCAGCGCCCCACCCAGCCTTTTGATTTCGACCGACGGGTGCGCGCGGTGAACCACTTCCTGTCCCTGCCCGAAGCCGAAAGCCTTGCGGCCGCCAACAAGCGCATTTCCAACATCCTGCGTCAGGCCGACGAAAAGGGTATTCAGCCATTGGATGCAGTGGCCGGGGAAAAACTACTGGAACCTGCCGAACAAGCGTTATTCAAACAGCTGGAAGCTCTGTCGGACACGGTAAATCCTCTGTTTGAAAAGCGTGATTACGAGCAGGCCCTCACCCGGCTGGCCGGTTTGCGCGAGGCCGTGGACGGGTTCTTCGACCACGTGATGGTGATGGTGGACGACACCACCCTGCGCGACAATCGCCTGGCCCTGCTGGCCCGTCTGCGTAGCCTGTTTTTGCAAGTGGCGGATCTTTCACGTTTGCAGGGTTAGTCATGACATTCAAGAAGCTCTAACAAGGCGTATTTTTCTCCGCCCCGCGCAACCCCCAGCTGACCGCAGGAGCCGTGCGAATAATAACCCACCAATTCCCTTCTTGACGAAGTGGATATATAGTCTAGGCTTCCCTTTGGTTCAGCAGGGTTATATTGGCTCCTTCAACACCCGCTCCGCCCGGAGGGGACTTTGTGTCCCGCGATATAACTTTTTGGACTTTTAGGCCAACTTCCTAAGGAGATTGACTATGACCATGGCGCTTTTGTTATATGTGGTGTTGTTTGGTTTTGCCTTTATTTGCATGGCAGTGGGCTGACCACGACTTAGCATTTATCGCCAATATTGGCGATAACCCTTTAAAGAAAAAAACTGGGCCGCGTTGACGGGCCCGGTTTTTTTGTGCGCGGTTTTTTATTCCCTCCTCATGTAAAATGCGCTCCCGAATCCCGCAGTTTGCAGGCTGACAATGCGTTTGGTGATCCTGGATCGTGATGGTGTGATTAACGAGGACTCCGACGACTTCATCAAGTCGCCGGATGAATTCGTACCCCTGCCCGGCAGCCTCAACGCCATCGCCCGCTTGAAACAGGCGGGTTTTACCGTTGCGGTGGCCACGAATCAGTCCGGGCTTGCCCGTGGTTTGTTTGATCAAAACACCCTCGAGGCCATGCACCGCAAGCTGCAAGATCTATTGGCAGAACGGAGTGCCCACATCGACGGCATCTTCCATTGCCCCCACGGGCCGGACCAGGGTTGTGACTGCCGCAAACCAAAACCCGGCCTGCTGAAGCAGATCAGCGCGCGATTCAGCCTGCCATTGGCCGGTGTGCCGGTGATCGGCGACTCCCTGCGTGACTTAGAGGCCGCCCGGGCTGTGGGCGCCCGCCCCATGCTGGTGCGCAGCGGCAAGGGCCAACGAACCCTGGCCCGGGGTGAGGGGCTGGAAGGCGTGCCCGTGTTTGATGACCTGGCTGCGGCCGTCGAGAGTCTGTTGAAAGAAACGGCGGACGTGGGCCAGGACCAGAAAAAACCGGAGTAACCAGAAATGCGTTTTATTCGATCCCTGATATTCAGCATGTTTATGGTTGGCGCCACACTCATCACTGCATTGCTGCTGGTGTTGGCCCTACCAACGCCGTTTTCGCTACGCTCCGCCATCGCCCGGACCTATGCCGTCGCAGTGGTGGGTGCTCTGCGGTTGCTGTGCGGTATCGGCTACCAACTGCGGGGGCAGGAAAATATTCCCTCGGGTGCGGCCATCATTTACAGCAAACACCAGTCCACCTGGGAAACCTATGCCCTACAAGTATTCCTGCCAGCGCAGGTGTGGGTGTTGAAGCGCGAACTGATGTGGCTGCCCTTTTTTGGCTGGGGGATGGCGGCCCTGAAACCCATCGCCATTGACCGCAGGGCCGGTCGCCGCGCCATCGACAGCATTGTCTCCCAAGGCATCAAGCGATTGCAGGCAGGCATCTGGGTGACCATATTCCCCGAGGGCACGCGCATCGCCCCGGGTGAACGCAAACGCTGGGGCCTGGGCGGTGCGATACTCGCCGAACGCAGCGGTTACCCGGTGGTGCCGGTGGCCCACAACGCCGGTGAATTTTGGGGGAAACACCAGTTCGTCAAAAAACCCGGCACTATCCAGGTTGTCATCGGCCCCCCGGTGGAGACCCAGGGGAGAAAGGCCGCGGACATCAGCAGGGAGGTGGAGGCCTGGATGACCGAGACCATGGCGGAGATCAGCGAATACGAACGGGGCGAAACTGAAGAACAGAGCGGCGAAAAGACCAAACCCACCACCTGACCTGAGCGGGAGCCAACACCCGCAGCTTGCCTGCACTATCAACAATGAAAGCCAGCATGTTACGACACCGAACATGAACACAACAGGGCGTTGTCGCATGAATCAAATCATCAGGTGATAAACACCCCTTCACTCGCCTGCTAGCACCGTTTGCCATTAGAATGGTCTCCGAACAAACGACATTCAGCAGGAGCGCTATATGACTTACGTCGTCACCGAGAACTGTATCAAGTGCAAATACACGGACTGTGTGGAAGTCTGCCCCGTGGATTGTTTTTATGAAGGTCCCAATTTTCTGGTTATCGACCCTGAGGAGTGCATTGACTGCACCCTGTGCGAACCTGAATGCCCCATCGGCGCTATTCTTTCTGCGGATGACCTACCTGCGGACCAGGAACCCTTCATCGCGCTCAACGCCGAACTGGCGAAAAAGTGGCCCGTGATCACCGAGATGAAAGACGCCCCCGCCGATGCCAAGGAGTGGGAAGGCATCGCGGGAAAACTGAAACATCTGGAACGCTAACCCGGCTATGCCCGGAAAGCCGCACGCCGCTATGACGGTGCTGCCCTACGGGGCCGATCTACTGTCGCAACTGGCGACGCACATCGCCGCCCACCATGCTTTGCCGGACCTCAGCGACGTCACCGTGCTGCTGTCATCACCGCAGGCGGTGCGGCAGCTGCGCGCGATTTTGCTGGAAACCGCGCAGGCCCAGGGCCACGGCGCGCTGCTGGGTCCGGAGATCGACACTCTGGCCCACTGGGTGAGCACGCAGGAAGGCGATACCCGCCCGGTGCTCACCGAGCATCAACGTGAGCTGTTGCTGGTGGAGGCCCTGAGTGGGCACAGTTATCTGTACGGGCAGGGCAGCCCCTGGGCGCTGGCCGACAGCCTACTGAAGCTGTTTGACGAATTGAGTGCCCGGCATATTCGTTTGCCGACGGACTTCGCGGAATTTCTTCAACAACTCACCCACGCCTACCACATCAACAATGCGCCAGACATCAACACCGATGCACTGGTGGGCGAGGCCAAACTGGTGCACACCCTATGGCTGGCCTGGCATCAACAGATGCAGGACACCAAGGTCACCGACCGACACATTCACTACCTGGCACAGTTGGCGACCGGTGCGGAGGTGCTGGCTCGGCCGGGACATCACAGCTATTTCGCCGGTTTCAACGCGCTCTCAAAGGTGGAGACGGACTGGCTCGGTGGGCTGCTCGAACGAGGGCAGGCTTCGTTTTTTTTGCAGGGCGCCCAGCCGCCCGCCTCGGAGGTGGACTACCATCCCGATGCCCCTAACCGCGATTTTCTGGCGAGCCTGAACAATACGGCAGAATTCCCACCCGCGCAGGATGACTACGGACAATTCCTGGAAACAGTGTTCCACGCGAACGGCGAGTCAGCCGCCCCGCTGCAAGAACGCGCCCGTGATTTCGCTCGTCGCTTCCCCCTCAGCCCGATGCCAGCCCGGCTGCGACTGTTCGAGGCCGACAGCGCCGAACAAGAGGCCCAGGCCATCGACTTGCAGACCCGGCTGTGGTGGCTGGCCGGCCAGCGCAACATCGGCATCATCACCGAAAACCGGCGGCTGGCGCGACGCGTGCGCGCCTTGCTGGAACGTGCCGGCATCGAATTGCAGGATGCCGCCGGTTGGGCTCTGTCCACCACCAGCGCTGCGGCTACGCTGGAACGCTGGCTGGAAACGGTGGAGGAGGATTTCGCTCACCAGCCGCTGCTAGACCTACTCAAGTCGCCCTTTCTGTTACCCAACCACGAGCGGGAAGCGCTGCTGTCCAGCGTTTATTTATTTGAGCAGGGCATCATATTAAAAGAAAACATCGGCCGTGGCCTGGCGCGTTATCGCACCCATGTGCAGTACCGCCAACAGCGTCTGACCCCGGAGCTGGCCGCGCCCTACGACACTATCCACTCGCTGTTAGCCATCGTGGGCGATGCCGCAGCCCCTCTGCTGCCACTGCTGGGAGACAAAACCCATCCGCCCGCCGCGTTCCTCGATGCACTGCAACAGAGCCTGGCCGCGCTGGGGCTGGAAAAATCCTTGTCGGACGATGCCGCCGGACAGCGGGTGTTGGAAGAAATACGCCAAATGCGAGCGGCGGCTGACAATGCCAGCCTGCGCATGCGCTGGGACGAATTTCGTGGCTGGCTGGGGCGCACGCTGGAACGCTTCAATTTCCAACCATCCAGCGATACCCGCGGCGTGCAATTAATGAGCCTAGCGCAAAGCAGCCTGTGTCATTTTGACGCGCTCATTGTGGCCGGAGCGGAACGGGAATATCTGCCGGGTAGCCCGGACGTCTCGCCCTTTTTTAACGACGGTGTGCGCCAAGCCTTAGGGCTGTCCAGCCGTGCGCAACAATTGTCCGCGCGTTTTTACCCATTCCGCCGCCTGCTGGAATCCGCGCCCGCCATCTTCATTAGTCGCCGCAAACAGCAGGACGGCGAAGACGTGGTGAATTCCCCGTGGCTGGAGCGCCTGCAATCCTTTCATCACATTGCCTACGACAGTGATCTGGTCGATCGCCACTTCGCCCACTGGGTCGGGCAAGCAAACACCCAAGTCACCCGCAACGACCACCCCCTGCCGCAGACCACCGTGGCGCAACCCTCCGTGGTGCCGCAACCCGGGCTGATTCCTGAGCGTGTGTCTGCCAGCGGTTACCAACAGCTCATCGACTGCCCTTACCAGTTTTTCGCCGCCCGCTGCCTGGGGCTAGAAGCACCGGAGGGCATCCGCGACATGCTGCAAAAATCCGACTACGGTGAGCGCGTCCATCGCTGCCTGCAAGCCTTCCACGCCGACGTGCCGGACCTGCCAGGACCCTTCGATCGTGTGCTGGAACCCGCCTGCCGCGACGATGCCATCCAGTGTCTGGAATCCATCGCACAGGCCGTGTTCGCGCAAGACCTGGAAGACAATTTTTTGCACCGAGGCTGGCTAAGGCGCTGGCTGGAACTCATTCCGCCCTACATCGACTGGCAATGGCAACATCAGCAGGAATGGCGAGTGCAGCGCACGGAAGTCGACGTCAACACGGCTTTCGCAGGCAGCTCGCTAACCCTGAACGGGCGGCTGGATCGTGTCGACAAACTCCACGACCAGAGCCTGGGCATCATCGACTACAAAACCGGTGCGATACCGAAGGATGCCGACGTGCTCTCGGGCGAAGCCGTCCAGCTACCGTTTTATGCACTACTGGCGCAACAAGCGGGCGGCGCGCTGCCAAGCCAGGTGGCTTATCTCGCGCTGGACAACGGCAAAGTAGAAACTCGGGGAATGCTAGAGCACGACAGCTTAAACAGTCTCACCTTACAAGTGGGGCAACGCTTGTCGGAATTATTCAGCGCCATGAACAATGGCACACCGGTCACTGCATGGGGAGATGAAAAAACGTGTAGGTGGTGTCAAATGTCAGGCATCTGCCGTCGTGAAACCTGGCCTGCCGAGGATATTGATTGAAGGGGGGGCGATCCAATGCCATTAAGTTAAGAAATGTATGCCTGTTTTTTATCCGTCAAGTCAGCATTGGGCAGCCAGTACCCATGGCGAATTAAGGTTTAGAGGTTCAGTGTGTGCCACAGAATATGGAAACAAAAAAACACAGTGTTTGTCACGCAGAGGTCGCAGAGACACAGAGGCGCAGAGTTTTTGGTGT
>JAADHZ010000145.1 GCA_013151575.1 Gammaproteobacteria bacterium
CAGCCTGGAACCGGGCAAGCGCAGCCAGATTGTCAGTAAGGTGGTGGCTCAGCTGGGGCAACTGGAATCGTTAGTCGATGACATGTTGATGTTTTCCCGCAGTGGTTACAGCGGTGGTGATGTCATCGACGTTCGCACCCTGCTGGTGGAACTGGCCAACACCGTGGCTGCCGTGTGTGACCAGCGTGACATCGACGTTTGCCTGGACTGTGACCCCACGCCCATCGCGGTGAAAGCTAATTTCCGCATTCTGCACAGCGCGCTGTTGAACCTTGCCAACAACGCCATTCAGGCCATGGGGCAAGGCGGCACGCTTCGTCTCCAAGCCCGGCCCGGAGTGTGCGGCACCGTAGACCTGACGGTGGCCGACGACGGCCCCGGCGTTCCTGAAGATATTCGCGAAAAACTTTTTCAGCCCTTTTTCACCACCCGCAGCGACGGTACCGGCCTGGGCCTGGCCGTAGTGCAGGCGGTGGCCCGTTCCCACGGCGGTAGCGTGAGATTGGAAAGCCCCGGCGCAGGTGCTCGGGGTTCGGTATTTGTGGTGCAACTGCCCCTGGTGCAGGCATCGGACACGGCCCCGACGGCGCAGACGCCGGGCGCATTCAGCGACCACGCACCGGTCGCACAGCAGGAGGTTGTATGAATCAGGCAGTCGTACTGGTAGTGGAAGATGACGCCGAGTTGCGCTCGGCACTTTGTGACACCCTGAGCCTGGCGGGTTACGCCACTGAAACCGCTGACAACGGCGCCCGGGCGTTGGACCTGCTGGGGCGAAAATCCATCGACTTGGTGATTACCGACATTCAAATGCCCGGCATGAATGGCCACACCTTGCTCAAGCAGATAAAAGCCCGCTGGTCCGAGTTGCCAGTGATGCTGATGACCGCTTACGGCTCCATTCAAATGGCGGTGGAGGCCATGCGCGACGGTGCGGTGGACTATCTCAGTAAACCCTTTGAGGCGGAAGTGCTGGCCGCCATGGTGGGGCGTTACCTCAACCCGCAAACCAGCGACGGTGACGACATGGTCGCGGTGGACGTCCGTAGCCGCGAACTGGGCGAGCTGGCGCGCCGGGTGGCCGACAGCGACGCCACCGTGATGCTCACCGGCGCAAGCGGTGTCGGCAAAGAAGTGCTGGCACGATACATCCACCGTCATTCGCCCCGTGCCGACCAGCCCTTCATCGCCATTAACTGCGCCGCGATCCCAGAAAACATGCTGGAAGCAACCCTGTTCGGTTACGAAAAAGGCGCGTTTACCGGGGCCTACAAAGCCTGCCCTGGCAAGTTTGAACAGGCCCAGGGCGGCACCCTGCTGCTGGATGAAATTTCCGAAATGGACGCCGCGCTGCAAGCCAAGCTACTGCGGGTATTGCAGGAAAAAGAAGTGGAACGCCTTGGCGGCCAAACTGTAACCCAGCTGGATGTGCGGGTGCTTGCCACCTCTAATCGCAATATGCGCCACGCGGTCACCGAAGGACATTTCCGCGAAGACCTGTTTTACCGACTTAACGTGTTTCCCATTCAGATTCCAGCCCTGCGGGAACGCCGTGATGATGTGCTGCCCCTGGCGCAACGCCTGATTGACAAACATGCCCGCAGTGACAGTCGGGGTACGCCAGAACTTAGCCCGGCGGCGCGGGAACGGCTGCTCGCCCACCGTTGGCCAGGCAACGTGCGGGAGTTGGATAACGTCATCCAACGTGCCTTGATTCTACGAAACGGTGCCCATATTGACGCCGCTGATATTCAGTTTGAAGTGCTGGATACCTGTTCAGTTCGCCCGGTGGCCGCTGACACGCTGACGGCGGAAACGCCCGACGATACGCAAAGCCTCGGCGACGAAATGAAAAACCACGAGTACAGCCGCATCCTAGCGGCGCTGGAAGCAGGCCACGGCAATCGTCAGAGCGCGGCGGAAAAACTCGGTATTAGCCAACGCACCTTACGCTACAAGCTGGCGCGCATGCGCGAGCTGGGCATGGCTGTGCCTGGGCGTTACGGCGTTAGCGCAGCCTAATTTTTGCGTTATTTTTTCTAAACTGCTCTCAAAAAACAGCTACTTGCACACTGCTGTTCGAGAGCACCGGCAGGAGTGACAACATGAACAATACCATCGACACCAGCCAACTACTCACCCAAATGCGCGCCATGGCCGCTACGGCCGAGGGGCAACCGGCCAGCCCTGTGACCAATGGTGTTTCGGGGGATTTCGGCTCCCTGCTGAAGCAGAGTATCGACAGCGTCAACGGCCTGCAAAAAACCTCTGGGCGACTGGGGGACGCATTTGTGATGGGTGACAGCAGCATCAGTCTCGCGGAGGTGATGGTGGCCAAACAAAAAGCTGGCATCGCCTTCGAGGCCACCATGCAGGTGCGCAACAAACTGTTGAGTGCTTACAAGGAAATAATGGCGATGCAGGTGTGATGTGTTTGGTAACAGTAATTTAGGCACAACGGAAAACTAAGGGTTGCATTATGGCATTGGTAAAAGCCGAAGAAATGTCAGCGGGACTGGCGGGGCTGGGCGGTTTGAGCGCCCTGCGACAAATCGGAATAATGATCGGGCTCGCAGCCAGCCTGGCCATCGGCGTCACGGTGGGGCTGTGGTCCTGGGCGCCCAGCTACGGCGTGTTGTACGGCGCACTGGAAGAACAGGATGTCGGCGCTGTGATGGACGCACTGCGAACCAGTGGTATCAAGGTCAAGCTGGATGACACCACCGGTGCGGTGCTGGTGCCTGCGAAGGATATTTACGAGGCCCGCATCAAGCTGGCATCCATGAACCTGCCCAAGGGTGTCAGCGCCGGTTTTGACGCTTTGGATGAAAAAAACGGCTTTGGTGTCTCGCAATTTATGGAAAGGGCGCGTTTCCATCGGGCACTGGAAGTGGAGCTGGGTCGCACGGTTTCCAGCCTGAATAATGTGAAACATGCGCGTGTGCATCTGGCTATGCCTCGCCAGTCCGTGTTTGTGCGCAATCGCAAAAAAGCCAGCGCTTCGGTCACCGTCAATCTGTTTCCCGGCCGCAGCCTGGAACCGGGCCAAGTGGCCGCCATCGTACACATGGTGTCTTCCAGCGTGCCCAATCTGGGAATGGCTCAGGTGACGGTGGTGGACCAAACGGGCAAGCTGCTGACCAATGGCCAGACTGACCGACAAATGGCCATGTCCGGCGCGCAGTTTGAATACACCCAGCGTGTCGAACGCAGCCTGACCGAGCGCATCGAACGCATTTTGGAACCCATGCTGGGGGCCCAGGCCGTTCGCGCCCAGGTCACGGCGGATATCGACTTCACCATCAGCGAGCAGACGCAGGAAAGTTTCAACCCAGACACCTCGGCGCTGCGCAGCAACCAATTGACACTCGAACAGTCCAGCGGTGGTGGTGCCGAAGGCGGCGTGCCGGGAGCCCTGAGCAACCAACCTCCCGGCTTGGCTCGCGCACCGGAAACCTTGCCCGGTGCCGCTCCGGAGGCCGGGACTCCCATGGGGCGCACCAATCGGCGCGAAATCAAAAATTTCGAACTGGACAAAACCATCAGCCACACTCGTTTCGCCCCAGGGAGACTGCACAGGCTATCGGTGGCGGTGTTGGTGGACGATAAGGTCACCGTGGACGACAGCGGTGTTGTCACCCGTCGCCAGCGCACACCGGAGGAGCTGGATCGGCTGACGGGGCTGGTCAGGGAAGCCGTGGGTTTTAACGCCCAGCGGGGTGACTCTGTGAATGTGATGAATTCCGCGTTCACTGTGCCCGCCGCCGAGGAGCCCCTGCCGGAGCCCCCCATCTGGGAGCAGGCCTGGGTGCAGGATCTGGTGAAAAAACTGTTGGGCGGCATCTTGGTGTTAGTAATTTTTTTCGGGGTGTTGAAACCGGTGTTGAAATCACTGGCCAGTCAGCCCGCCGCTTTAGCCGCCATTCAAGCCAAGCGAGAAGAAGAGGAGGTCGCCATGGCGGAGGATAAATTGACGCTGGAGTCCGGTGGAGAAGTGCCGGCCATTGGCGGCCCCGGCAGTTATGAACAGAACATGCTCACGGCAAGCAAGGCCGTGGAACAGGACCCAAAATTGGTGGCGCAAGTGGTAAAAAATTGGGTGGCGTCTGATGGCGGATAAGTCAGGAGACGAGCGCGGCGTTGATCGCGCGGCAATCTTGTTGATGTCACTTGGGGAGCAGTCGGCCTCCGAGGTGCTCAAGCACATGGACCCGAAGGAGGTGCAGAGTGTGGGCACCGCTATGGCGCAATTGAAGAATGTCTCGCGAAGCCAGGTGGAAGCGGTATTGAAGGAATTTTGCATCACCGTGCAGGACGAAACCGGGCTGGGCCTGGGTTCCGATGAGTACCTGCGTTCTGTGTTGAAAAAAGCCCTGGGTGAGGATAAGGCCGACAACGTCATCGATCGCATTCTCCAGGGGGGCAACACCAAAGGGCTGGAGACCCTCAAATGGATGGACCCGCGCGCGGTAGCAGAAATCATCCGTCTGGAACACCCGCAGATTATCGCTATCGTGCTGTCGTATCTGGATGCGGACCAATCGGCGGAGATACTGGGGCTGTTTCCAGACCGGGTGCGAGTGGATGTGCTGATGCGCATCGCAACGCTGAATGGCATTCAACCGGCCGCTCTCAATGAACTCAACAATATCATGGAAAAACAATTTTCCGGCAGTAACAACGTGAAATCCTCCAGTGTTGGTGGGCTTAGGGCAGCCGCGAATATTCTCAACTTCATGGACAGTTCCGTGGAAGGCGAGATCATGGACAACATCAACGAGGTCGATACTGATCTGGGACAAAACATCCAGGATCTCATGTTTGTGTTCGACAATCTCAACGATGTGGACGACCGGGGTATTCAAACCATTTTGCGCGAAATTTCCTCGGAATCCTTGGTGCTCGCGCTCAAGGGTGCGGAAGATAGCCTGAAGGAAAAAATATTCAACAACATGTCCAAACGTGCCGCAGAAATGCTACGCGACGATCTCGAAGCCAAGGGGCCGGTCCGGCTCAGTGAAGTGGAAGGGGCGCAGAAGGAAATTCTTGCCGTGGCCCGCCGACTGGCGGATGCGGGTGATATCGCCTTGGGCGGCACCGGGGGCGAGGAATTCATCTAATGCCAAAACTCATCGAAAAAGCGCAGACCGAGAAATTTTCCGCCTGGGAACTTCCGCTGGTGGAAGATGTTTCTGGCGCCGTGGAAGACGCCCGTCACGACAAAGCCTCGGGCCTGCTTACCGCAGAGCATATTGAGCGCATTCAGGCACAGGCCTACAAAGAGGCTTACGACGCCGGTTTTGCCAAGGGGCATCAACAAGGGGTGGTCAGTGGCGAGGCCGAGATCAGCAACACGGCAACATTGATGGCCAATCTGTTGCAGAAATTGCAACAGCCTTTTCAGCAGCTCGACGAACAAGTGGAGCAGGAGCTGATGAACCTGTCGCTGGTCATTGCGCGGCAACTGGTGCGCCGGGAACTGAAAGCGGACCCCGGACAAGTGATGGCGGTGGTGCACGAAGCGTTGGCGGCGTTACCGGTGGCATCACGAGGGGTGAAAGTCAGCCTACATCCAGAGGATTTGGTGCTGATGCGCGAAGCGCTGGCGCACGCCGAAGCCGAACGCAACTGGTCACTGATGGATGATCCCTCTTTGCAGCGGGGTGACTGCCGTATTGTCACGGAAACGTCACGGGTGGAGGCTACACTGGAACGTCGGCTGGCAACCGTGGTGGCGCAATTGTTTGGGGGTGAGCGTGAGCAGGATTCGAGCGCGGAGGCCAATGTCGCTGAGCCTGAGGGGCTGGCGGTGCCGTGAATATAGTAGGAACCGCTCGCCTAATAGCTCGCTATTTCTGGTGCTCGAAAGCCGTCGTTCCGACGCAGGCTGGCATCCAGCGGTTTCAAACAAATTTCTGGATGCCGGAACAGGTCCGGCATAACGATAAGAAATTAACAGGACGACAAGATGGCCAAACAAAAAAAATGCAACAATCCTATCTCCGCCAACGCCAACCGAGATGCCCGGTGGGCGCGTCGTTTGGCGAGGGCTCGGCAGCAAGTGGAAGCTCCGAAACTGGTGGTGGAAGGGCATCTCACCCGCATGGTGGGGCTCACTATGGAGGCCGTGGGTTGCCATGCGGCGGTGGGGGCGCGCTGTCTGGTGGAAGGGCCGGACGGCGAAGATATCGAAGCCGAAGTGGTGGGGTTTTCCGGCGAAAAACTGTTTCTGATGCCCACCGGTCGCATGCAGGGCATCGTGCCCAATGCGCGGGTGATTCCCACTGATCGTGTGTACGATGTCGCGGTCGGCAATATGCTGTTAGGCCGGGTGCTGGATGGGGCAGGAAATCCCCTGGACGGCAAGGGCCCCATTTGCGCCACCGAGCGGGTGCCCATCAGCGCGCGCGCGATCAATCCGTTGGCGCGGCATCCTATTTGTGAAAAACTCGACGTGGGTATCCGTGCCATCAACGCCCTGCTTAGCGTCGGGCGTGGCCAGCGCATGGGTTTGTTCGCCGGTAGCGGAGTGGGGAAAAGTGTGTTGCTGGGCATGATGACCCGCTACACCAACGCCGACGTGATCGTGGTGGGGTTGATCGGCGAACGCGGGCGCGAGGTGAAAGAATTCATCGAAAATATCCTCGGTGACGAGGGCATGGCTCGCGCGGTCGTCGTGGCCTCGCCAGCGGACGACGCACCGGTGCTGCGCCTGCACGGGGCGAATTTAGCCACTCGCATTGCCGAATATTTCCGCGACCAAGGGCTGAATGTACTACTGTTAATGGATTCGCTCACCCGTTACGCCCAAGCCCAACGTGAAGTAGCGTTGGCCATCGGCGAGCCTCCGGCCACCAAAGGCTATCCACCGTCGGTCTTCGCCAAAATTCCGCAACTGGTGGAACGTGCAGGCAACGGCGATACCGGTGGCGGCTCTATTACCGCATTTTACACCGTGCTCACCGAGGGTGACGACCAACAAGACCCCATCGCCGATGCGGCGCGGGCTATTCTCGACGGCCACGTAGTATTGTCCCGCGAGCTGGCCGAGGCGGGGCATTACCCAGCCATCGACGTGGAAGCCTCCATCAGCCGTGCCATGACCGAGATCACCACCCCCGAACACCAGGAAGCGGCACGCCGTTTCAAGCAGTGGTACTCCCTGTATCGGCAAAATCGTGACCTGATCAGCGTGGGGGCGTATCAGCCCGGCAGTGACGCCCTGGTGGACGAAGCCATGGGCATGTTTCCACACCTCACCGAATTTCTGCGCCAGGGTATTCATGAACCGGTAGGGCTTGCGGACAGCATCAACGCCCTTGAAACCTTGCAGCAAATTGAACTGGTATCACCGGCCCAAGTGGCGGCACTACAGGGTGGGATGCCGCAACAGACCTTGCCGGTGGGGGCCAATCCTTACGCGAAATAAGTGCAGTCGTCGCACTTCCTTAAGATATTCCATTAACGCCTGATTTTGAGTGCTCGCAGCCACGCTATTCACCGCAAGATGCTGAAGGAATTAAACCATTTCAGTGGCGCCAAGCTGTTTGACATTATTGAATAATAATAAAACGACAGACCCACAGCTCATAGACTTTTTCTGTTCGAATTGAATAGCTTCTCTGGCGGATTTCAGCGACAAGATCGGTCAAAAAAGAATCATAGTCTCTGCGCACCGTCGCAAGCGCACCTTTATCGGTTTTATGTTTTTCACTGGAAGCAGAAACTTCTCTGGCAAGAGTGCCATTACTCTGAGGAAAAGCATGAGCAGAAGATCGCCAATGTGCCCAATCCACTTTATCGAGGCATGGCGCATCAATCATCATAAACAGTTTCTGTATAGCATCGACAGTTTGAATGAATTGCCAGTCTTTTTAACCGCGTAGCGTAAATCTCGGGGGCTTGCCCCAGTCGATACTATCCAGCTTTTGGGATATCTCTGTGATGTATATAAACGTAGAGAGTCTCTAATTTTTTTCACGCTTTTATCGCGAAACGATGGAGCCGTTGGGTTCTTAAAACTCGGTCGCTTGCGGCCGAGTTTTTTATAAAGTAGGTAGGGATCGATTAAATACTATAAGTAAAGACTTGACCATTATGGTTTTTTCTGCGTGTGGGTACCTCCGCTGGCGGCGCGCGCCCCAAGGCCGTCATCGCCATGGATGCACAGGGCAACGTGGTGTCGGGACAAGCCGAAGCCCCCGAGGGTTACGATTTCTGGTTATTGAAATTCGATGGCGTCAACGACCTTGAGCTGGGTGAGCCGAAAGGGTTCGGCC
>JAADHZ010000075.1 GCA_013151575.1 Gammaproteobacteria bacterium
TCGCGACAAAGCCACTTACCCCGCCCTGCTGGGCATGGCCGAGGCCAAGCGTCGTGCCGATGAACTGCTCCGGGAGGCCGTTGACAGCCTGGCCAGCTGGGGTGAAGCGGGCCAGCCACTCAGGGATATTGCCGGGTACATTATCCACCGCCAGAGCTGATATAATCGGCCCCTTTATTTGACAAATCAGCATCGACAGGCGGCCGAGGCTTCGATGGCCACCCTCCTGAACCACACAATTCGCAGGCGCGCCCATGCCCGAGTCACGCCGGTTCCCATTACTGGAAACCATTAACAACGCCGAAGACGTTCAGCTTCACCAGCTCCGCGATTTGGCGGATGAGCTACGCGCATTTTTAATTCGGTCCGTCGCGCAGACGGGCGGGCACTTGTCCTCGGGGCTCGGCACCGTGGAACTGACGGTGGCCCTGCATTACGTGTTCAACACCCCGGATGACCGACTGGTGTGGGATGTGGGCCACCAAAGTTACCCGCATAAAATCCTCACCGGCCGACGTGAGCAAATGCACAGCATTCGCCAGCGGGGCGGTCTGTCTGGCTTCCCCAAGCGTAGCGAAAGCCCCTACGACACTTTCGGCGTGGGCCATTCCAGCACCTCCATCAGCGCGGCACTGGGCATGGCCCTGGCGGCACGGCACGAACAGCTGGACCGCAAAGCCGTCGCCATCATCGGTGACGGTGCCATGACCGCAGGTATAGCCTTCGAGGCCCTCAATCACGCTGGCTCGTTGGACGCCAACCTGCTGGTGGTGCTCAACGACAATGACATGTCCATTTCGCCCAACGTAGGTGGGCTGTCGAATTATCTGGCGCGCATTCTCTCCGGCAAACTCTACCTCACCGCGCGCGAGGGTTCGAAAAAAGTCCTTAGTCAGATCCCTAACATGTGGGAGCTGGCTCGACGCATGGAGGAACACGCCAAGGGCATGGTGATTCCCGGCACCTTGTTTGAAGAACTGGGTTTCAACTACATCGGCCCCATCGACGGACACGACATCGCGTCCCTGGTCAAAACCCTGGGCAACCTGAAGTCACTGAAAGGCCCCCAGTTTTTGCACGTGGTCACTCAAAAGGGCAAGGGTTTTGCTCCTGCCGAAAAAAATCCCTGTGCCTTCCATGGTGTGAGCAGCTTTAACCCAGATGCCGAGGAGGTGCTGTCCACTGGCAATACCGGCCCGACTTACACGCAGGTGTTCGGCGACTGGCTCTGCGACCAGGCTGCGCAGGACAAAAACCTCATCGCTATCACTCCCGCTATGCGTGAAGGCTCCGGTATGACGACATTTGCCGAGCAATTTCCCCAACAGTATTTTGACGTTGGCATCGCCGAACAGCATGCGGTGACGATTGCCGCGGGTATGGCCTGCGAGGGCCTCAAGCCGGTAGTGGCCATTTACTCCACTTTTCTGCAACGGGCCTACGACCAGCTGATTCATGACGTGGCCATCCAAAATTTGCCGGTGATGTTTGTCATCGACCGCGCCGGGCTGGTAGGCGCCGACGGTCCCACCCACGCGGGCAATCTGGACCTCAGTTTTCTGCGTTGCGTGCCCAACATGGTAGTGATGGCACCGGCGGACGAAAATGAATGTCGACAGATGCTCAACACCGGCTTTCGCCACAACGGCCCCAGCGCCGTGCGCTATCCACGCGGCGTTGGCCCCGGCGTGACGCCAGAGGCCAGCTTCTCCACCCTACCGTTGGGCAAAGGTGAATTGCGCCTTTCGGGCCGAGACATCGCCATTTTGGCCTTTGGCAGCATGGTGGCCCCGGCCGAAGCCGCTGGTCGGGCGTTGGGTGCCACTGTGGTCAACATGCGTTTCGTGAAACCGTTGGACGAAGAATTGGTGTTGAAAATGGCCGAGCAGCACGAACTGCTAGTGACGGTGGAAGAAAACACCGTGGCTGGTGGTGCAGGCAGTGCGGTCAACGAATATTTGGCGGCACAGGGCCTCGGCACGGCGATCATCAACCTCGGCCTGCCAGACCGTTTTGTGGAGCACGGCGGCCACAGTGAATTACTGGCCCTCTGCGGTTTGGATGCTGCGGGCATCCAGGCCAGCATTGAGGCCCGGCGGCAACCTGCCAGCGCTGCCGCCCACTGAATGCCCCCAATCTCCGGCCGATAACCGGTTGTGCCCGCCACCGAAATAACTTAGCATTTCAATCAGGATTCAGCTTGCCGCCATGCCCACGAAGTCTCCACTGTACACGCTGAAAGTCGTCAGCGATTTTGCTTCCGCCCACACTCTGCGAGATTACCCCGGGGCTTGCTCACGCATGCACGGACATAACTGGAAAGTCGAGGCCGAGGTGGAAGCTCGCCGGTTGGACGAGGTGGGTATGGCCATCGACTTCAAGACGATCCGTCGACAGGTGCGTGAGTTGACCGATGTGCTCGACCATCGTTACCTCAACGAAATCGAGCCCTTTGATAAGACCAACCCCACAGCGGAAAACATTGCAGCGTTTATTTTTTCCGGCCTGTCCGCCGCATTGAATAATGGACGCATCCACGTCAAGGCCATCACCTTGTGGGAAACTGAGCGCGCCTGTGTGCGCTATACCGAAGATTGAAAAAAGGAACGTTCGTGACTGACTCCACCATTGCTGATGTACAAAATTCGGCAGACACTCGCCAGCTGCCCATCAACAAGGTGGGGATCAAAGACATCCGCCACCCCGTGCGCATTCGCGATCGCTCCGGCGGTGAGCAGCACACCATTGCCAATTTCAACATGTACGTGAATCTGCCGCATAATTTCAAGGGCACGCACATGTCGCGCTTTGTGGAAATTCTCAATCGCCATGAACGCGAAATTTCAGTGCAGTCCTTCAAGGATATGTTGCTGGAAATGACGGAACGGCTGGAGGCGGAATCCGGCCATATCGAGATGTCATTCCCCTATTTTGTGAACAAGACCGCACCGGTGTCCGAGGTGAAAAGCCTGCTGGACTACGACGTCACGTTCATTGGCGCCAGTATCGGCGGCATCCATGAAACCACCTTAAAAGTCGTTATTCCCGTCACCAGTCTGTGCCCCTGCTCCAAAAAAATCTCCGATCGTGGTGCGCACAACCAGCGTTCGCACGTCACCATCTCGGTAAAAACCGAAAAATTTGTGTGGATTGAGGATTTGATCGACGTGGTGGAAAAAACGGCCTCCTGCGAACTTTACGGGTTACTGAAACGCCCCGATGAAAAATACGTGACCGAACGGGCTTACGACAATCCCAAATTTGTGGAAGACATGGTGCGTGATATCGCTACCGCCCTGAATCAGGATGCGCGCATTGACGCCTATGTTGTGGAATCCGAAAACTTTGAATCCATTCACAATCATTCTGCTTACGCGCTGATTGAAAAAAATATGATCAGCCGCTGACGGCTCTCGTGCTGATCGCCGCTATTCGTTCCGAACCACCGGGAATAACAGGCGAATCCGCGTTCCCTCCCCGAGGCGCGACTCCACCAAAATATGCCCCTGATAACCGTGCAGGGTGCCATGCACCATGGCGAGCCCCAGGCCGGTGCCCTTTCCAACGTCCTTGGTGGTGAAAAAGGGTTCAAACATGCGCGAAATCACTTCTTTTGAAATGCCGGAGCCGTGATCGTTAATGCTCAGTTCAACGAACTCACTTTCAAAATGCTGGTGACAAGAGTGACAAGTGGCAGACAACATCGGTTGATGCAGTAGGGAGAGTTCTATTGTCCCGGTGTTTCCCATCGCATCGCGGGCATTGATGCACAGGTTGGTCACCATTTGGTGAATGTGCTCAGGGTTGACGAGCACCCTGGGGACAGATTCGGAGGCCTGCACGCGAAGCTGCATGGATGCAGTCAAAACCGGCTTAAGCATTCGCCCCACGTCATCCAGCACCGGTGGTAATAACACTGCCTGGCGCCCACCATCGTCTCCCCGGCTAAATGACATCAGGGTTTCCACCAGGCCCCTTGCCTCCATGCCGGCATCATGAATATTGTCGAGAAATAATTTCAGGTTTTTATCGCCCGAATCCGGTAACGCCTCCTGCGCCAGCTCGGTGTAACCAATCACACTGGCAAGAATATTGTTGAAGTTGTGGGCAATCCCACCCGTCAAATTACCTACAGCCTGCATTTTTTGCGCCTGTTGCAGATGCTGTGAGAGTTGCTCCCGCTCCTGTTCCACCTGACGTTTTTGGGTGATATCTTCACCGGAAAACAGAAATCCGGATAGTGTGCCCTCGTCGTAAATCACACTATTGCGCCAGGCGATTAAACGATATTCGCCGGTGCGGGTGACTAACTGGGTCTCAAAATAACCTAAGTTATTCATGTTGCCCGATACGGCATGGTCAAACAGCGCCTTAATGGGTTCGCGACAGTTTTTGGGCAAAACCGTATGAAACCAGTTACTCCCCAGCAGCTCTCGCTCGGTATACCCTAGCGTGTTGCAGCCTTTGCCATTGAGCAGGGTGATTTCACCCAGGGTGTTCAAACCCAATACGATCACATCAACAATATCCAGGTAACGATGAGCTTCACGGCGCTCCCGTTCCACTTCTTCTTGCAATCGTATTAAACGCTCGCCAGCACGTACTCTGGCGAGCAAAACACGAGTAGTGATGGGTTTGGGGATAAAATCGTCGGCACCGGCATTGAAGGCGTTCACCAGCAGGTCTTCGTTGTCATGCTGGGTGAACATCATGATGTACAGTAGTTGGCCAAGGCGACTTTTTCGCAGGGCGCGGCAGACTTCCAGCCCGTCCATGCCGGTCATCAGCCAGTCCACCAGTACCAGCTGGGGGCCAAACGAATCAACGCAGGCCAGCCCTTCCTCGCCGCTGCGCGCGACGCCAACGGTGTGCCCTATATCCTCAAGCCTGAGTCTGAGTTCCTGACACAGGAATTCATCGTCATCAATGATCAGAATTCGCAGGCCAGGAAGGGTATTCGTGTTGTACGGAACGGTGGTTTCCGAATCGACCATTGGCGGCGCCGCTGAAATCATATCCTTGCCCCATGCGCGATTTTGCAGCGCATCACTTGTGTTGGGAAATCAAAAGGCCGAGATTTTTGTCATGCATAACAAGGAGTCAACGCGCCTCATCCAGGGCTTTTCGCACGGCCTCACGAAGCTCCTGCATTCCAAACGGTTTCCTTAACACGTCGGATGCCCCCACCAGTTTTGCGATGGGCAGATAATCAAAGGCACCGGTAATGCCGCCACCTCCAGAAATCGCCAGCACACACACTGCGGGAAAGTCCTTTCTCAATTCCAGCAACATGTCGATACCGTTTTTTTCCGGCATCACCAAATCGGTGATAATAAGATCCGGCTGGGTCTCTCGGTATAATCGAGAGCCGTCGGTGCCGTTTTGTGCCTCTATCACGTCATGCTGATCCTGCTCCAGCATGTATTTGAGCATCACACGAATTTGAAGCTCATCATCCACTACCAGTATCTTGGCCATGCCTATCTCCTTGGCTAAAACAATTCCACACTATCGTCCATGTTTGTTGGTGTCTGACCGGAGGAGGCAACAGACGCTCTGGATACCGGCGCCTCTTTCACCTCCATACGAAGCTTCACCAGGGAATCTTGAAGATGTCGGTTACGCGCTTCGGCAGGTATTTCCAGCAGCTCTCTACGCAAGGTATCCGCCTGTCGTAAAAAATCGCGTAGTGTCGTGATGCGTAAACTGATGTGTTCCGCCAATTGCCGAGTCATGTCTTCAAACTGTAGTGATTGCACGGCAATGGCCACACTGCTGCTGATGCCTTCAGAAATATCGGAAACCTCTCGAAGTTTGCTGGCCATACCATTGTTGACGTTATCCACTTCCCTGATTAACTCGCCAATCCTGTCCTTTGAGTGTAGGGTGATATCCAGATCACGCGAGGCCATTTTCCCTACTACTCTGCTGGCGTGCTCCATGCTTTCACGAGTTTGTCCGTATTGCTTGCGAATTTGGTCGCTGAAATGATGGCTGCGTTGCGACAGCGCGCGCACCTCATCGGCCACCACCGCGAAACCCCGCCCGGCTTCACCCGCTCGGGCGGCTTCAATGGCGGCGTTCAATGCCAGCAGATTGGTCTGGGAGCTGATGCCGTCGATTTCACCCAGCATTTTTTCCACGTCGGTGATCTGTTCGCTCATGTCATTGAGCACGCTCACCAGTTCGACACTGCCCTCGCTCATGGTCACAATGCTCTCTACAAACATCTGAATGAGCTGGGCCGCCTCACGTGTTAACCCGCCAATGCCCCCTCCTTTTTCCGAGTCTGCGGATAGGCGCTCAACCAGTGCGCGCACCAGTTTTTCCTGGCCACGAGCCTGTCCCTCCAATCCTGTAAAACTGTCCACCAGGCCGACGATGGCCTCTCCCTGTATCTGCTGCATCTGACTGAGTTCGCCCTGCAACAAATCAAATTGTGTTTTCAGCTCCGACTGCATACTCTCGTTCAATGCTTCAAAACTTCGGGTCAGTTGCTTGTCATCATTCTTGCCCTGATCGTGTTGCGTATTAGCCGACACACCGTCAACCCGTGCGGCAGCTAGGCTCAGCGCCCAGGCAATGGAGATGACCAACAAAGAAATAAGTGCGCTAACAAACCCAGGCCAGACCCAGATCGCACTAACGCCCAGCAGCAACAGCAGCGTCGGCCAGAACAGTTTTGGGAAAGAGCCCTTTTTCTTGTCCACGGTGTACTTCCATCCTTTGATTTGCGCGCACTGACTGCCGTCTGACTTTGGGTAATACAGTACCTAGATTTCCCAGGGTTAACTGAATAGCGACGCAAAGATTGACAAACTTTAGCTGGAGACGATTGCCGCACCACAGAAAGGTGGTAGGTATTGTTGTGGACGTTTAACGGGTTTTTTTCAGGCGCATCAATGTGCCTTGATGCTGGACATCCAACTGGCCGAGAAAAGACATGCCCAAAAGGACCTGCACGGGAAAGCGTCCCTCTATTACCACCGCAGGCACATTGCGTAGCGTAATGCCCCCCAGTGTCACCTTCTTCAGGTTGACCTGGTGGGCCCTGGCCACACCGGAGGCGGTGCCCACGTACACCGGCTGGCCCCGCACACGATAGTCCACACCCAGCCGTCGGGCATGGCCCTCATTCATGGCCACCGTGCTGGCGCCGGTGTCCACCAGCATTTTCACCGTGAGGCCGTTGATGCTGCCGATGGAAGAATACATGCCGGACTTGTCCCGTGGCACCGTCACGGTCACCGACTCCCGGACTTTAATGGGACCGGAAACCGATAGATTCCCGCCCAGGGTCAAACGCCGGGGCTGCCCATCCACATTCACCTCAACCGCATCGGGCAATACACGCAGCAGCCGTACCCCTCGAAACGGTGGCTTACCCACCGACACCATTTTTCGCTCGCCATCGACGAACAAAACGGCCTTTTCCCCCAGGATGCCTTGCAACTGTATTTGTCGCTGGACGGGCATATCGGTGTCCGCCTCCGCCTCCGTCGCCGGGGCCGCCCAACACACAGAGACAAAGCCTGATAACATCAGCCCCAGCCCCCAAATCACCCACCATCGGTCACCGTGCAGCCTGCGTGGAAAACCTCGGGAAACTGACATGAAATTCGACATAAAACCTATCCGCATTTTTCGCCATATCGCCTGTGAAGGGCCAGGCCATTTCGCTGACATCTTGGCGCACTATAACATTCCGTACCAACTGGTCCGCATTGACAAAGGTGAGACACCGCCACCACAAATCGACGACGTAAGCGGCTTGGTGTTCATGGGGGGCCCCATGAGCGTCAACGACGATTTACCCTGGATAGCACAGGAAATGCAGCTCATCAGAAATGCCGTGGACATTGGCCTACCCGTGCTGGGTCACTGCCTAGGGGGGCAGTTGATTTCCCGCGCACTGGGTGGAACCATCCGCGCCAATCCGGTGAAAGAGCTCGGCTGGTTCATTGTGGAAAAAACTGCGGGTGACGCTGCAAACGACTGGCTGGCGGCCCTACCCCAACAAAACCTGATGTTCCACTGGCACGGAGAAACCTTCTCCATCCCGCCTGGTGCACAGGCCATCCTGCACAGTGAACACTGCCGTCATCAAGGCTTTGTCATTGGCAACACCCTGGCACTGCAATGCCACGTGGAAATGACAGCGGACATGGTGAAGGAATGGGCCGAACGATATGAGGAAGAGCTGCGTGAACCATCCGCAACGGTACAAAGCCGCACCGAGATGACCACGGAGCTGGGGCGTAAAATAGATGAACTCCAGCAGGCGGCGGATGTATTGTACCGGCGTTGGCTTCGCCCCATCCTTGCACAGAGAGATGCGCGGAAAGATTAGGGCCGAACAATCTGCGCGGCATTCAACGGCTGCGCCGACACACTGGCAACGTTTTCCACCGATCGGGAATCGCCAGCTTGGGTTGACATGGTTGCGGTTGCGGCGACACCCAACGCCACAACCAGTGCCAACATGGTCATAATATCCAGCTTAAATAGTGCTCGCCCGAAAACTCATAACATATTGAAATATATTTGATTTATCGTGTTTTTCGCAAACGAAGTTTTTGCTTAAAAAGCTGGGTCTGATAAAGCTCGATTCATGCTAAACGCATATACAGCTATTATGATCAAATTAACAATTTCTGATTAGCTGATACCCTTAAAACTTCGTTGCTTAATGTATAGAAAAACATATTGATATTCATATGGTTAATGGGTTTTCGTGCGGGCACTAAATAATTTCATTTTACGAACCCCTAAATAACGGCTTCAGCAACTCCAAGCTCCGTGTTCAGTCCCGTGCCGTCAACCAAAATTCCCGGGGACGTGACACCGAACTGGACTACTTGGGCTGCGTGTTTTTATTTTTCTGGTTTGCCCACAATCTGATCATCGGCCAATGATGGAGTTCATGGCGTGACACGAATCTCGCAGTTTGTGCGACAGTGATCACAACTTACACAAAAAACCATTTTTTTTATAGTGTTATTTGTTGTTTTCGCTTGCCCGGCCGGGCAAGCGAAGTTAAAGAGCTCTGACCTTAAATGCTGTTTCTTTAATTTCTTCGGGTTAAATTCCTCGAAGCTTGCCGCGAAATGAGCGAATTCCTCTAAATACCTCGTCCCTTGGGGTGAGGATGTTTATTTTACCGATTGACCCACATGATGTCGCCGCGTCATCCCGCTGCGAGGATCTTCCGCCAGCTTCCGGCTAGGGGAAACGTATTGCCAGTTCCATTCTGTTTCCGCATTCGGATACTTGCGCGCCAACGCCCAGGGCAAATAAATCGTGCCAAATTCCGCAGCAAGATCCTGCTCATGAACTGCCATCACCCGTTCCAGATGATTCTTCAACAGAGGCTCAAAATGCTGGGAAACGGTGTCGCTCTATCAGTGTCATTTTGTAACTGCTCAGGTAGGAAAATTATGGTAAGCCATGTTTTTGCTTGTCTAAAATGTTCTCAAAGTGGGCAAAAAACCTAGTATTGGCAATTTTTCTCGTTTCTCTTAATAACTGATGTTACGCGCATTCGATAATTTTCGTTATGATAATGGGATGAATAACAGCGAAATATTTGACCTCTATACGGATTATTTGCTGACTTCGTTCAGCGCCACGACGGCCACTGGATTGTCGGAGATGTTAGATGGGCGTATCAGCCATGACCAAGTGAGCCGTTTTCTGTCTAAAAAAGATGACACGTCCAAAGATCTCTGCTGTAAGGCGCTCAAGGGGGAGATTCGAGAAATAGAAGATGAGTCGGGCGTACTTATTTTCGACGATACGGTTCAAGCTGCTGAGCTGCCGCCAAAACCAGATCAAATGGCGCTATGTCTTGGCTGACAGCTAGTTTTCATCCAGCGAAAACATGCGATTTATCTATGAAAAGCTGAAAAAGCACTTCATTCTGGCGTTGAAAAGCAATCGCCTGGTGGCACTGACTTTAGCTGACAAGCAGCAAGGTCGTTACGTTCGTATTGATGAATTGGAATGGTCAGAAAAGCTCGTTCGTGGATGGGTGAAAGGTCTGGAATTTCCAGTGCTTTTACATCGCCAGGTTTTTACAAACAAAGATGACAGCACGGGAACCCTTTATCTGATCAGCAATGATTTAGACGCAACGGAAACAACTCTTGAGACAACCTACAAAAAACGGTGGAAAGTCGAAGTATTTCATAAAAACATCAAGTCAAATACGGCATTGGCGAAATCACCCACGAAGGTGGTCAAGACGCAGGGCAACCACATTTTTATGTCGCTCTATGCCGCTGCCCGATTAGAGTGTTTAAGCATCAGGCAAAAGACCAATACGTTCGCGTTAAAGAGCACGCTTTACATCAAAGCGATCAGGCTGGCTTTCGAGGAGTTGCAACGGCTCAAGAGTGCTACTGCGTAACATCAGTTAGGGACGGAAATTTAATAACTTATATAAGTGGCGCTCTGATTTGGTCCGTATTTGTTCGTTCTGATTGAGTAAAAACGCAGGAATAGTCGCTCTTATTTCGAGCTTTTACGATTGAAAAACGGGCGAAGACGGGCTGAAGCAGGGATGTCAATTGTATGAGTTATTTAATTTCCGTTCCTTAATTAAAGTGGGTAAACCCCCCAGCTTTGCTGGGGAGACTCACATAGGTTTTACCGAGACTACGGTAACGCGCACTTTCAGTATTCCGCCAAAATATTCGGTTTCGAATGTTGTTGGTTATTTGAAAGGAAAAAGCGCGATATCGATAGACCGAAAATTTAAAGGACGGCAGAAAAACTTCACGGGTGAACATTTTTGGGCACGAGGTTATGTTGTTTTAACAGTAGGTCTTGATGACACAATGGTGATTGAATATATTCGAAATCAAGAAAAAGCTGATAAGCAACGGGATCAATTCAGGCTTGGAATATAGTGCGCCTTGGGCGCTTACTTTAGCCCTTTGAGGGCGTCACCCAATAAACCTCCGGCTCTGCCGGAGGTAATTTAATACCATGGAGGTTTTTTGGTCACTGCTTCGGTCTTGGCTAAGGCCACATCGTGGTATTTCACAAGAAAAACTGCCTAACTATCTTGGTTTTTTCGAGTATGTTCATAACCTACGTAAGCGAGGTAAGGCTGTATTAAATTCACTGATTCAACTGCTGCTCGGTTAAGGCCCTAGAATACATATTGAGCCAAAAACATATGAAACGGGAAAGAAAATGAGCAAAGAGGAAAAGGAACAGCTAACTACTATTCATGATGATTAGTCTACTAACAACACGGTGTTCGACTTGATCTTCCCACAGAGGACTTTCACCTCATTAGTCACGCCCATGCTGGGCGTACACAAAAGCATCGAGAGGGACGCCCGCTTCGCTTCCGCCCCTCATGCCGGTCGTTAGTCGCAAAAAACGCCTTGACGTTACAGCGTCATAGCGCTATTCTCCACATAAGCGAGGTATAGTCATATGAGCGAATTATCAAAAAGATCTACCGTTTACTTTGAAACGGAGATTCATCAAGCACTAAGAATTAAAGCTGCAACCACCCACCAATCTGTATCCGAGGTGGTTAACGAGGCTGTTCGTGTTGCCCTGAGCGAAGACCAGGAAGATTTAAACGCATTCTCTCAAAGAACTAATGAATCAACATTGAGTTATGAGGAGTTACTAGAGGATTTAAAATCACATGGCAAAATATAGCCTTGTATTTAAGAAATCTGTAGCAAAAGACCTTCGTAACAGTAACATTCCAAAAAAAGATATAAAACGTATTTTAAATTGCGTAGAGCTTCTCTGTTCTGACCCAAGAGCAGCAGGCTGCATTAAGCTCTCAGGCCAAGAGCGTTATCGTGTAAGACAGGGCCTGTATCGCATTATTTACGAAATTCAAGAAACAGAGCTTATTATTATGGTTGTTAAAGTAGCACACAGAAGCGTTGTATATAAAAGCGGCTAA
>JAADHZ010000154.1 GCA_013151575.1 Gammaproteobacteria bacterium
ATACGCGGATCTCTTCCCCGTTTTCATCGGTGGCGGGCTGGATGGCCAGGTTGGCGAAATCGGCGGTGGCGTAGTGGGCGCGCTGATTGCCTTGGTTGTCGATGGTCTGGGTGAAATAACCCTGTCGGTACAGCAGCCCCATGGCGACAAAGGGAATCCCTAGGTCGCTGGCAGCCTTGCAGTGGTCTCCGGCGAGGATACCCAGGCCGCCGGAGTAGATGGGCAGGCTTTCGTGCAGGCCGAATTCGGCGCAAAAATAGGCCACCAAATCGTGATGGGGGTCCAGCTGGGTGATTTCCGGGCGCATGGGCTGGCCT
Organism: Gammaproteobacteria bacterium; assembly: GCA_013151575.1. GTDB lineage: Bacteria > Pseudomonadota > Gammaproteobacteria > SZUA-152 > SZUA-152 > SZUA-152. Next base: position 318 of record JAADHZ010000154.1, read on the forward strand.
AGATAGGCGTCGTAGCTGGCCAACGCGCGGTGGTAGTCGTCCATAAAAATGCGGTCTTGGGTCGCGGCATCGAGGGTTTTTTGCGAGATTCGCCGCAGGAACATTTTGGGGCTGTGGCCGACTTCTTCCCACAGCGTGTTGCTCATGCGGTAAAACAGGGAGCGTACGTTGCGGTCCCAGGTATACAGCAGATCGTTGGCCAGTTCTTCGAGGCGAGCCAGTTTAGCGGGCAGAATGGGTTGAACCTCGAGTGAAAAGCGTGTCCCGGTCATATGTCGTGTTTCCATTTTTATGGGTTTATTTAAAGGGCGGCCAAGTACAAGGGCTGGTTTTCCGGTCGTAGATGGCAGCGTAGTATACGTGATGACAGCAGGCTGGTCGGTGAACAATCACCGGCGATGGTGGCCTTCGTCGGAGTAGCCTCAGGCGGCGAATTGCTGAGACAGTTGATCGAGGTCGTCGGACACATCCATGACCTGGAGCAGTGCTTCTTCGGCGTCTTCAGCGCTGAAACCGAGGCAGGAGAGAATGTGTTCGGGCAGTTCTATGCTGTCCACATCGCCGACATTCTGGCGTTTGAGCAACCGGTCTGCGATCAGGGTGAGCCTAGCGTAGGGAGCGTGAATGCCGCTGTAGTGTTCATTATGGTGCTCGGACACTGCCACCTGCACCTCGGCTTGCAGGTTCCAGCTGCGCAGCAGCCAAGCGCCGATTTCTGTGTGATCGGAGCCCAGTGCTTGCCGTTCCAATTTCGTACGTGGTTGCTCGGGATTGGTTTTGACAATCTGCTGTAACCGTGCGAATTCCTCTGGAAACAGGTGGGCGGTTAACAGTACGCCGAAGTTGTGCAGCAGCCCGCCCAGAAACCCCAGCCCTGGCAGTGGCCGGTTTTTGCGCGGCATCAGTTTGATCAGGCGTTCCACCAGCACTGCGCTGTACACGCTGTGCTGCCAAAAAGCGTAGAGACCCAGGGGGCCATTGCGGGGGATGGTAAAGGATTTCCCCAGCGATAAACCGAGAGAAATGTCCATGGTCAGTCCGTAACCCAGCACCGTGGTCACCGCGTGATGCAGAGAGGGGATTTGCCCCCGAAAGCCAAACAGGGAAGAACGGGCATAGCGCATGATTTGTGCCGCGATGCTGGGGTCCAACTCGATGATTTCCACCAGGTCATTGATATTGCCGTTGGGGTCGGAATTCAGTCGCAGCAGGGCCTGTGCCACCTCGGGCATAGCTGGCAACTCGATGATGGATTCGATTTTATGTTGCAGGTTGGCAATTGGGGTAGGGTCATCGGTCGGCGGCATGTGGGCTCTCGCTTGTCTCCCGGTCCCAAAATGCCCGGGTTGGATGAATTCAAGGTGCTGTCGAAGTACTAAGGAGTACATTGGTTGGGCGACATAGGCGAGTGACTATTGAGCCGAGACAAGGCGGGCATTGTGAAAAAACCGCAGGCGTATGCTGATACATTGAGGATTTTTTCACAACGCCCAACGAAGGCCAGGCCAATAGGTGCCGGTTATGTTGTCTAATCAATGTACTCCTTAGTAAGTTAGCAGATTTTTTCACGCTCGGTAGACCAGTGTTTATAATGGCCGATGAAATGGGAGCACGCCCCAAACACCTGTTCGGGCTGCAACCTACGCCAAGAGCCCCGTAGGACTATCGGTGGGGCCGGCGAATAACTTGAACATAATATCCGCCCATGCGGACATCATTCATTCTACTCATTTAAAGGGCATGGTCATGCGTGAATTTGGGCTGGCGACAGGGAAATGCGGAAAGGTTTTGGCAGGCGCTCTGCTGGGGGTTGTGGTGATGCTGCTGGGTGCGTGTGAACGTAGCGAACAAGACGTGGGGGCCGCTGCCATTGTTGGCCCGGCATTTCGCGGCGAGATGGTGCTGGTGCCTGCTGGTCCTTTTGTGCGAGGCAGCAACCGGGTGGACGACAGCGGCAAGCAGCAGGAATACGGGCTGGTGAAACCGCTGTTTCTCAATGAGCACCCGCGTGCAACGGTGATACTGCCCGCCTATTTTATGAACACCTACGAAGTGAGCAATCAGGAGTACAAACAGTTCACCCGTGAGGCCAGGCAGGCGGAACCGAAGGAATGGAGCCAAAACGGTTACAACCTGCTGCTGGAACGATTGAAGTCCACAGACCTGGAGACACTGCGCTGGATTGCGACGGAATACTTCAAGTTTGACATTGACACTCGCTCAATGCGCAAATCGCAACTGTTGCGTCACATGACACAGTGGCAGGCCACTCAGGACAAACTGCCCGTTGCGGGTGTGAGCTGGTATCAGGCCGACGCCTATTGCCGGTGGAAGGGAAAACGCCTGCCCACGGAAGTTGAATGGGAAAAAGCCGCGCGTGGCGCGCAGGGCCAGGAATACCCTTGGGGCGATGATTGGGATACTGCGCTTGCCAATATTGGCGACGACGTGGAATGGGAAGAGGGCATCGCCCCGGTGGGCTCCTACCCCCAAAATAAATCGCCGTTTGGTCTTTACGACATGGCGGGCAATGTGTGGGAATGGGTGGCCGACTGGTACCAACCCTATCCCGGAAGCGATTATCAGTCCGACGACTTTGGTGAAACCAACAAGGTAATACGTGGTGGTGGTGGCGGTGTCGGCCATTATTCCCTGTCATTCTTCTTTCGTGGCGCCATGCGGGGTTCTGCTGCCCCCGCCACGCAGGGCGGCGACGTGGGTTTTCGCTGCGCCAAGGATGCGGACGAGACACCGCAGGGCAGCCAGCGCAAGTGATCGCCGTGTTAAAGCCCCGGCCGACGCCGCCGATACCGGCGTAACCAGAGATTGTTTTCATACGAACTTGCTTATTAACAAAACTCAGTTGTTTTTTGTAGGGTGGGCATTGCCCACCGGTTTTTCCTCATTCAAATGTCAGTGGTGGGCAGTGCCCACCCAGAAAACACAATGGGTTATTCAGTGGTGCTGGAGCCCCTCAAGCTGAGTTTTATGTTAAAAGCGAACGACACACGACAGGCCACCATTTAAGAGATGCCACAATTAAGAGATGCCACAATTAAGAGATGCCACAATTAAGAGATGCCACAATGCCAAATTACAGAATAGTGCTGGACGGAGAATTGCTGCCGGGTTTTGAGCAGACCCAGGCTCAGGAAGACTTTGCGGCAACCTTCAGACTCTCCGATCCCGTGCGACGGGAGCAGGCTCTGTCGAAGGTGTTTTCCGGTAAGCCCATGGTGTTCAAAAAAGGGCTGAGTCAGGGGCAGGCTCAGTCATTTGAGGTCGCGCTTAACCGCATCGGCCTGAGCTGCCAGATCGAAGTGGAAGAACTACTGTTGGAGGAACCTATGGCCGTCGTTGATGAGCCTGCGGTCGCCACTGACACAGCACCTCCGGTATCGTCAGAGCATGCTATCGGTGCCCGTGCAACCGTGGCCGATGAGTCGTCGGCGAGCCAGAATCCCTACCAACAACCAGCGGCTGATCTCGATACGGCGAGCCCACAGAAAGGCTGGTCTTTTGTAGAACCCAAAAAACTCAGCGCTGGTGAAGGTTACGCTTGGATACGTGAAGGATTCGATTTTTTCAAACAAAATCCGGGCACATGGATCGCCATGATTCTGGTATTTTTGGTGTTGAATGTCGCTATATCCCTGATACCACTGCTTTCCATCGTCGGCAGCATACTCAATGGGGTATTTCTCGGTGGTTTTATGCTGGCCTGTTACAAACAAAGCCAGGACGAAGATATCAGCGTTGGCGATTTGTTCGCCGGATTCAAAAACCGGTTCGGGCGCCTGGCCGGTGTGGGTGCGGTGTATATGATCTCCATCATCCTGATTTTTGTCGTGATGATCGGCGCGATAATGGGCGCTATGGGCACGAGTCCAATGACAATGATGGCCGGCATGGACAACCCGGCCTTGATGGCTGGCAGTTTCTCCCTGCTGCTATTGCTAGCCATGGGTCTGATGATCCCTATTATCATGGCTTATCTTTTTGCACCGGCATTGGTGGTGTTCCATGATGTGACTGTCCTGGAAGCTATGAAATTGAGTTTCCGGGGATGCCTTCGCAATACCTTGCCGTTTTTGGTGTACGGCATTGTTGCCATGTTTTTGGGCATCATCGCCGCCATTCCTTTAGGGCTGGGGTATCTGGTGCTGATGCCGGTGTTAACGGCCGCGATATTTGTGGCTTATCGCGATATTTATACGGAGCCGACGGATTCCTGATCCGGCTGAAAATCCAGTTTCTCTGGTAAGCTACCGGCCTATGCTGGACACCCGCTACGCTATTGAAACGCCGGAAGGCATTGATATCACCCTGCGGCCAGTGGGTCCGCTTCCCCGCATTCTTGCTTACACCGTTGACCTGCTACTGCGTTGGGCCGTACTTTTGGTGTTAGGCCTGTTTCTGACCTACCTGGGTGCCTTCGGCATTGGCATTATTTCCATTCTTTATTTTTTGATGGAATGGTTTTACCCGGTGTTTTTTGAGGTTTATCGAGGAGGCGTGACACCGGGAAAAAAAGGCTTTGGTATTCGTGTCGTGCATGACGACGGAACCCCCGTGGGGTGGAGCGCCTCGCTGATTCGCAACCTGCTGCGCGCCGTTGACCTGTTGCCCTTTGCCTACATTGCCGGGTTGGTGAGCATGGTGCTGGACGGGAATTTTCGACGTTTGGGCGATTTGGCGGCGGGCACCTTAGTGGTCTACCAGCACGATGCAGCACTCCGCCTGGAAAGCGTTGCCGGGTCGGCCGCAGAAAAAGCCGGTGCGCGCGTGCTGCCCATTGCCCTGGACCGCGACGGGCAACGGGCTTTGCTTAACTTTGCCGACCGCCACGAAACATTGTCCCCACAACGGCAGGAAGAATTGGCGGCGATACTGGATAACCTGACCGGCGAGCAGGGTAAACACGGTGTGGCTTCCCTGTTGAAAATAGCTAACGGCCTCAAGGGCGCTCAATAATCCGGTGATGAAGCAGCGTGCCTTTGAACAAAGATATGCGCAGGACTGGCAGGCTTTTGAAGCCCTGCTCGATGTGCTTGATCCTTCCGTTGCACCGAATCGTGAAAACTTCCGAACCGCTAGGCGAAAAAATCAACGCCTATCAACATCTCAGGTTGCCAGTTTCCCCGAGGCTTATCGCCGACTGTGCCACTATTTGGCGTTAGCTCGTGAGCGTCAGTACAGCAACCGGCTGACCGATCATCTGAACAGCCTGGTGTTGCGTGGCCACCAGCAATTGTACCAGCGCAAGTCGGATCTCCGTTCAGCCATTATCGGCTTCGTGGTGGCGGGCTTTCCCCAGGCGGTGCGGGCGCAGTGGAAATTCTGCGCGGTGTCCGCCGCCGTGTTCGTGTTGCCGGGATTGCTTCTGATGGGGTTGACGCTGATGTTTCCCGAACTGGTGTTCAGCGTATTTGACCCGAAACAAATCAATGAATTTGAGTCCATGTACGATCCCGCTGCCCGTCACATCGGTCGGGTGAGGGATGCCGATACCGATTTCGCGATGTTCGGTCATTACATCCGCAACAATATAGGCATCGGTTTTCAGATATTTGCCGGTGGCCTGCTGTTCGGCATCGGCAGTCTTTTTTTCCTGTTGTACAACGGCATTGTTTTCGGGGCGCTGTCGGCTCATATCATCAACGTGAATTTTCAGGAGACTTTTTTTTCCTTTGTCATCGGCCACGGCTCCTTCGAGCTGACGGCCATCGTGCTGAGTGGCGGTGCAGGTTTGCAACTGGGTTATGCGCTGATCGCGCCGGGACGTTTTACCCGCCGTGAATCCCTGCGGCGGGCGGCGGGCTCGGCCATCCAGATTGTTTACGGGGTGTTGTTGATGTTGCTGATCGCCGCGTTCATCGAAGCCTTTTGGTCGTCCAGCACACTGGTGCCCACTACATTGAAATATTGGGTGGGTGGCGGCTTGTGGTTATTGGTGCTGGGCTATTTTGTGGGCATGGGGCGGGAGAAAAAGCACGATGCAGTTTGATCGCATCACCGTCGAAGTGCGCCCCCGCAGCCCGTGGGAAGCGCTGGACCTCGGTATCATGATGGCGCGGGAATGGTGGTGGCCGTTGTTGAAAGCCTGGCTCGCGGTATCGTTGCCGGTGTTTATTGTGTTGCATCTCGTCTTGTGGAATAGCCCAGTGATTGCCATCACCCTGATGTGGTGGTTGAAGCCTCTGTGGGAACGCGCCATCCTGCATATTTTGAGCCGGGCGCTGTTTGGCGAGTTGCCCAGTCTGAAGGAAACCCTGCGCGCCTTTCCCTCGCTGGCTCGGCGACAATGGCTGGCATCGCTGACCCTGCGTCGCCTGAGCTTGACGCGTTCCATGGATTTGCCCGTATTGCAGTTGGAGGGATTGGCGAGCAAGGCGCGTTCGCTGCGGCTGCGCACTCTGCACAAGTCATCAAGCAATGCCGCGTTCTGGCTGACCACGGTGGCGATGCATGTGGAAATGGCCTTGTACTTCGCGGTGTTGATGCTGGTGTATCTGTTTCTACCGGTCGGCGTCGATATTGACTGGTTTCAGGTGTTGTCGTCCGAAGAAAATGCGCTGGTGGTGGGACAAAATTTTCTGGTGTACCTGGCCATGTCGCTCATCGCCCCCTTTTACATTGCCTGCGGTTTTGCCTTGTACCTCAACCGGCGCACCGTGCTGGAGGCCTGGGATATCGAGCTGGCCTTCCGGCGCTTGCGCAGCCAGGTGGACCAGCCTCGGGGCGGGCGTCGGACCGGGAGCCGGGCGGCGCTGTCGATTTTTTGGGTGACGATATTGCTGGCTGGTTTCGCCCCGCATTCACCGGCCCTGGCGGAAGAACCGCCAGTCCGCGAGGTGCTCACGGCATCATCAGCGCAGCTCACCATCGAAAAAATAACGGCGCAGGAGGCATTTCATCAGCAACAGACCACAAGCATTCCAAAGTGGCTGGACGAGCTGAACCTGGACGACGACGAGGAAAAACCGAGTAAGTTGTTGAGTCCGTGGATGCGGGATGCAGTTTTGTTTTTGGCGCGGGCCTCCGAGCTGATTTTGTGGCTGGTGGTGCTGGCGCTCATTCTGATTTTTGCACACCGGTATCGTGATTGGTTACGGGAGCACCTACCGGGCGCGGGCGCAAGAAGGGAGAACTCCGCGTCGGAGGCTGTGCCGTCCGTATTGTTTGGGTTGCCGGTGGGGCACGACAGCCTGCCGGATGATGTCATCGGCCAGGTGCAGTCCGGGTGGCGGGACGGGGAACACCGTGCAGCGCTCGGTCTGTTGTACCGGGCCACCCTCACCCATTTGATGGAATCCCATGCGGTGCGCTTTCCGCCAAGCAGCACCGAGGGAGAATGTGTGGCTCTCGTGACGCGCAACACCTGTCACGAGGTCAGTGATTTTTTCTCCGGCCTGACCTCGCAATGGGTGCAGCTTGCCTATGGGCACCGCATTCCCCCCGAGGCGCGGGTGGAGGCGCTGTGTAGCCAGTGGCAACACTTGTTTGTGGAAAAAAACCGTGAGCCGTAGAACCGCATGGTTGTTGTTAATTCTGGTGCTGGGGATCGTGGCGTGGTTTGCGTTTCGCTGGGAGTGGGTGGAGAAGTCCATTGATTTGGGCTTCGACACGGAGGCGCTGGGCAATCCCTATCTGGCGGCTGGTCAGTTTTTGCGGGAGCAGGGGGTGGATGTGATCGCGGAACCGGGGTGGGACATTCTGGACAGGGCGAGGGACGAAACGGATGCCCTGTCGTCGGGGGTGCTGATTGTGCCCGCGTCGCGCCGTTCACTGAGCGAGCGGAGGCAGACACAATTGTGGCGCTGGGTGGAAAACGGCGGAAGCCTCATCACCCAGGCCCAGGGTTTTTCCGACCCGGAAACAGGCTACAGTGGCGATGCGATTCTCAATCGTTTGGGCTTGCAACTGTACCCGGCAGAAGCTGGGGAAACGCGCGAAAAATTTGACCCGGCCCGGCCGTGGTTGCAGCGCGCGACTCATTTTGACAGTGATCGCTGCGGTGCTGAAAAAAATGTGGTGAAACTGGAATTCACCGATCAACCTGAATTGCTTCAGGCCCTGTTTGCGCCGGGACTGGTGTTGGTGGACGAAGAACAGGCCGCCACCAGCTGGGCCTCCAATAACGACGGCATTCAGTTTATCCGCGTTGAGGTGGGCAAGGGCCAAGTGATTGTCACGACGGATATCAGCCTGTGGTCCAACGCGAAAATCGGCTGTTACGATCATGCTTTTTTGCTGTGGTTGCTAGTGCGAGACGATGCTCAGGTCGGCTTCCTGTTTAATGCCGAGGTGGATTCTCTGTGGACGCTGCTGTGGAAGTACGCGCCGTTTTCCGCAGGATTCGGACTGATCTGGATACTGCTGTGGTGGTGGAACCGTGCGGCGCGTTTTGCTCCGCTGCTGCCCGGATTTTTTCCCGCGCGACGTGAGCTGGGCGAGCATTTGTACGCCAGCGCGATGTTTGTCTGGCGCAATGGCGAAGTGGCGTCGCTGTACCGGCCATTGCAAAAAAATGTGTTCAGGGAAACGGCGGAGCGGCATCCGACCTTCGACAACATGAACGGTGATGAGCAAAGTGCGTTTCTCGCAAAAATCACCGGGCTCGATCAGAAAAAAGTGCAATGGGCACTTCATTGTCGTGAGTGCGAAAAGCGCAGCACCTTTTTGCGCCTCGTCGGTATTTTGCAGTTGATAAGGAACCGGTTATGACAACGAATCAAACAATCACCCCGCAACAGGCCCACGACCGTGTCGGGCAGTTACGCGCGGCCATCGGGCGCGTGATCATCGGCCAGCAGACGGTGGTGGACAATGTGTTGACCGCCCTGCTAGCCGGTGGGCATGTGCTGGTCGAAGGTGTGCCCGGCTTGGGTAAAACTCTGCTGGTTCGCGCTCTGGCAAAATGTTTCGGCGGTGAATTTTCTCGCGTGCAATTCACCCCGGACCTGATGCCCAGCGACATCACCGGCCACGCGATGTACATGATGGAGACCAAACGTTTCACCATCCGCCGTGGGCCGGTATTCACCAACCTGTTGCTGGCGGACGAAATCAATCGCGCCCCTGCAAAAACCCAGGCGGCCCTGCTGGAGGTGATGCAGGAACGGCAAATCACCATCGAAGGGAAATCCTTTGCGGCCGGTGAGCCGTTCATGGTGTTGGCCACCCAGAACCCCATCGAACATGAAGGCACGTACCCGTTGCCGGAGGCCCAGCTGGACCGTTTTTTGATGAAGGTGTTTATGGATTATCCCTCGCATCAGGAAGAGGCCGAGCTGGTGAAAAAAATTACCACCAATTCCCATGATGACGCCTTTCAACTGGGGGGACTGGAGCCCCTTTTTTCCCCGCAAGACATCGTCAGTCTGCAATGTGTGGCGGGCGGTATCACCGTGGATGAGCAGGTGATGGACTACGCCGTGCGCATTGTGCGGGCGACCCGCGACTGGAGCGGCATCGCCCGGGGTGCGGGGCCGCGTGGCAGCTTGGCGCTGATTCGCGCGGCCAAGGCGCGATCCCTGGTCAGCGGCAATGATTTCGTCACCCCGGACGACATCAAATCCGTGGCTCTGCCGGTGTTGCGTCACCGCATCATGCTGTCGGCGGACATGGAAATTGAGGGCGTCGGCGGCGATC
>JAADHZ010000002.1 GCA_013151575.1 Gammaproteobacteria bacterium
CGGGGTATTAAACTGCCAGCTCAAACGCTTACACGTTTGAACAAAAAACTTACGCAGCAAGCTGCGGGGAATTGAACCCAAAGAGATTAATTTTCACCCCTAAAGCGACATACTTTAAGCCAGCAAACATAAAATCAATTGAGCATGCTCTCAAACCACTCTAGTGAGAACTCGCCGACGGAGTGCAATGATTACAATTAAAAACAGGCATGCTGCCGCAATAACGACGGGGAATATTACCGTTGTTAGCGAATAATATTCCAAAGCGATGATGGCCACTATATTGCGAGCCATAAATAGCGAAAAGAACACCAGGTTTTCTTCGTATGGAAAAGAATATGCTTTTCGTACTGTTGGCCCAAAACCGAGGACATCGACAGTGGTTAGTATGATTACAGCCCACAAGGGATCAGCGGTAAAATACCAAAAAGGTAATGACGCCATTGCTGATAGAAAAAAGCACCAATCAATTTTTGTAATGGTTATATCTGATTTTTTTACATACGCCAAAAATGCCACATACAGGGTGATGATGCCAGAGACGCCGATGGGCCACGCCCCAACTCCGCCGCCACCATCCAGTTGTGCTAAAAAGACAATAAATGTTGTAGAACCCCAGGTCACCCAAGAAAAAATATGAGGTTTTATTTCGTTATTTAAAATCGATCGGATATACGGAAAAAACGCAAAAAAAGTCAGCGCGATAGCAACAGCACTCAGCAGCTCTTTTGGTATCATTTATCAGCCACAATCCCCTGTCACCCCAATTACAATTCCATCTGTCGGCCACGGCGGATGGCAACATCCACTTTATTTTGCAAATTGCGGAATTTTTCGCCCATGCCCTCTGCAACGTCGCTTGACTCAGCCTGTAGCAAATCGTGGGCCATATTCAGCGCTGCCATAACCGCCACCTGGTCGATGCCCATCATTTTGCGGCTGTCACGAATGTCACGCATTTTTTCGTCCACCAGACGCGCCGACGCCAGCAGGGCCTCGCGCTGGTCCTCGGGGCAAGCCACCTGATAATCTTTGTCCAGCACCCGAACCGTCACCGCCGCCGTTTTCGGTACGCCACTCATCCATCGACCTCCATGGCCTTGAGCCGAATCAGCATCGCTTCCACCCGGGAGCGCGCCAGTTCGGCCTTTTCGATCAACCGCGCACGCTCCTCTACCAGCAAATTTTGGCGCTCGCGCATGAGCGTATTCTCGCTACCCAACTGCTCCACCAGGGCGATAAGTTCATCGACACGTTGCTCCAGTTGACTGAATTCAGAATCGACCATAGTTCGCCATGCACCTGGGATGGGTTCAAAAAAAGACAAAAAACCGTGTGACCGCACTATAGAGCGGGCGACAAAACGGGTCAAACACAACGACAGGCCAAACGGCCTCCGGGCCATGCACCGGGGCGAGGGCAATGCTAGAATCAGCGCACTTCCCCATCACGACAATCACCCTAACCATGCAACGAAACCTGCCCAACCATCTCGCTCTCGCCAGCGTGCTGGAAAAACTCGACACCGAGATCATGCCTAGCGAGGTGCACGCTACTGCTTGTGGCCTGCTCAGCGCCAACGGCTCCGCTGCGGCACACACCTGGCTGCATAATTTGTGGCCCGATAAATGGCCGCAGGCATCCGATGAAACCTCCGGTGAAAAAATGCACACCGACCTGCTCTTCGCGGAGGCCGACGCATTGCTCACCGAGCTGCACGAAACCACCCGTAACCAGCTCAACGACCCCGGCTGCGAATTTGAACTGCTGCTGCCCGACGACGATGATGACATTGAGGACCGGGTCAATGCCCTGGGCGACTGGTGCCAGGGTTTTCTGGTGGGTCTGACCCTAGGAGGCGTCAGTGATTTTGCCCCACTGCCGGAGGATGCGCAGGAAATCATCCAGGATATGGTGCAAATCGCCCGCGCAGGTGCCTCTTATGAAATAGCAGGCAGCGATGAAGACGAACACGCCTACGCCGAACTGGTGGAATACCTGCGCGTGGGGGTGCTGCTCATCAACGAGGAATTGCAGCCCACCCGCACCGCACCCGTGGCCCACAATGCCGCAAACCCTACCCTGCACTAACACTCTGTCCATGAGCCTCACCATGAACCCGCACATCAAACCCACCGAATTCGCCCGCCGCCGCAAACGCCTGATGCAGATGATGGACAAGGCCTCGGTGGCCATCCTGCCAGCAGCGCCGATGCAAACCCGCAACCGTGACGCCGAGCACCCCTACCGACAGGACAGCGACTTTCACTACCTCACCGGCTTTGGCGAACCGGAAGCGGTGGCGGTGCTGATCCCCAAACGCAAACACGGGGAATTCATCCTGTTCTGCCGCGAACGCGACCCGAAGATGGAAACCTGGCACGGCCGCCGCGCTGGGCTGGAAGGAGCGATGGAACACTACGGCGCCGACGACGCCTTCCCCATCACCGATATCGACGACATCCTGCCCGGCCTACTGGAAAGCGCCCAGCGGGTGTACTACGCCATGGGCTGCGACACCCGCTTCGACAGCCAAGTCACTGGCTGGGTCAACCGCCTGAAGGAAAAAGCTCGTGCGGGCATCCACACTCCCAGCGAATTCGTCACGCTAGATCACCTGCTGCACGACATGCGCCTGTACAAAAGCCGCAGCGAAATCACTGCCATGCGCCGTGCCGCGAAAATTTCCGCCCAGGCCCATATCCGCGCCATGCGCTGCGCCCAGCCGGGCATGATGGAATACGCGGTGGAAGCGGAGTTCCTATACCATTTCAAACGCCACGACTGCGACCAGGCCTACACCCCTATCGTCGGCGGCGGCGAAAACGGCTGCATCCTGCACTACACCGAAAACAACGCCGAGCTGCGTGACGGCGACCTGCTGCTCATCGACGCCGGTGCGGAAAACGCACTCTACGCCGCCGATATCACCCGCACCTTTCCCGTTAACGGCGTGTTCAGCCCCGAGCAACGCGCTCTATACCAACTGGTGCTGGACACCCAGCTCGCCGCCATTGCCCAGGTGCGACCCGGCAACCACTGGAACCAGCCCCACGAAGCAGCGGTGCGCGTGCTAACCCGAGGCCTGGTCAAACTCGGTCTGCTGGAGGGCAACCTACGCACCCTGATCAAGGAACAGGCCTATCGGCCCTTTTACATGCACCGCACCGGCCACTGGCTCGGGCTCGACGTGCACGACGTGGGTGACTACAAAGTAGGCGACCAATGGCGCGTGCTGGAGCCAGGCATGGTGCTCACCGTGGAGCCCGGGCTGTACATCGCCCCGGACACCAAAGTCGGCAAGCGCGCGGTGGCCAAAAAATGGCAGGGCATCGGCATTCGCATCGAAGACGACGTGCTGGTCACCAAAGACGGCCACGAGGTGCTGAGCAAAGACGCGCCAAAGACCATCGCCAAGATCGAGGCCCTAATGGCGGAAGCGCGACAATGATGGTCCCCGTAGGGTGGGCATTGCCCACCATGATCACAGTGAGCAATGCCCACCCTTTCAGGGGTGCCGCATGACATCAAACAACACCGACTACGACCTGATCATCGTCGGCGGCGGCCTGGCCGGAGTCAGCCTCGCCATCAGCCTCGCACAACAACCGCTGCGAGTAGCGCTGATCGAGGCCCACCCGTTCCGCACCGGTGCCCCACCCAGCTACGACGACCGCGGCATCGCGCTGTCCTACGGCAGCCGACGCATCTTCGAGGGCCTGGGCCTGTGGCCGGAACTAACACCCCGCGTCACCCCCATCCACCACATCCACGTCTCAGACCAGGGCCGTTTCGGCTTTACCCGGCTGGAAAGCGCACAGGAACACGTCGACGCCCTGGGTTACGTGGCCACCGCCCGCACCCTGGGCGAAGTGCTCATCGCGCAGCTGGCGCAGGTGAGCAACCTCGACCTCATCAGCCCGGCACAACTCATCGAACTCAAGCTGGGCAACGACCACGCCACCGCGATCATCGAACATCAGGGCGACAAGCAGGGCCTGTTACAAAGCCTCACCGCTTCGCTGGTAGTAGCGGCGGACGGCGGCCATTCCGCTGTGCGCCAGCAACTGGACATTCGCACCACCCAGCGTGATTACGGCCAGACCGCCATCGTCGCCAACATCAGCACCCAGTGTCCGCACGACAACCGTGCCTTCGAGCGTTTCACCCGCCACGGCCCGCTAGCACTGCTGCCGCTGGACAGCGACAAGTCGTCGGAAGCCCCGGACCACCGCTGCGCACTGGTGTGGACCCGCAGCCCGGCGGACGCCGAACGTCTGCTCGCCGCCAGCGAAACCGACTTTCTCTCTGAGCTGCAACAGTGCTTCGGCCAGCGCCTGGGGCGGCTGGAAAAAGTTGGCCAACGTCACAGCTACCCGCTGAAACTGATCCGCGCCCGCGAGCAGGTACGCGCCCGGCTGGCGCTGATCGGCAACGCCGCCCACACCCTGCACCCCATCGCCGGTCAGGGTTTCAACCTCGGCCTGCGCGACGTGGCCACGCTAGCGCAGGTGATCGTTGATGCACACCGTGCGGGGGAAAACATCGGCGCCCTCTCCACTCTCGAACCCTACGCCCAGTGGCGGCAACGGGACCATCGCAAAGTGATTGGTTTCACCCACGCCCTGGTGCGCAGCTTTTCCAACCGCTTCCCACCCCTGGCGCTGGCCCGCAACACCGGCCTGCTGGCCACAGACCTGCTGCCACCGCTGAAACACAGCCTCGCCCGTCACTCCATGGGCCTGGCTGGCAAACTGCCGCGATTGGCGCGAGGTTTGGCGTTGTGAACATACTTATTGTTAGGTGTCATATCCATCAATGAAGCAGGAGGCAAAAACAATGGCTCAACCTTTAAAAGGTGTTTTCCAAATTACAAACTGGGATGAATCGCCATACCACGAAGGTGATGATGGTTCAAAATTGAGCCATGCAAAAATTAAACAGTCTTACAGTGGCGAGATTGAGGGCACAAGTGAAACTCAGTACCTCATGTCATACCAATCACCCACGTCTGCTGTTTTTGTTGGCCATGAAACGGTCACGGGAAAAACAGCTTCTAAATCTGGAAGCTTTGTCATCCAGCACAATGGAACGTTTGAAAATGGTGTGGCAAAAAGCACATTTCAAATCATACTGGGTTCAGGCAGAGATGGTTTTATCGGCATTGAAGGTGATGGCTATTTTGAGTCAACTGAAAATGGACAATCAAACTACACACTGGTCATCCGTCGCTGATGCTAACTGAGTTCACCATCACAAAACAGATGCTGATCGCATGGCTTATTTTAGGACGCAGTGAGTGTTAACAGGCCATAACCAACCATGATGAAAACATTGCACAAATACGATGTGATTGTGGTCGGCGGCGGCATGGTGGGCGCGGCGCTGGCCTGCACGCTGGGCGACGCGGGGCTGAAAATCGCGATCATTGAGGGCCGCGAGCCGGTGATGGACTGGCCGACGGATGAAGTTGATCTGCGGGTCAGCGCCATCACCCGTGCCTCCGAACAGTTCCTGCGCGAGCTGGGGGCCTGGCAGGCCATCGCTGACGAGCGCGTTTCTCCGTACAGCGAGATGCACGTATGGGATGCCGGCGGCAGCGGCAACATCCATTTCGATTGCGCAGAGGTGGGCGAACCCAATCTCGGGCACATTATCGAAAACCGCGTCGTCACCCGCGCGCTGTGGCAGCGGCTGTCCGGGCTACCTGGGGTACAGCGCTTCTGCCCTGCCACAGCGCGACGTCTCACGCTGCGCAATACTATCATCGGCTGCGAGCCCCCCACCAACCCAGTACAGCTGGAACTCGATGACGGCACCGTGCTGAACGCGTCGCTCATCGTCGGTGCGGACGGCGGCAATTCTTGGGTGCGAAATCAGGCTGGCATCGACATCAGTACGCGGGAGTACGCGCACACCGCGCTGGTGACCACGGTGAAGACCGAACGCCATCATCAATACACGGCCTGGCAACGCTTTCTGCCCACCGGGCCGCTGGCTTTTCTGCCGCTGACCGATGGTTACAGTTCCATCGTGTGGAGCACCACGGCCGAGGAGGCCGCGCGGCTGGAGGCGCTGGACGAGGCGTTGTTTAAGGCCGAGCTAGCCGCGTCTTTGGAACATAAACTGGGCGCAATCACCGAGTTGGGTCCGCGCGCCGGTTTCCCCATTCGCGGCCGACACGCACGTCACTACGTGAAACCCCACCTGGCGCTGGTGGGGGATGCCGCTCACACCATTCATCCGCTGGCCGGGCAAGGGGTGAACCTGGGTTTTGCAGACGCGGCCTGCCTGGCCCGGGAGCTGATTCAGGCTTGGGAACAGGATGACACGCCCGGCAGCCTGAAAGTCCTGCGGCGCTACGAGCGCGCCCGCCGGGGCGACAACCTGCTGGTGCTGGAAGCCATGGGCGGCTTCAAACAGCTATTCGGCGATCCGTCACCACTGGTACGCGGGCTGCGCAGCGCTGGGTTAAATCTGGTGGACCGTCTGCCAGTGCTGAAAAACCTGTTCATTCAACAGGCGCTGCGCAATGATGCGCCTCGCGCCTGATTTCACCATTCCTGAGATACCCATTCCATGTCCGTACTTGATATTGCCGCCATTCTAATTACCGTCTCGGCGCTGTTCAGTTTCATCAATCACCGCTTCATCAAGCTGCCCACCACCATCGGGCTGATGCTGATCGCGCTGGCAGTGTCGCTGGCGCTGCTGCTGGCCGGTAAGCTGGGGCTGGGGGATATTCAGGGACAGGCGGAGAAACTGCTAGGCTCCATCGATTTCGAACAGACCCTGATGGAAGGCATGCTGAGTTTCCTGCTGTTCGCCGGTGCGCTGCACATCAACCTCGGCGATCTGGCCCGGCAGAAGTGGGTAATCGGCAGCCTCGCCACCGTGGGCATACTGACCTCCACGTTCCTGGTCGGCGGCGCTAGTTATTTCCTGTTGAGCTGGCTGGGTATCGAATTGTCTTTCATCTACTGCCTGCTGTTTGGCGCGCTGATCTCCCCCACCGACCCTATTGCTGTACTGGGCATCCTCAAAACGGCGAACGCGCCAAAAACCCTGGAAACCAAAATCGCGGGTGAATCGCTGTTCAACGACGGCGTGGCGGTGGTGGTGTTTTTGGTGCTGGCAGGCATTGCCACCAGTGGCGCCGAGGTGTCGGCCACGCACATTGCCGGTTTATTTTTGCAGGAGGCGGTGGGCGGAGTATTGTTCGGGCTCGCCATCGGCGGGTTGACCTACTGGATGATCAAACAGGTCGACAATTACCAGGTGGAAATCCTCTTGACCCTGGCGCTGGTGATGGGCGGTTACGCGCTGGCGCTGACCCTGCACACCTCCGGCCCTATCGCGGTGGTGGTGGCGGGGTTGATGATCGGCAATCACGGCCGCATGCTGGCCATGTCTGAACACAGCCGTGAGCATCTCGACACTTTTTGGGAGCTGCTGGACGAGATTCTCAACGCGGTGCTGTTCGTGCTCATCGGCCTGGAGGTGCTGGTGCTAAGTTTCTCCAACGAGGTGCTGCTGGCGGCGCTGGTCTTGATCCCAGTGGTGCTGGCGGCGCGTTTCATCAGCGTTAGCCTGCCCATTAATGTGCTGCGACTGCGCCGGGACTTCAGCCCAGGAGTGATCAAAATCCTCACCTGGGGCGGGTTGCGCGGCGGGGTCTCGGTGGCCTTGGCGCTGGCGCTACCGGCTGGGGAAGCACGTGATATTATCCTCGCTATCACTTATGTGATCGTGGTGTTTTCCATCAGCGTGCAGGGACTCACCATCGGCAAGCTGGTGAGACACAGCACGGATAGATGAAGACTATCAGTTTTACTAAGGAGTACATTGATTAGACAACATAACCGGCACCTATTGGCCTGCGCCTTCGTTGGGCGTTGTGAAAAAATCCTCAATGTATCAGATCAGCATACGCTTGCGGTTTTTTCACAATGCCCGCCTTGTCTCGGCTCAATAGTCACTCACCTATGTCGCCCAACCAATGTACTCCTTAGTATCTAGACCAATTTTTGAATGCGACAATTCAACAACCACCAACTAAAGCTAGTGGGTTGGTGTTACGCACTAAATTCGCATACCCACCCCAGCGACATTCTTGGGTATAATATCGTCCCTTTGCTTAATAAGCGTTGACAAATACCCCATGGAAAAAACCTACAACCCCCACGCCATCGAACAAAAGTGGTATGAGACCTGGGAAAAGGCGGGACATTTTGCGCCCAGTGGCGAGGGCACACCCTATTGCATCATGATTCCGCCGCCGAATATTACCGGCAGCCTGCACATGGGGCATGGCTTCAACAATACGGTGATGGACACCCTCACCCGTTTTCACCGCATGCGCGGCGACAATACCCTGTGGCAGCCGGGCGCCGACCACGCAGGCATCGCCACGCAAATGGTGGTGGAACGCCAGCTCAATGCCGAGGGCAAAACCCGTCATGACCTGGGCCGCGAAGCCTTCATTGATCGCATCCGTGACTGGAAAGAAGAATCCGGCGGCAATATCACCCGTCAGCTACGGCGCATGGGTTCGTCGCTGGACTGGTCACGCGAACGTTTTACCATGGATGACGGTATGTCCGAGGCGGTGCAGGAAGTGTTCGTGCGCCTGCATGAAGAGGGCCTGATCTATCGTGGCAAGCGGCTGGTGAACTGGGACCCGACGCTGCACACCGCAGTGTCCGATCTCGAAGTGCTGTCCGAAGAAGAAAACGGCCACATGTGGCACATGCGCTATCCACTGGCGGATGGCTCCGGGCATCTCATCGTCGCCACTACGCGACCGGAAACCCTGTTGGGCGATGCCGCCGTGGCGGTGCATCCCGATGATGAGCGTTACAGCCACCTCATCGGCCAGTTCGTGGAACTGCCGCTCACCGGTCGCAGAATTCCCATTATTGCCGACGATTACGTGGACCCGGAATTTGGCACCGGTTGCGTAAAAATCACCCCCGCGCACGATTTTAACGATTACGCCGTGTGGCAAAACCACCGTGACGAAAAGCCCATCAGTGAATTACCCAATGGTGGGTTGGTCAATATTTTCACCATTGACGCCGCGATTATCGGCGCAGACGACGAGCACGGGAATCTAATCCCCGCTAGCTACCATGGACTGGATCGTTACCAGGCCCGAAAGCAAATTATCGCCGACCTCGAAGCCAGCGACCTGCTGGAAAAAATCGACAAACATAAACTCATGGTGCCGCGCGGTGATCGCAGCGGCGCGGTGATTGAACCCCTGCTCACCGATCAGTGGTACGTGAAAGTCGGCCCGCTGGCAGAACCCGCCATCAAGGCCGTGGAAAACGGCGACATTCGCTTCGTGCCGGATAACTGGAAAAATACCTATTACGAATGGATGCGTAACATCGAAGACTGGTGCATCTCGCGGCAAATCTGGTGGGGCCATCGCATCCCCGCCTGGTACGACGAACAAGGCAACGTGTACGTGGGGCGCAGCGAAAAAGAGGTGCGCGAAAAACACGGCCTCGCCGACACGGTCAAGCTTTCGCAGGACGAAGATGTGCTTGACACCTGGTTCAGCTCCGCTCTATGGCCCTTCTCCACGTTAGGCTGGCCGGAAAAAACCCCGGAACTGGAAACATTTTATCCATCCACCGTGCTGGTCACCGGCTTCGATATTATTTTCTTTTGGGTCGCACGGATGATCATGATGGGTCTGAAATTCACCGGTGAAGTGCCCTTCAAAGATATTTATATTCACGGCCTGGTGCGCGATTCGCACGGACAGAAGATGTCCAAGTCCAAAGGCAACGTGCTCGACCCCATCGACCTCATCGACGGCATCGAATTGGAAGCGCTGGTGGCAAAACGCACCACCGGCATGATGCAGCCGAAGATGGCGGCGAAGATCGAAAAACAAACCCGCAAGGATTTCCCCGACGGCATTCCTTCGTTCGGTACCGACGCCTTGCGTTTTACCTTTGCCAGCCTCGCCTCCACCGGACGCGATATCAATTTTGATCTCGGTCGTGTGGAAGGTTATCGCAACTTCTGCAACAAATTGTGGAATGCGGCTAACTACGTGTTGATGAACACCGAAGGTAAAGATTGCGGCCAAACGGGTGGTGATGTCGAATTGTCCGCCGCTGACAAATGGATTACCGCACGCCTGCAACAAACCCAGCAGCAGGTCATTGCTGCCGTGGAAGGCTACCGCCTCGACCACGCCGCGCAAGCCATTTATGATTTCACCTGGAATGAATACTGCGCCTGGTATCTGGAATTGTCCAAACCCGTGCTCACCAGCGAAGCAAGC
>JAADHZ010000111.1 GCA_013151575.1 Gammaproteobacteria bacterium
AGAGAGTGCGTTTATCCATGTCGCAGAACAGCGTAATGTATTGATGGCCACGTTGGCTGGATGTCTCATCCAGGCCAATGCGCGTCACTTGACTGAAATCGACTTTGCTTCTGGATTTGCCAATATGCATGATGCATCATGCGCCACACACAGGTATCGTGCTAACCAACAAGCCGCGCAACTTTCGCCACTGGCATCTCTTTACACAGCATTAACAAAAGCAATTCAAATAACAGCGTGAATCCACTGCCTGATCGAGCCCAGGGAACCTCTACCCGTTTCGTGCCACACCCTTTGGTGTTCCGCAGGCGGGGCAAGAAAAGAGGCTTCCGGGCTCGAAGTCTATGTTGATGTCCAGTTTTTTCTTGGCCAATGAAAAATCCAGGCCAGAAACATACCAGGGGCTTTGTAAACCCAATGCTGCTGCAAATAATTCCGCTTCCACAGGTTCGTTCCCCTCTTGGAAAAATGCTGATTTTAACCCTGTTACCCATTTGAAACAGCGAGGAGCCCGGTTTTGTGTGTGTCAGATTTTTTCGAGTAAATGATCCATAAAAATACGTGTTTTTATGGGGACGTATTCTCGGGATGGATACAAAAACCATATTGCGCCATTGTAGTCGGTAGTGGCAACGTCAAACTCATCAAACAACCTGACCAGTGAACCAGACCGAATGTCATCGCAAACGAGCCAGTCCGGCAATAATGCCAGACCCATACCGGCAATAGCGCATTGTTTTATCGCCCGCGAATTTGTCACCAGGCATTTTCCGCTGATTGTTGTTTCCGTTATTTCATCTGCACTATCTTTAAATAGCCAGTTAACATTCTGCTTGTTTCTAAGGAATAGCAAGCAATTATGGTCCTTGATTTCCTGTGGGGAACCGGGTTTTCCCTTTTTACTGAGATATCTAGGGCTGGCACAAACATAAAATTCCAGTTTTTTTATTTGTCTCGCAATGTAGGATGAATCCTGGAGTGTGCCCAGCCGAACAGCAATGTCGATTCTTTCTTCGATCAAATCCACATAAGCATCCGTGAGTATCAGCTCAATGGATAGCAGTGGATACTTGGCCGATATTTCCGGCAACAACGGCACGATGTACATCTCGCCGTAAACGGTTGACGCGCTGATTCGCAATGTCCCTTTTGGCTCTTCAATTAAATCTGCGGCAATCTGCCGGGCCGACAACAGCTCGTCAAGAATATGTTCCACCCGCTCAAAATAAACTCTGCCCGCTTCTGTGGGTTCCAGTTTACGGGTGCTTCGCTGGAACAGCCGGAAACCAATTTCTTTTTCTAACCCGGTAATGGTTCGTGATACCGAAGACGGGGCCAGGTTTCGCGCACGAGCCACATCGGTGAAATTGCGTTGGCGCATGACATCCAAAAAGACCTCTAAAGCCTCAGTATCCATTTTTGCTTTACCTGCCTATTAATAACTTCGCTGAGGTTAAGTGTTACCGCTTATCAAGACGCTTTGGTTTTTGTAGGGTGGCATCGCGCACCAATGGCAATCCACCCCCCCCCCTACGCCAAGAAACTGAGCTCTGTTTAGAGGCGCATTGCATTATACGCAACTCTGAATTGCTTCCCATGATATTTATTCAGGCCTTTCGGTGGGAGTAAGGTGCGTTTGACCTTTTTACAGCAGGTCTGACTGTTCACTGACTGGAGATTAAAGAGCATGCCTGATTCCAAGACTATCCCTTCTTACAAAGAAAAGCTGAAAGAGCTTGTTGAACAACTGGGTGAAATGCTCCCGGAAGATAAACTCGCTATTTTTAATCACGACGCGACCTGGCTAGGGGAAACATATGGTTCCCTTCTGAAACTCAATAAAGGGGATAAAGCGCCGGCATTTGCGTTGCCCAATGCGACCGGAGAAACGGTCAGCCTTGACGGTTTGCTACAACAAGGCTCTGTTGTATTAACCTTTTATCGTGGAATATGGTGCCCGTACTGCAGCTTGCAACTCAAGGTTTACCAGCAGATTCTGCCACAAATCAAACAGGCTGGCGCCAGTCTTGTCGCCATTTCACCCATGACCCCCGACAATTCACTGGAAATGAAAGATTCCAATGAATTGCAGTTTGAAGTGCTTAGCGATGCGGGCAACAAGGTGGCCGATCGATATACCACCGTTTTAAAAAATCCGGAGACATCCATACAAGCGATGGCCGATTTGGGTTACGACTTCCACGGGTTTTATGACGATTCTTCCACAGAGCTGCCGATGCCGGCAATATTTGTGATTGCCAAAGACGGCACCGTGCTGTTTGCAGGTTCGGCAGGGGGTGATTACCGGGAAAGAACCGAGCCGCAAGTTATCCTTGATGCGCTCGCCCAATAACCTCAATCAGAGGCAGCGAACATTTTAATCGCCTCGCCACTGTAACGAAACAGCATACAGCCCTGTCCATGGACAGGGCTGTATTGCTTTACGGGGAACCGATGAGTTTATGGGGTCGTATTCCATCCACAAGCAATAGGGAATATCGAAAGTGGAAATGACTAAAATCACAATCCTGGGTGCGGGGCGATGGGCTCACGCATGGCAGGGAAATTACTGAACGCTGGATACTCTGTCACCGTGTTTAATCGTACCCATGAACGAATCCTGCCGTTAGTGAAGGAAGGCGCCAGATTTGCAGCCACTCCTGTTGATGCCGTTACAGAGGCCGATGTCGTCATCAGTATGTTAACCAATGATGAAGCGTCCAGAAGGGTGTGGCTGGATAAAACCACCGGCGCGATTGCCGGGCTGAGAAAGGATGCGGCTGCCATTGAATCCAGTACATTATCCCTGGGCTGCATCAATGAATTGGCAAGAGAGTTTACGGCGCGGGATATTGGCTTTCTGGATGCCCCTGTTCTCGGCTCTCGACCGCAGGCCGAATCAGGAAATTTGATTTTTTTGGTCGGCGGGAAGCAGGCGGCGCTGGACAAGGTAAAGCCTGTATTTTCGTGCCTGTCGTCCACCATTCATCATATCGGAGCGAACGGTGCGGGTGCGAAAATGAAACTGGCCGCCAACGCATTCTTTGGCGCGCAGGTATCCGCGTTGAGTGAAATTATTGGTTTGCTGGAAAAGCTGGGAATCAACAAAGAAAAAACCGTTGACTTGTTTAATCAATTGCCCACCACCAGCCCGGCATTGCAGGGGATCGGCCATTTGATCAGCAGCGGAAAATGTGCCCCGCTTTTCCCCATCAGCTTAGTGGAAAAAGATTTTGCTTACGCTGTGGATATGTCGAATGCGTGTCGCTCGACAATGCCGGTGGTAAACGCGACGCATGGCGTGTTCAAAAATGCAGTGAAGCAGGGGTTGGGTGAAGACAACATAAACAGTGTCATTCAACTGTATTTGTGATACTTATTCGCGCTGAACGACTGCACAGCAAAAATCGGTGCTTTTTTAATCCTGCGCGACGGGTTCATTCTACAGCAGACGAAAAAATGCATCGCCTCATGGCGTTTGCGGGGGCGATTTGAAGGCACCCGCGTACGATTTATTATTGTGCTTGAAACTACCCGCAAGTTTTCCATTATTTCAACCCCCGGGTCGGGGATACGGCGCGGGTTTACCCATTGAATCTGCTCAACGAGCCTAACAACGAAATGTGTTTTTCAGTCATAAGCAAGATCGCAGGGGCGTGTATGCTGCTTGCCCTGGGTTCAGTGCAGGCCGAAACCATTGTGCTGGATCTGCCGCAGTCCATAAACCGTGCGCTCAGCGCAGATCCGCGTGTACTGGAAAAACAGCAATTGGTGCAGGCAGCACGAGGTCTGCTGCAAGAGGCCCGTGGCGCTCAGGACTGGATTTTTGATGTAAACAGTTTTGTGGGTTTGGCACCTACCGTGCGCGGCGGCCTGTTCGAGACCACAGACAATAACGGTCAGCGGTCCGTGGGTATCCCCAGCAACGCTTTTGACATCGATGGTTTGTCACCGTGGTACGTGGTGAATTTTTCCGCCATCAAACCTCTGCACACCTTCGGCAAAATCAAGCACTATTCCCTCGCCGCCGCCAGCAACATTCAGGTCAAACAAGGCGACGTGGTTTTGCAGCGTAGCGAAACCATGCTGAACGTGACACGGGCCTACTATGGTTACCTTGCCGCGAAGGGAACCCGCCTGTTGCTGGAAGATGCACGGACTAAATTGGAGTCGGCGCTGGAGCTGGTACAGGGTTGGCTGGACGAAGGAGAGGGCGAAGCCAAGCCGTCGGATCTGTTTGCCCTGCGCACCGGGGTGGCTATGCTGAACCGTTACATTGCCGAAGCCAGCGGTTTTGAACACATTGCTCTGGCGGGCCTGCGTTTGCTTACCGGAGTGGCCCCCGGCGATACCCTGGAGCTGGCCGATAAGCGCCTGCGCCCGGTGCCGTTGCCGGAGGAGGAGCTTAAGGAGTTGCAGGCTCGCGCCCTGGTGTTGCGTCCCGAGGTGCGCCAGCTGGCCGCTGGCCTAAGCGCTCGGCGCGAGCTGGTGCTGGCCAAAAAAAGTGAAGCGAACCCCAATATCTATACAGGGGTCGTGGGGTTGATTTCTTATGCGCCGCTGCGTGACGACTTACGCAGCGTCAGTGCGTATGATCCCTTCAACACTGCCGGTGCCACCCCAGTGCTGGGAGTGAAGTGGGACTGGGCCAGTGGCCGTCAACCGGCCCAGGTGGCCCAGGCTCAAGCGGAGATGAATGCGACGTTGGCCCTGAGTTCTTTCGCCCAGCAGGGCATTCCGTTTCAGGTGGCCGAACAATACTACACAGTGCATGCTCACTATAAAATGGTGCAGGAACTCAAGGCGGCTAGCCGCAGCGGTCGACAATGGATGCTCAGTGGTTTGATTGATTTTGAGGCAGGAAATGAGCAGGCAGACAAAGTCATCACGGCGTTTCTGGCTTATGTGCAAGCCTATAGCGAGTACCTGAAAGTGGTGAATGATTACAATTTACATGTTGCACGTTTGCGCGTTGTTACTGGAGAGCGCGTCGGCGAAAGCGCAGGAGATAATTTATGAGCAGAGATACCATCGGAAAATGGCTGGCAGCGTTGCTGATATTGCTGGTCAGCGGTGCAGCGCTAGCGGCGCAAAAACCTCAGGACCTGGTGGCGGAAACCACCGATAAAATCACCAAAATACTGGCCAACGAGCAGGAAACCATCAAAGCTAACCCGCAGCGCCTGTACGAAATAGTGGACGGCATTGTGGCGCCGCAGTTTGATTTTGTGCGCATGTCCCGCTGGGTGCTGGGGAAATACTGGCGCAAGGCGAAGGCCGAAGAAAAAACGCAATTCGCCCGGGAGTTTCGCATTCTGCTGGTGCGCACCTATGCCAAGGCCCTGAATGATAATTACGACAAAAAAATTAAAATGTTGCCGACGCGAAAAAAGAAAGGTGGCAAGGAAGTCATCGTGCGCACCGAAGTGCAGCAGGACGCCGGTTTTCCCATTCCCATCAGCTATAAAATGTATCTTGCCGGCGATACCTGGAAGGTGTTTGACGTGAGCGTGGACGGCATCAGTCTGGTGGCCAACTATCGCAGCTCCTTCGCCAAGGAAATTCGTGCCAAAGGCCTGCCCAAGCTGATTAGTCGGCTAGCCGCGCGCAATCAAAAAGCCAGCGCGCCACAGGGCGGAAAATAACGTGACTCCCACGCCTCGTTTACAGGCTGCTGAACACGGCCAACTGCTGCTCAGTGGAGAATTGACCCTCGATACGGTGTCGGCGCTGGCCACCGACACCCGCGTTTTGTTTGCTGACGATGGTGACATCAATATCGACCTCGGCGCAGTGGCGCGCGCGGACAGCGCCGGTGTTGCCCTGCTGGTACAGTGGCAGCGGGAGGCGCGGCGTCGCCAACGCACGGTGTGTTTCCGAAATATCCCCAGCCAAATGTTGTCCATCGCGCGACTCTGCGGTGTCGATGAATTGCTGGCCCTGTCCTGAGGTTGAGCACCATGTCTGCGGCAGTCTCCATTCGTGCGGTGCACAAGCACTTCGGCGCCCTTCACGCCCTCAACGATGTTTCTCTGGAAGTGCCGCGCGGCAGTTTTTTCGGGATGCTGGGGCCCAATGGCGCGGGCAAGTCCACCCTCATCAACATCATGTCCGGCCTGGTGAAGGCGGACACAGGCAGCGTCGCGATCATGGGGCACGATGTGGTCGGCGCCTATCGGCAGTCCCGCCACGCGTTGGGTGTCGTGCCCCAGGAACTGGTGTACGACCCGTTCTTCACGGTGCGGGAAATTCTGGTTTTGCAGTCAGGTTACTTCGGCCACGGCCGTGAAAATCACGCCTGGATTGATGAACTGTTAGAGACGCTCACCCTCAGCGACAAGGCCGACACCAATCTGCACAATCTTTCCGGCGGCATGAAACGCCGCGTGCTCATTGCCCAGGCGCTGGTGCACAAGCCCGAAGTAGTGGTGCTGGACGAACCCACCGCCGGGGTGGACGTGGAGCTACGTCAGGCCTTGTGGCATTTCACCAAACGGTTGCACAACGACGGCCGCACCATCCTGCTCACCACCCATTACCTGGAAGAAGCCGAGGCCCTGTGCGAGCAAATCGCCGTGCTGAACCGGGGGCAAGTGGTGGCGGTGGACAGCAAACAGGCGCTGCTGGCGCGTTGCCCCTATCGCACCCTGCACCTCACGGTGGACCGCGCGGATGTCACCCTGCCCGACGCTATTCAGTCGCTGGTGGTGGAGACCCTCGGCAACAGCATCACCTTGCGTCTGCACAAGACCGACGACCCCATCGGCGACGTACTGAAAGCAGTGCAGGTCGCCGGGCTGGAAGTGATCGACCTCAGCATCGAAGAGGCCGGGCTGGAGGAAGTGTTTCTCGCCTTGACAGGCCAGCCCCCGGAGGTCGCATTATGACCTCCAGCGCCCGATACGGCATGTACACCCTCTTTCAAAAAGAGGTGCGACGTTTTCTCAAAGTCACGGTGCAGACCGTGCTGACGCCGGTGGTGACAGCCCTGCTGTACCTACTGGTGTTCGGGCAGGCGCTGGAGGGCAACGTGGAAGTTTACCCTGGGGTGACCTACTCCGCGTTTTTGATTCCGGGACTGATGATGATGTCCATCATTCAAAATGCCTTCGCTAACAGCTCCTCCAGCCTTATTCAGTCGAAAATGACTGGGAACCTGGTGTTCGTGCTGTTATCGCCCATCTCTAACCTGGAATTCTTCGCCGCCTTCACCCTGGCGGCAGTGGTGCGCGGCGTGCTGGTGGCGTTGGCGGTGTATGTCGTGGCCATCCTGTTCGTGGATCTACCTCTCGCCGCGCCCTGGGCGGTGGTAGTGTTTGCAGTGCTGGGCAGCGCCACCCTGGGGGCGCTGGGGGTGCTGGCCGGGGTGTGGGCGGAAAAATTCGACCAGCTAGCGGGTTTCCAAAATTTCTTCATCCTGCCCCTGTCGTTTCTCAGCGGGGTGTTTTATTCCATCCATTCGTTGCCGGGTGTGTGGCAGGTCGTGTCGCAGTTCAATCCCTTCTTTTATCTCATTGACGGTTTTCGCTACGGTTTTTTCGGCCAAGCTGACGCCAGTGTATGGCTGAGCCTGCTAGTGTCGCTGGGTTTCCTGCTGGCCATTAGCGCCGTTTGCCTGCTGATGCTGCAAAAGGGTTACAAAATACGCGGCTAGACGGTATCCCCGCAGCTCTGGCGCCCCACTGAAACACTGCAGATGCATGCTGTGCTGACGCCACCAAATCGATCACAATGACAGCCGAAATGATGAGTCTGATTACACTGAAACTGCGGGAGAAATGGAGCCCGGAACAAATATCCGGCTGGTGACAG
>JAADHZ010000163.1 GCA_013151575.1 Gammaproteobacteria bacterium
GGCTGTGACATCCAGCCCGGCCAACAGCCCCACCCGCTGTCGCAGCGAAGCCGCAAAGTCGATCTCCCCGCGCATAGCAGATTCGGTGATGGCCGCCACCTGCGGCTTGACGCCGATGAAATCCGCGATTTCATCTACGCATTCGATGTTGATCAGCGTGGAATCCATGTCCGTTAGCAGCAAGCGCACGTCATCGGCAATGAAGGTTTCCGGCAGGACGTTAATGTCCAGCGACAGTTGCTCGCGTAGCGGGTCTAGTCGTTCCCGGGAGACCGGTTGCTCCAGCTCTGCGCGAAAATGGCTGCCGCAGGAATAGGGGCTGCAACCCAGTTCCTGGGTCACTACCTGGGTTTGGGTGTCAGTCAGCTCGGGGGAATGGATGATTAGTGTTGGCATTTAGGGCGCTACGTTGTGGGCAGCGTTCTAGTTTACAGCTCGCTCAGCAGACGATCCACCATGTCCGACGCCTGGGCCTGATAGCCACTCCCAAACAGATTGAAGTGATTGAGTATGTGATAGAGGTTGTACAGGTTTTTGCGCACTGGGTAGCCGGGGTCCAGAGGATAACTGGCGCGGTAGGCGGCGTAAAAATGTTCAGAAAAACCACCGAACAGCTCGGTCATGGCCAAGTCTGTCTCTCGGTCACCGTAATATACTGCAGGGTCGAAGATCACCGGCGTACCGTCCGGTAAAAAGGCATGGTTTCCTGCCCACAGATCTCCGTGCAACAGCGAGGCTGCCGGATGGTAACCGCTGAAAAATGCCGGCAAGGCCTCCCGTAATCGCTCGCCCTTGTCCCGCAGGTCGTGGCCGCCGTTGCGTACCGCCAAATTCAGCTGAAAACCGAGACGGTGTTGCGCCCAGAAGAGTGGCCACTGATCCGAAGGGGAGTTGATCTGTGGCGTGGAGCCGATGGTGTTGTCGCGTCGCCAGCCAAATCGTTCCCGGCTGTTCTCACGCCAGGTGTGGCAATGCAGGGCGGCCAGGTTTTCGCCCAGACGTTGCGCGTTACCACTACCACCGCAGTTCAGAAATTCCATCACCAAAAATGCTGCCGAGCCCACCACTCCACTCAATAGAGGGGTGGGTGTTCGAATGCAGTGGGCGCCCTGAAGTTCTAGTAGGCCGTCATGTTCCGCCTCAAACATGCCTAACATTGAGGCGTGATGGGTTTTCACGAAATAGGTGACGTTGCCCAGCGCCAGTTTATGAGTGGTGTTAATGCCGCCGCCGCTCATTTCACTCACCGCCCCCAGGGCCTCCGACACACCTGTGTGACGTCGAAGGTGTTCTGCTATTCGTTGCCAGTTTGGCATACATCGACTCCTCGTCAGGTGAACATTTTTAAGGATAGGTTGGGAGTGACACTTCAGGTGATTTCTAGCTTTTAGCGGCTAAATTATTGCTGGATAAAACAGATATCCATTTATCCACAAAAGCTGTGGATAACTTTGTGCATAACCTGGGTGAAGTGCGCCCTATGCCCGACGGTGTCTTGCTTGCAGACATTTTGTCCAAAATTTAGGCGACTTAATAAATATAGTTAAAACATGAGGTTACACTTAAAGCATAGCATGTGTGACAGTTTTGTGACGGAAAACGTCAAAAAACCATGATCTGGGGCGGGGTTGTGAATAACGATGCGTAACGCGGAGTAGCGGACACAAAAAAAGCCGACACATTGTGTCGGCTTTTTTATACGACTGAAATGTTAACTGGCGCCTAGAGGCTGAGGACAAAATCCACCAGTTTTTCAATGTTGGCATCGGAGACGCGCGGAGAGTAAGGAGGCATCGGCGCACCATGGGTAACCTTGGTCCAGTTGCCCTTGCCACCTTTCTTCACCTTGGCAACCAGAGCGGCCTTAGCGCCCGCATCGCCCTTGTATCTGGCAGCAACGTCTTTCCATGCTGGGCCAACGATTTTTTTCTCAATACTGTGGCAAGCCAGACAACCGCTTTTTTTGGCCAGAGCCAGGTCAGCAAAGGCAGAACCGGAAACAAGCAGCGCAGCAGCCGCAGAAACAATTAACATTTTTTTCATCTGAATTTCCCCTCGATGTTTTTATAAATTTACCAATTGGCGAAAACTTAAGGGATCCCACAATGGGGGTTTATCCCCACCTCCCCCGTGCTTTTTGAGTAGCAAACGAGACACGAACCATGGCCGGTCACCGCCCTCTTCAGGTTTCCGGCTGCCACTCACGGCATTGCCAAGATACCTTAGGGCGGTTTTTATGCCATTGGCGTCGCCTGGTGTCAAGTTCAGCGGGGGTTCAGGCTGGGTGTGAATCGCCTGATTCGACCGGTATGAGGCGCTATTACCAGCTTTTCAGCACCCAGGTAGGAATCAGCAATTTCATGCCGAGGTCATTGTTACGGGTCTCCAGGTTGCCGTCGCCGTCGCTGTCCACCAGATAATAGGGATAACCTTTCTTGGGGGTAATGCGAACGGCGTAAAGCTGGCCGTTGACGCGTAGTTCCTGGACAATCTCGCTACTTGAACCCTCAATGATGACCGCGCCGGAAGATTCCTCGTCCGACGCCACCGCAGTGAGCGCTACGCTCAGTAATATCAACCCGGCCAGTCGCCGCATTGGAATGTGCATTGTTGTCTCCTCTCCTACAGGACGGTAATTGCGGCTGTGCGCAGCCGCAGTGATGCGGTCGAATGACTGCCAAGGGGCTGCCAAATAATAGCGCCGCGCGGAAAAAGGGAAGATAATCCGTCGCGCCACGCAGGCGCTCACATTAAAAACACACCACGGTCCCCGTTATAACAAAATGACAGCAAAACCTCGCCTCATTCTGGTGGACGGCTCGTCCTACCTTTACCGCGCCTTTCACGCCATGCCCTCGTTGAACAATTCTTCGGGTCAACCCACCGGCGCTATTTACGGCGTTGCCAACATGCTCAAACGGTTGCTCAGCGAGCAACAGCCACAGCACATGGCCGTGGTGTTCGACGCCAAGGGTAAGACCTTCCGCGATGAGCTGTACCCCCTGTACAAAGCCCACCGCCCGCCCATGCCCGACGAGCTACGCGAACAGATCGCACCCCTCAACGCGCTCATTGAGGCTATGGGGCTGCCGCTGTTGTGTATTGAAGGCGTGGAGGCCGACGACGTGATCGGCACCCTCGCGACACAAGCCACGGCGGCAGGCATGGATACGCTCATTTCCACCGGTGACAAAGACATGGCGCAATTGGTGAATGATCATGTCAGCCTGATGAACACCATGGACAACACCCACCTGGACACCCAGGGCGTCACTGAAAAATTCGGCATCCCGCCCGACCTCATCGTGGACTACCTCACCCTCATGGGCGACAGTGTGGACAACATCCCCGGCGTGCCTAAGGTCGGTCCGAAGACCGCAGTGAAATGGCTGCGGCAATACGGCTCGCTGGCGGCAGTGATGGCCAGCGCCGAAAACATCAAAGGCAAGGTTGGGGAAAACCTGCGGGAATCACTGGCGCAGCTGCCCCTGTCCCACCAGCTAGCCACCATCAAATGCGACGTGGCCCTGCCCGCCAGCCCCGAACAACTGACCCTGCGCACTGCCGAGCACGACCCACTGGTAAAACTGGTGGGCGAACTGGAATTCAAAAACTGGCTGGCGGAGCTGTTGTCCGGGCAGGCCGGGGCGGACGTATCCGCGACTTCCACCAGCACTGTTGAGCCTCCTGATGCTGATTATGAAATCGTGCTGGACGAAGACCGCTTCGAGATCTGGCTACAGCGGCTGCGGGAGGCCGAGCTGTTTGCCTTCGACACCGAAACCACCAGCCTCGACTACATGCAGGCGGACATCGTCGGCGTATCCTTCGCCGTGTGCGCTGGCGAGGCGGCCTACGTGCCGGTGGCCCACCAGCAGACCCTCGAAGACCACGACAGCCAGCAACAGCTATCCCGCGACTTCGTACTGGAAAGGCTGCGCCCGCTGCTGGAGAATCCTGATGCCGCCAAGGTGGGTCAAAACCTCAAGTACGACATGAGCGTGCTGGCGCGCTACGGCATCACGCTGCGCGGCATTGCCTACGACACCATGTTGGAATCCTACGTGCTGGATAGCACCGCCACCCGCCATGACATGGATTCGCTGGCGCTGAAGTACCTTAACCGCAACACCATTCACTACGAGGACGTGGCGGGCAAAGGTGTTAAACAGATTCGTTTCGACCAGGTGCCTATCCACGTGGCAGGCCCTTACGCCGCCGAGGATGCCGACATTACCCTGCAACTGCATCAAACCCTGTGGCCACGACTGGAGCAGGAGCCCCGGCTGGCCGAGTTGTTCCGCGATGTGGAGATGCCGCTGGTGTCGGTGCTGTCGCGTATGGAGCGCAACGGTGTGCGGGTGGACGCCAACATGCTGGCCGTGCAGTCCCAGGAGCTGGCGCAATGCATGGACGAGATCCAGCAGCAAGCCTTCGACGCGGCAGAGCAGGAATTCAACCTCAGCTCCCCGAAACAAGTTCAGGCCATCCTGTTTGAGAAACAGGGCCTGCCGGTGCTGAAAAAGACTCCCAAGGGCGCACCGTCCACCGCCGAAGAGGTATTGACCGAGCTGGCTCACGACTACCCGCTGCCGAGGCTGATTCTCGACTATCGCTCCCTGTCCAAGCTCAAATCCACCTACACCGACAAGCTGCCGAAGCGCATCGACCCTGGTAGTGGCCGTGTGCACACCTCCTACCACCAGGCAGTGGCGAGCACCGGACGGCTGTCGTCCTCGGACCCTAACCTGCAAAACATCCCGGTGCGCACCGAGCAGGGCCGACGTATTCGGCAAGCCTTCGTGGCCTCGCCCGGTTACACGCTAGTGGCCGCCGATTACTCGCAGATCGAGCTGCGTATCATGGCCCATCTGTCCGGCGACGAGGGCCTGCTGAAAGCCTTTGCTGCGGGGGAGGACATCCATCGTGCCACCGCTGCCGAGGTATTCGGCGTGCCATTAGCGCAAGTGAGCGCTGACCAACGTCGCAGTGCCAAGGCGATCAATTTCGGCCTGATTTACGGCATGTCCGCATTCGGCCTGGCCCGTCAGCTGGACATCGGGCGCGCCGCTGCACAGGACTACATAGACTTGTATTTCGAGCGCTATCCCGGTGTGAAGGCCTTCATGGACCACACCCGCGAGTCGGCCCGTGAATTAGGCTATGTGGAAACCGTGTTCGGCCGTCGCCTGTACCTGCCGGAGATCAACCACCGCAACGGCCAGCGTCGCCAGTACGCCGAGCGCACCGCCATCAATGCGCCGATGCAGGGCACAGCGGCGGACATCATCAAGCGCGCCATGATTGCGGTGGATGCGTGGATTGAGTCCGCCGGGCTGGATATCCGCCTCATCATGCAGGTACACGATGAGCTAGTGCTAGAGGTTTGTGACGAACACCTGGGTGTCACCATGACGGAAATTGATCGTCTGATGACCGGCGTTGCCGAATTGAAAGTTCCCCTAATAGTGGATATGGGTCAAGGGGTGAATTGGGGCCAAGCTCACTGAATACGGGGCTTTTCTAGCAGCGTCGGAAATAAAATGTGCTTCCGATGAAACTTTTGCGGATTGTTCACGTCCTAATAATTGCGAACAGGCTCGATGCCGGTTCGCCCCGCTCTCTCCTCCCTAGCGGGTAGTTAAGGTCCGGCGACCCCAACGCCGGATACATTATGCCCTGGCGCTATCCTCCCTAAATTGATGCGCCGGGGCTTTTTTTGCGTCAACAAATCTACCCGGCCAAATCCACCGCCAGCCAGCCGTCCAACACCCGCTGCAAGTCTGCAAGCCCGGTGCCTTTGAGTGATGAAAATAGCTGCACTTGGGTCAAGTTTTGATCAACTTCGGCCGACAACTGCTGCATCAGCTCGCGACGCACCGCTAGCAGCGTATTTTGCGCGGCGCCGCGCTTGAGTTTGTCGGCTTTGGTCAGAAGCACGAGTGTTGGCATCCCCACCTCTCGACACCAATTCAGCAACTGCCAGTCAACATCTTTTAGCGGGTGGCGGACGTCCATCAGCAGCACCAGTCCCTGTAAGGACTGCCGTTCGGAGAGATATTGCTCCATGGTCTGCTGCCAGCGGCGCTTAATTTCCACCGACACTTTGGCGTAGCCGTAGCCTGGCAAATCCACCAGTCGGTGGTCGTCATCCAGCTGAAAAAAGTTGATCAATTGGGTGCGACCGGGTGTTTTGCTGGTGCGAGCCAGCGCCTTTTGCCCGGTGAGACGGTTGATGGCACTGGATTTGCCCGCATTGGACCGCCCCGCAAAAGCCACTTCTCTCCCTTCATCGGGAGGCAATTGTGACAGCTTTGCAGCGCTGGTTTGAAAGCGGGCCGCACGGTACCGCCCTTGATGGGGCGACGGGATGTTGGCGTTCATAACGAAATTTGATACCTGCCTAATCAATGTGGAGTGGCAATTTTGCCACATCTGAAATAGTCTAGTGTGGATACTACTCGCTTCATACTGATGTGGTAGCGCTTGTCAGCTGACAACTTTAGCAAAAAAGTGACCACACGTGGAATCGGCATATTATGAAAAGAACAAAACAAAAAAGACCGCTGGCAGCTTTTTTGCTCCTGCTAATATTGGCCCTATTAGTAGGAGCGGGCAGCGCTTTCGCAAAGGGCAGCATTGCTGCAGGCGCGCAAAAGACACGCACCTGCCAAGTATGTCACGGCAAAGGCGGGCACAGCACCAACTCGGCCTATCCGGTGCTGGCCGGGCAACATGCCAAATACATTCGGAAGCAGTTGCGGGCGTTTCGGGCAGGCACCCGGAAAGATCCCATTATGAACGGCATGGCGGCGCCACTGAGTGACCAAGACATCGAAGATGTCGCCGCTTTTTTTGAGAGCAATGCTTATCCTGCGCCGCAGGAAGCCCCGTGAAACCGAAGCTTTCACAGAGCCGTTGTTATTTAGAGGCCACAGCCAAGATTGCAACACGTAATCATTTGTGTCGCCGTCAGTCAGTGTGACTGAAGATATTCATAAACTTGGCGGTCCAGCGATCAGCCTGGGAAAACTGTCAACGCAGCCAAAGCTGATGCAGCAGTGATAAATAGCTCCAGCCTGGAATGGGCCCGATTTAACCAGTCAGCCCTGCGTGATAATGAATACATTGATTAAACGACATGGCAAGACTTAATTAGGGGTTGCACACAATAATTTATATAAGTGGCGCTCTTATTTCGAGCTTTTACGATTGAAGAACGGGCACCAAAAGTAGGCGCTTTAGACGAAGATGGGTTGAAGCAGGGATGCCAATTGTATTGGTTATTGTGCTCCATCCCTTAGTCAAGGTTTATCTTTTTTTGTGATTCAAATGCTTGCCTTTTAAGTCCACGTAATGCTGTGATGAATATTTTATCCACTGACGTTCCTCATCAGACAGTGCCCGCACCTTACGCACTGGGCTACCTAGCCATAAATAGCCTCCCTCCAGAACTTTATTCGGTGGCACCAGACTGCCTGCGCCCAACAGCACAAAAGGTTCCAGCGTTGCGCCGTCCATGATAGTTGAACCCATGCCCACTAGGCAGTGGTCTCCCACTTTGCAGCCGTGCAAGATCACCCGGTGACCGACGGTAACGTTGTCGCCCACCTCCACCGAGTGGCCTTCAGGCATGTCGGTGTGCGGGTGTGTCACGTGAATGACGCTGCTGTCCTGAATATTGCTGCGCTTGCCGATGCGAATTTTGTTCACATCACCACGCACTACCGTCATGGGCCAGATGGAACTGTCTTTGCCAATATGCACATCACCGATGACCAGTGCGGT
>JAADHZ010000150.1 GCA_013151575.1 Gammaproteobacteria bacterium
CTATTCCTGCACTTTTACTCAATCAGAACGAACAAATACGGACTAAATCAGAGCGCCACTTATATAAGTTATTAAATTTCCGTCCCTTAGTCAGAATAGTCTTATTCGATTTAAAGGTTACTGTGCCGGTGAAATAAGTCACGTACCCTTTTCAAAGGGGTGACGCTCAAAAGTGGCGTGGTTTAAAAGGCCATATCCACACCAAACGCCAGCACGTTGCTGAGGTTGGAGGCTGGATGTTCCTGGCCTTCGAATCCCGCCACACGATAATCAGTGTCTGCGGTGTTTCTGGTATTGGGCAGTGTTGTGGACTTGGTGAGATTGATGTGCATCCGGCCATACAGGGCGATGTTCGGGCTCGGATAGTATTTCAGGATCGGGCTGAGCATTTGCACGGTGACATTGATTGCATCGTTTGCGCTACCCGCAGCCGTCATCATGGCAGGAAGGGCTTTCAAACCGCCGGAATTCATTTGGTCGTAACGTACGCCAAACATCCAGTTGGGGTGGAAACGCCAGTCTGCCTCAACGGACAAGCCACTGGCGGAATCTTCCCATTGCGAGCTGTTGGCCATGGCGTTGGCAAACGTGGGTTTATCAATGCTGTCCTGCGTGAAAGCAGCGTAAACATCGAGCGTCTCCCACTGCGCACGGGCGCCAATGCCGACACGGGTGATATCGGTTGGGTCAACGGCGTACATAATCATGTTGTCGACCGGATCATTCATGTCCATGCCGGGGCCGACCAACGTGGCGCGCGCCGCGTCCGGTGCGTTGTAGTAAAAGCCAGAGACCTGCGCATCCGCCCCCGCCACCTGGAAATCGAATCGCAGCATGGCATAGGTGTCCGTGCGCTGTTCGCCACTGCCGTCGGCCTTTTGGTTAAGCGCGAAACCGAGCTGGTACATGAGCGGGCTACCGTCGCCCCCCGGACGACCGTGCACCGAGACGCCGGTCTGGGACGGAGCGTTGTACAGTGTCGGGGCGAAGGGCAGGATGGCAAAACCTTCGCTGACGTCACCAATGGGGCTACCGGGACCGGCAGAGCCATTACTCAAACCAAACATCTTGCTGGAAAAGGCATACGGCAGCATGGGCATCCGATTGATCGTTGGCGGATACGAGGCGGTGTTTGCAATCGGCAGGATGGGGTTGAGTTGCTGACGATGGGTGGGGAAGGCAAACAAAAATGAGGGATCAAAGTTACCGACCTTCACATTGGCTATACCCTGTGCGCCGCCAATGTTGCTGAATTGCATCATCGCGCGTTCAAATTTTACGTAGGTATCACCACCTTGCGCATCCATGGTGTTGTATTCGGATTCGAGGAAATAGCTGATGTTTTTGGTGACGGTGCCACCGAAGAAAAAGTTGACGATTTTGGGGAATTCGACGCTCACTCGATTATCAACGCCCTCGGCCTGCATCTCATCGGAAATATTGTCGAACGAGGCTTTTTGAATGTCGCCGCGAAAACGCACGGCCATCATGTTGGATAGTCTGTCGAGGGTCACCGGCCCCTGGGCGCCATCCAGCTTGATTTTGGAGGTTTCACCGCCGTCTGTCGTGCCGGGGAACTGGTAGCCATTTTCCAGAAATTTTTGTCCAAAGGGGGTGAGTCGCGGCACATTGGAATGGCACAACGCGCAGTTGGATTGAAATTTACGAGCAAATGCAGGGAGTGCCTCGGCTTCTCCAATGTCAATTAAAAACATGGATATTGCGACCACTGGCAGGGTAAATGCCGCAGCCATTCGGTATATGCGATCAGATATGCTGCCACTGAATATTTTCATATTACGCCCTCATTTGCGCTGAATAGCCGGCCTTCTGCATCAGGCCGACGGCGCATGGATTTATTCCAAAGTATGTGCTGCCGGGTAAAACTAGTAGTAGTGATTAGGAAGGTTGTCAAATTTTGGCCCACTTTTTTTGGACAATGCAGGGGGAGATATGGGGGCTTAAAAAACCCCGCTATTTTTAGGGTTCTCGTGGCGCATGCGCTCAAAAAAATCACTGAACTCCAGGCCCCACCTGCGCTCCAGCGCGGGCAGGCGTTGCTGTATCGGGTCGGTGTTGCGGTAACGTGGCGGCGCGTTAAAGCCGAACACAATAATATTTTTGTGTCCGGGCACGGAAAGGCACACGGTTCGCAAATCAAACGTCCGACGGATGAGGGATAACGCGTGGGCGAAGTCGTCGGCGTTATCCACCATCAGATTGATCGCCAGCATGCCCTGCGTACTGAGCTGCCCCCGGCAGTGGTGAAGAAACGTGCCGTCCGTCAGCCAGCGCGGTGAGCACAAACCCTCGGCAATATCCATCATGATCAGGTCGTAAGTGTTGTCCGTCCTGCGAACAAAATCACGGGCGTCATCCTCGAGCAGCTCCCAGCCCGAGCCTTCTGTAGGAAATTCAAAAAAACGTCGCGCCAGCCGGGCCACTGCTTCGGAGCGCTCCACGACCACGCCGCAGCAGGCGGGATGCCGGTGATGAAGATACCGGCTTAACGCGCCACCACCCCCGCCCAGGATCAGCACCTGCTGTGGTGCGGGGACAAACAGCAGCCCGGCCAGCATGGCGCGGGCCACGGCGGAAGGCAGCTGTCCCGGTTGCTTCAGGTCGATGATGCTTTGAATGATGCCGTCGCCAAATTCCAGCCAGCGCAGTGGCGGCTTTTCTCGAATTTCGATGGGAAATTCAGCAGTGTCTTCTCGATGGATCAAGTGGCCCGTGGTGGTCATGAATGTCAGTGTAAACGCTTTTGACGTGTCCCGGTCGGCCGACTGCGTGGTGCGAGTTCCGTCACTCCCTCAAGGTTGCATCGCATTCTGTCGCTATGCGGGTGAGGCATGAAACGTGCACAGCCTCAACGAGTTAGGACTCGCGCCGCTATTTTTAATGACAGAAAAGCGGTGTGTCCGGCGACGATAAAGCGGATGCCATCAACGTACAGCAAACAGGAACATAGCCTGGCGTGATTCAGCAGCAAGTCAATTTGTTTCAGCCCATCTTCCGCAGAGAGCGGAAGCTGCTGTCGTTTCGCGTGTTGTTACAGGCTAGCGCGGCGGTGGTGGTGGTATTGGTGCTTCTGTACGGCTGGGGCGTGCAGCAAAGCCGGCAGATACAGACGGACCTCGCGTTGCTGCAAGGTTTGTCGGACCAGCGCAGCGTTCAGCGGGATGATGTGGCCACCAGACTGGCAAGCCGCAAACCCGATACGGGTTTGCAGCAACAACTGGCCCGGCTGGAGCGTGAGCTGGCAGCGCGCAGAAAAGTGGTGGACGCCCTCACCCGGGTGAGGGATAGCTACAGCCAGGGTGTCTCGGGTTACCTGGAAAGTTTTTCCCGCCGAATCCCCAAGGGAGTATGGCTGACCGGTTTTAACGTGGCGGCGGGTGGTGAGGGGTTGGTGATTCGTGGCTCGGCATTGAAGCCTGCGCTGATCCCGGTTTTTTTACAGCAGCTGTCCACCGAGCCCACGCTCTCCGGCACCCACTTCGGCTTGTTGCAGATACTTCGTGAGGAAGCGGACGACCACTCGGTGGATTTCACTGTATATACCGGCAGCGAGCCTCCCCCGGAACCAACCTTGGGGGCGGACCGGTGAACGACCGTATCAGCCAGCTCGCCCAGCAGTGGGGTGAACGCTTCGAGGCATTTTCATTGCGTGAGCGGGCGCTGATTTCCGCTGGTCTGCTGGTGGTGATGTTTCTGCTGTGGGACAGCTTGCTGATG
This sequence comes from Gammaproteobacteria bacterium, assembly GCA_013151575.1. Lineage (GTDB taxonomy): Bacteria > Pseudomonadota > Gammaproteobacteria > SZUA-152 > SZUA-152 > SZUA-152. Next base: position 3,739 of record JAADHZ010000150.1, read on the forward strand.
AATCCCGAGCACGTCCGCCAAACACGCATGGTGGGTGCAATGCATGAACTGAATGCAGGCATGGCTGACGTCAACGGGCAAATCGAAACCCTGTTGATCGCCACGCAGGACTCGGAGGCCCCTCACCTGCAAACGCGCATCCAGGCGATTGAAACATTATTGAGTGATCTCGAACGCCAAAAAAAATCCCTCACCGTGGAATTTGTGCCGCCGGAGCGGATGGCGACACTGCTGCGCGACATGCTGGGCGGCGAGCATGACCTGACACTCATCAGTCTGCGCAGTCTGGGAGCCGAACCGCTGTTCAAAGAAAAAGATACTGAGGAAAAAACAGGTGCAAACACGCCTGATGCCGTTGCGCCGCCGTTAACCACTTCGCTGGCTGATGTCACCGAGCGACAAACGGAACGGGAGCATCTCAAGCCTGGTATTTTCAAACACGGCGTGCGCGTGGAATTCGAAGGTAATTTTCTCGCCACTCTGCGTTATTTGCAGGCGTTGGAAAATATGCCCTGGCGTTTTTATTGGGACAGCGTGGACTACCAAGTGCTGGAATACCCCGTCGCGCGGGTGGCCATCACCGTGCATACCCTGAGCCTGGACCGAGGGTGGATCGGTGTCTAAAACCACGATCAATCATTGTGCTCAGCAATACGCATTACGTGTGTCTCTATTGCTGATGATGTTTCTGGCTCTTCCTGCGAGCGCGAGCCAGGAAGACCCTACCCGTCCGCCCTCGGCGAATGTGGTCACGCAGCGCCCAGCAGTGATGAAAAAAACGACCACCCGCTGGGTGCTCAGCTCCACCTTGGTGTCCACCGGGCGACGCAGCGCGGTGATCAACAACCGAGTCGTGAGCCGTGGTGACCGCATTAACGGTGCGGTGGTGATGGACATCCAGCCCGCCCGTGTGCGGCTGCGCACGCGCGGGCGGGAAATAACCCTGCTCATGCTGAAAAAAAAGATCAAGACACCATCGCGTGTTTCGCCACGCTCTTCAGTACAAGGTCATTAATCAATGGATTCAATCATGAACTGCTTGGCGAAAACATCCCGAGACCTGTTGAGGGCGGCCCTGCTACTGGCCCTAGCGATGGTGCTGAGCGCATGCCAGAGCACGCCGCCACGGGGTGGCAACGTGGGACACAATATTCGTGACAGCCTGGAAGAAAGCGCGCAACAGCAGGCCGCACAAAATGCACGGGCGGTGTTGCCCCCTCAAGCGGTGACTGATGCCCTGTTGCCACCGCTCAACGTGCAGCTTTCCGGTGTGGCGGAAGCGCCGCTGGAAAGACGTTTTGATCTCACCGTCAACCGTACCCGGGCGCGCACTTTTTTCATGAGCCTGGTGCAAGACACGCCGTACAGCATGGTGGTGCATCCGTCCGTGAAGGGAAAAGTTTCGCTGAACCTGAAAAACGTCACCATCAACGAAGTGATGGATACCGTGCGCAATGTGTATGGTTACGAGTTCACTCGCCGTCGTCACGGTTTTGAGGTATTGCCCGCGCGCCTGCGGTCACGGATATTCACGCTGGATTATTTGAATGTGAAACGCGCTGGGGTCTCCAACGTGCGAGTCAGTTCAGGGCAGTCAACCAGCAACCGTAACAAATCCAACACCAATCGCGGCGCGTCCGGGTCACGTAATTCAGCCCGTTCAAACAATGCCGACAGCGGCAATAATTCAGGCACGGAAAGCGTATCGGGAAGCCAGGTCAGCACCCTGTCGGAATCCAATTTCTGGGGCGAACTGAACACCGCGCTGAGCGCTATTATTGGCGAAAAAGACGGCCGCAACGTGGTGATCAATCCTCAATCCGGCATTGTGGTGGTGCGCGCCATGCCCGCAGAGCTGCGGGCGGTGAGTGAATACCTTGAGGCCACGCAAAACGTCATTCAACGGCAGGTCATCCTTGAGGCCAAAATTCTGGAAGTGGAATTGTCCGATGGTTATCAGTCCGGCATCAACTGGGCAGCCATCGGCCGTGACGGGGGCAACTCTGTTGTCGCCGGACAATTCGGCGGCTCCAGTGTGTTCGATACCGGGGTGAGTAATCTCGCGGGACAAAGCAACGCCCTCAATCCCAATAATCTGACCGCTATTAATGGTGATGTCGCTTCGTCCTTCGGCGGTATGTTTGCGATGAGCCTCAACCTGGGCGACTTCACCGGTTTTCTGGAATTGCTGGAATCCCAGGGGGATGTACATGTGTTGTCCAGTCCTCGAGTGTCCACCGTTAATAACCAGAAAGCGGTCATCAAGGTGGGTACCGATGAATTTTTTGTCACCGACGTGGACACACGCAGCAATATCATCGGCGCGTCGACGGCCACCAATCAAAGTGTCAACGTGGAGCTGACGCCATTTTTCTCCGGCGTGGCGCTGGACGTGATTCCGCAGATTAGCGAAGACGGTGTGGTGACCCTGCACATTCATCCATCGGTCAGCGAAGTGAAAGAACGTATTAAAACCATCAGCCTCACCACCAACACCCAGATGAGGATTCCCATGGCGCTGAGCACTATTCGCGAGTCCGACAGTATTGTGCGCGCCCGTAGCGGGCAGGTGGTGGTGATCGGCGGCCTGATGCAAAACCAGACCCGTAGCACAACCACCAAAGTGCCGCTGTTGGGCGACCTACCGTGGATCGGTAGCCTGTTTCGTCACGAAAAACAGGTGACCCGCAAGAGTGAACTGGTGATCCTGCTGCGTCCGGTGGTGGTGAACAGCGACCAAACCTGGACACGGGAGCTGAAGCGGGTCACTGATCGCATGAACCGTTTAAATACGCTGAGTTCATCGTCGGTGTCTGACGACGACAACGCTCAATAGTACGTTCACCGGCCCGACGCGAGGAACATCATGTACCTGGAACACTTCGGCATGCAGGAGATGCCCTTCTCCATCACCCCCGACACCAGCTATTTTTATAGTTACGGCAGTTATCAGGAGGCGCTGAATGTGTTGCTGGTGGCGCTGCGCAGTGGTGAAGGTTTTATCAAAATCAGCGGCGAAGTGGGCACCGGAAAAACCTTGCTGTGCCGAAAGCTGCTGAACACCCTGGGCGATGAGTTTGTGACCGCTTATCTACCCAACCCCTGTGTGACGCCCGCCGGTCTGCGCATGGCGCTGGCAGACGAGCTGGGCGTTCGGTATGCCCGCAACATGGGGCAGCATCGTATTCTGAATCTGATCAACGAGCGGCTTATTGACATCAATGCCAGTGGCCGACGGGTGGTTTTCCTGCTGGACGAGGCGCAGGCATTGCCCGACGATAGCCTCGAAGCCCTGCGGTTGTTGACCAATCTGGAAACGGAAAAATCCAAGTTATTGCAAGTGGTGCTATTCGGACAGCCGGAGCTGGACGAACGGCTGGCGCAAAACAAACTGCGCCAATTGCGCCAGCGGGTGACGTTTTCCTATCACCTGCGTTGCATTGATCGCGACGGCCTGTCCGGTTATCTCGCCCACCGCCTGCTGGTGGCCGGGTATCACGGCAAACCCCTGTTCACCAACGACGCCATGGAATCCCTGTTTCGCATCAGCCACGGCATCCCGCGTTTGATTAACATTCTCGCTCACAAAACGTTGATGGCCGCCTACGGTCGCGGAGCCAGCAACGCGGGCAACGAGCACGTCACCCTCGCCGCAGAAGACACCGAACACGTCACCCCGCGACATCAGTGGCCACTGACACCGCTGAACATCGGCGCGATGCTGGTGGGTGGTTTGGCGTTGGCACTGGTGCTGTGGCGATGGAGCGCTTCATGAGTCTCGTCAACACCATGCTGCAGGACTTGGAACAGCGGCGCATGCCGACGGCCGGTGCTTCCGCCATCAGTGGTCTCAGTGGAAGTCAGGCGGTGGGGCGGGGCAAGGGCGCGGGCAATCGGCTGCTGTGGTTGGGATTAAGTCTTTTGTTGCTGGTGGTGGCGTTTTTGCTGGCTGAGCGGCAATTCGTGCCCGCAGTGCCGGTGGTGGACAAGCGCGTGGTCTCCATGGTGGCGGAAACTGTTCCAACACCGCAAACACCGCAAAAAACCACGTCGGTGGTGATGCCACCTGTGATAACGGTAGTGAAACCCGCTCCAGTCGTGGGGGTGGACAAGGCACCGAAATCCCCGCCGCCCGTCCCCATTCAAGCTGAACAGCATGACATTACACCGCCCGCGCCCATTGCCGTGGTGGCGTCTCCGCTCGCACCAGTGGTCGACGTCGATGTTGACGCCAAAGAATTTGCAACACCGGCAAAAATGCAAAAACAGGTTCGCCCACTGGACGCCAGCCAG
>JAADHZ010000017.1 GCA_013151575.1 Gammaproteobacteria bacterium
TTACGGGCAACACGGCCATCGTGGAAAAATACCGACGATAAGTGATTGATTATTTGATGGGTTTATCAGAACATTCAGCAGGATTGAAAATTGCCGGCAGAAAAATCACAGGAGTTGGAGTTGGGCGGAAAATTACCCCTGTTTAGGCCAATGAAAAACCGGAGAATTTAGTGATACTTGAAGTTGCAATATTGGATGTTAAGAAAGGCGAAGAAAAGAATTTTGAATCGGCATTTAGTCGAGCGCAGATAATAATTTCAAGCATGGAAGGTTATATTTCTCATCAGCTCAAAAATTGTATCGAAAAACCAAACCGATATATTCTTCTGGTCAATTGGGAAACTATTGAAAATCACACTATTGGCTTTAGGGAATCAAAGCAGTATCAAGAATGGCAGAAGCTTCTCCATCATTTCTATGATCCATTTCCAGAAGTCCATCATTACACTGATATTTCTTCCAGATGAAAATAGTCATACAAAGACACGGAGAGCCTGATATCGGTGAGTGGGGAAAGATATCTTCCACAGAAATGACCAAATGGATAAATTGCTATAATGAGTCAGGAGTGGTCATTGATAATCATCCTTGTTCGAAGTCTCTTGCTCATGCCAAAAATAGTTTTGTTGTATGTAGCACTCTTGAAAGGTCAAGGCATTCGGTAGAGTTATTAAAAGCTGATAAATATATAGCTGACTCATCGTTTTGTGAGGCGGAGCTTCCGGTAGTGAATTTTCCATTGTTAAAAATATCACCACATGCCTGGTCAATTGTTTTCCGAGTTTTTTGGTTTCTTGGATTATCAAATGATGTGGAATCAAAAAAGGAAATAATAGCCCGAGTCAAAGTAGCTACTAAAATGTTAGAGAATTTTGCCGAAGAACATGAAAATGTACTTCTTGTTGGGCATGGAATTATGAATCGGCTTATAGGAAGAGAGCTTATCCAGCGCAGGTGGCATGGGGAGGAGGCTCCAAATGGAAAAAAATATCATGGCTACAGTTATTGGGAATATAGTGTTTTCACCAAGTAGCGTAGCAATAAAATGGCCTAACGAATTTAGATCAAATGGCGTTTAACGTATAGCGGCGCTACGCGTTGAGCCTGAGGAAACGCCGCTTATCTAAGGCATTAGCCCCTTGATAAATCCCCTAACAGTTGTGCGGCTGTTGGGGCGGTGTCCGGCCCAATTCAGAGGTGCCTCTCCAAAAGTGGCTTGAACGGGTTCTCATAAAGCACTGGGAAGCTCTTCCGGGAAAAATAGCTTTTCAGAAAGCGCCACATCTGGCGCGTCACCTTTGATAACGCATTATAAAATGATCGATACGCAATACCGATGTGATCCTTGATATAGCTTGATTTTTTGGCATGATGTTTCAGTTTTTGGGGGTGTTGGAATACATGACATCTTTCCGGTTACCTTTGGCAAACCCGGCCATGGCGCAATTGTCGTTTGCTGAAAATTGGCGGAATAATCGGTGGTTAAGGAATCGCTGGCCAACTCATGCCGGTTGGCCCGATATTGGGTTAGAGGCTTTTTTCAGCAGCCCACTAGCGACTAGATTCCATCTGCTGGTCGATATTCGCCCGCTTATCCACTAACGATTGCACGTTCCTCGCATCGTCCATGAGCTGCTTGATCCGCGTGGGGTTGGTGATAGGAAGTAACGGAATATTGCCGCTGGGTATAGCGGTGGGTTGGGGGGCCGTGTCGGGTATTTTTGGCGTGACGAAGCGGGTGGTGTTGTCCGTCCGGTAGATCTTGACGCTGCTGGCGGTGCCTTTTGGTGGGGGGCTGTTACTGAACTGCCAAGCGCCTTGCGCATCTTGCCATTTGTACACGGTTTTACCGCTGTCTCTGTTGTCGCCACCGGGTGCGGGCGGGCCGCTATTTTTAGAGGTGTCATCCATGTAGCTACGAATGGTGCTGAGACCATCCACCAGAGGCTGCACGGATTTACTGGTGGAAGGGTTGAGGTGGCTCAGTGCGGCCGCGCCGATGAGTACGATGAGCACGATAATGAGGAGGCGAATGAACATGGGCGTTGGGCGAAGTGGTCTGAATACGGAAGCTAATATTCAGAATGTCCCGCCGTCCCAGCCCCACATGTGGCGTTGGGCGTTGGCGAATTCGATGTATATCCGGTCGGGGGCGATGTTCAGTTGTTCAGTGACCAGTGTGCACAGGTGTTTGGAGAGTTCCGCCGTGGTGTGCTCCGATAGGCCGATGCTTTTTAGTTCCAAATAGGCCAGGGGGCTGGTGGCACCGGCGAACATCATCGGACGGGCGGCGTCGATGGCTACCATTACACAACGTTCCGATTTGCCTAGTTGCTGCGCCACCAATGTGGAGGCGGCAACCATCAACCGTTGCTGATCAGATTCGTCCAGAGCCTGATTGGTCTGAATTTTCAGGTAGGGCATGATGGGGCTCTGGTTTCAGGCGACGTCCTGCTCGGACACCACCAGGTCGTTGTTGTTGGCCCAGCCCATGATGTATCGGTACATCTCGGGGAAATTTTTTTCCATACCGGGGTCGATGACCACGCATTTAACGCCATTGATGGTGGTAGGTTGCAGGAGGGGCGAGTAGTGGATTCGGTGGTCTCGACCAAAGGTAGATAACGCGCCACTCATGCGCTCGGCCCAATCGCTGGGACGAAATTTCCGTCCGTTGTGGGTGATGCCTTCAATAATGATTTTTTTCACGGCCTTGCATTTGTGTCCGGTAGAAATTTTGTCGTGCTGACAACGGGGCTGATAGCTGCTCGCGTCGAATTATAACCCAGAACGATCACAGCAGTAGGCGTGGGCGTTGAAAAATATTGCTTTATTCCACCTTTAAAAATCATGCCTTTCGGCATTAATTTCATCCCGAGACCGCCCCCAATGGCATAGATCCCCCTCCCAAAATCTTCCCGGTTTTTTGTCGCTAAAGTGCCCGAGTCTCTTGACCTGACGGGCAGTTGCCAGTATTTTCCTGTTTCGAGATATCAAGCCGAAAATCGCCCGTTTTTACGGGCGATTTTTTCTGGGGCCGTATAAAATACCGGATGCAGGATGGGGTCGTACGCAGTTTTGGTAACATTACAGAGACGAAGGGCGACGGGTTTAAGTGGCTAATTTAGGCAACCTGGACCGGCGGATTCAGATTAAAACGGGCTCAGAATAAACTACCTTGCAGCACAAGGTAGAAATAAGTGCTTTAGGGGGCGCTGACGGGCTGCGGGGAATTGATCCCCACGAAATTTAAAGAGTGACGATAGAGAGAATGTTGAAGTGAAATTAACCGGCGCGGAAATACTGACTCATTACTTGGCTGACGAGGGCGTGGAATTTTTGTTTGGTTACCCTGGTGGAGCCGTGTTGCATATCTATGATGCATTGTACCGGCAGGACAAGGTCAAGCATGTGCTGGTGCGTCACGAACAGGCTGCCACCCACGCGGCGGATGGTTATGCTCGCTCCACCGGCAAGCCCGGCGTGGTGCTGGTGACCTCCGGCCCTGGGGCCACCAACGCGGTGACGGGCATCGCCACGGCTTACATGGATTCCATTCCGATGGTGGTGATCACCGGCCAAGTGCCGACCCATCTCATCGGTAACGATGCCTTCCAGGAGGTGGATTCAGTGGGCATCACCCGTCCCTGTGTGAAGCACAACTTCCTGGTGAAGGACGTGAACGACCTGGCTCTGACCCTGAAAAAGGCCTTTTACGTGGCGAGCACTGGCCGCCCCGGCCCGGTGGTGGTGGACATCCCCAAGGATGTGACCGCCGCCACGGCGGACTACGTGTATCCGAAACAGATTGAAATGCGCTCCTATAATCCGGTGGTGAAAGGGCACGGCGGCCAGATTAAAAAGGCCGTCAAGCTCATCGCGCAGGCCAAGCGCCCGATGTTTTACACCGGCGGCGGGGTGGTTCTCGATAACGCCAGCAAAGCACTGATCCAGCTAGCGCACGCCGTGGGTGCGCCGGTCACCAACACCTCCATGGGGCTGGGTGGTTTTCCGGCTTCGGATAATCAGTACGTGGGCATGCTGGGTATGCACGGCACCTACGAAGCCAATATGGCCATTTCCAACTGTGACCTGATGATAGCCATCGGCGCGCGTTTTGATGATCGGGTAACCGGCAATATCGAAAAATTTGCGCCCCACGCCAAGATCATCCACGTGGATATCGATCCGTCTTCCATCTCAAAAAATGTGAAGGTGGACGTGCCCATCGTCGGCGGGGTGAATAACGTCGTCAAAGCCATGCTGAAGCAAATCAAGGAAACCGGCGTTAAGGTCAACAAGCCGGCATTGAAGGAATGGTGGAAGCAAATCGACCAATGGCGCGCGCTGGAGTGCCTCAAGTACAAAACCGACGGCGACAAGATCAAGCCGCAATTTGCATTGGACACCCTGTACAAGGTGACCAAGGGCGACGCATTTGTTACCTCCGACGTGGGTCAGCATCAGATGTGGGCGGCGCAATACTACCGTTTTGACAAGCCACGACGTTGGATCAATTCCGGCGGTCTGGGCACCATGGGCTTTGGGTTGCCTGCTGCTATGGGTGTGCAACTGGCTCATCCCAAGGCCACGGTGGCCTGCGTGACTGGCGAGGGCAGCATCCAGATGAACATTCAGGAGCTGTCCACCTGCATGCAATACCATCTGCCCATTAAAATTGTGTGCCTGAACAACGGCTTCCTCGGCATGGTGCGTCAGTGGCAGGAGTTTTTTTATGATCGCCGTTATTCCAGTTCTTACATGGAATCATTGCCGGATTTCGTGAAACTCGCCGAGTCTTATGGCCACGTGGGCATTCAAGTACACAAGCCGGAAGATGTGGAGGCCGCGATGCAGGACGCGTTTAAAATGAAAGACCGTCTCGTGTTTCTCGACATTCTCACCGACCCGGAAGAAAATGTGTACCCCATGGTGCCGACCGGAGCGGGGCTGGATGAGATGATCCTCATTTAATCTACGGGTTTCCAGGGATTCTCTGAAGGCAGCTTTTAAAACATACAAAAACACACGAAAGAAAAAATATGCGTCACATTATTTCGATTTTGATGGAAAACGAAGCCGGTGCTCTGTCACGGGTGGCGGGCCTGTTTTCGGCCCGTGGATACAATATTGAATCGCTCACCGTAGCGCCCACGGAGGATAACACCCTGTCACGCATGACCTTGGTGACACGAGGTTCCGATGATATCGTCGAACAAATCACCAAGCAGCTCAACAAGCTCATTGACGTGGTCAAACTGGTGGATCTCACCGAAGGGCCGCACATTGAACGTGAAATGATGATGATCAAGGTCAAGGCCTCCACCATTGAATCACGCACTGAAGTGATGCGCTTGGCAGAAATTTTCCGGGGTCGTATTATTGACGTCACGCCAAGTAGTTTTACTATTGAGCTGACGGGCAAAGGTGACAAACTGGACGCTTTCATTGATGCGCTGGACAAAGCCCCCATCCTGGAAACAGTACGTTCTGGCGTATCCGGTATATCCCGTGGAGCAAAAAGCCTGCACGTATAATATCGGATTGATGCCCAGGCAGAACAAACTAAAGCAAGAACAAACAAACCACTAAATTTACTCAAACAAAATCGCAAACAGAAAGAACGGCAGGAGCGAAAGACAAACAATGAATATCTATTACGACAAAGACTGTGACCTCTCCATCATCAAAGGCATGAAGGTGTCTATTATCGGTTATGGGTCGCAGGGCCACGCCCACGCCAACAACCTGAAAGATTCCGGCGTCGATGTTACCGTGGGTCTGCGTGCGGGTTCAGCCTCTGCTGCCAAGGCCGAAACGGCAGGCCTGACCGTGAAAAATGTGCCGGAAGCCGTGGCCGGTGCCGACGTGGTGATGATTCTCACCCCGGACGAATTTCAGTCCCAGCTTTATCGGGACGAGGTTGAACCTAACCTGAAGCAGGGAGCCACGCTGGCTTTCGCCCACGGTTTCGCTATTCACTACAATCAGATTGTGCCGCGCGCCGATCTGGACGTGATCATGATCGCGCCTAAGGCCCCAGGCCACACCGTGCGTAACGAGTTTAAAAATGGCGGCGGTATTCCCGACCTGATTGCAGTGTTCCAGGATGCCTCCGGCAAAGCCCGTAGTGTCGCGTTGTCCTACGCCTCCGGCGTTGGCGGTGGCCGTACCGGCATCATTGAAACCACATTCAAAGACGAAACTGAAACCGATCTGTTCGGCGAGCAGGCGGTGTTGTGCGGTGGCGCGGTGGAGCTGGTAAAGGCCGGTTTTGAAACGCTGACCGAGGCAGGTTACGCCCCGGAGATGGCTTACTTCGAATGCCTGCACGAACTCAAATTGATTGTCGATCTGATGTATGAGGGCGGCATCGCCAACATGAACTACTCCATTTCCAACAATGCGGAATACGGTGAGTACGTAACCGGTGACAAAATCATCAACGAAGAAAGCCGCGAGGCCATGCGCGAGGCCCTGCGCAACATTCAAAATGGTGAATACGCCAAACGGTTCATCATGGAGGGGCAGACCAACTACCCTGAAATGACCGCCCGTCGTCGCCTCAACGCCGCTCACCCCATCGAAAAAACCGGCGCCAAGCTGCGTTCCATGATGCCGTGGATTACGGCGAATGCGCTGGTGGACAAGAGTAAAAACTAAGCCAGGAATTAAAAGTATCAGGGGGTAAAACAAGTGTTTTGCCCCTTTTTTCTACCACCAACATACTGTATCAGGTTGTCATGCTTGCCTATCGCTACCCGTTGATTGCACGCGAAGGTTGGCTGTGGATTGCCGTTGCTGTACTACTCGCGCTGGCCGTACATTTCCTGTTAGGTTGGGTTGCATTGCCACTGTGGTTGCTGGCGCTGGGGTTGTTGTTTCTGTTTCGAGACCCGGCCCGCAAGGTGCCTGCGGTGCCGCTGGCCATTGTCAGTCCGGTGGACGGAACAGTGGTGTCCATCGAGCGTGTGCATGACGATGACTTGAATCGAGCAGCGATTCGTGTCCGTATCAGGATGGAAGTCACTGGTGTGTATTCTGTGCACAGCCCTATGGAGGGCAAGGTACAGGAGCAATGGCTGGCAACATCGAGCATGAATAAGGCACAGGGATTAACCGATGATGTTCCCCGTTATGCCCAATGGGTGCAGAGCGATGAGGCGGACGATGTGATGTTGGTGATCGAGGCTAGCGCCGACTGGTGGCATCCTCGGTTTTATGCGCAAAGTGGGGAACGCGTTGGGCAGGGACAGCGTTGTGGCTACATCCCCTTCGGCTCAACGGTGGATGTGCTGGTGCCGGATAACTCTCGGGTTGATGTCAGCGTCAGTGATAAAGTGCGGGCTGCCACCGATATTGTCGCTACACTGGTGCATACTAAGAAGTACATTGGTTAACCGGCATAACCGGCACCTATTGACCTGCGCCTTCGTTGGGCATTGTGAAAAAATCCTCAATGTATCAGCAGACGCCTGCGGTTTTTTCACAATGCCCGCCTTATCTCGGCTCAATAGTCACTCGCCTATGTTGCCCAACCAATGTACTCCTTAGACTTTATGTATTAACTCGCCAACAACTTGTGAATTCTCCTACATATCGCTTGTTGGTGAGTAAATACATAAAATCTGCCGGTATTTGCCGGTATTAGACAATGATTGTTCCAGAAAAAAAGACTTCTGGAACAATAAATTGCGAGTTAATACATATCAGTAACTAGATTTCAAATTATATCACCGTCCAATTGTGCGCTTCCAGATGGTTTGAGTGGCTGTTAATAGACTCTGTGAGAGAAAATTTTTAGTTTAGTGGCACCATAAGCTTAGGCTTTATGCGCTCTTCGCTGTTTCAAATGGGTAAATCATGGCATAAATGCCCGAGTAGCGAAGAAGGCTTGATAAAACCCTCTTCGCGCCAGCAGGCGCTAACTCAGCGAGAAGGTCTGTGGTCCCAGGGAATAAGGGCGCGGGTTGTTGGCGGGCGGGGTGAAGGGCAGGCGGTCGGGGATTTCATGGTATTCCCCGGAGCTTAATGCCATCCACACCAGACCGGCCATGGAGTTCACACCCAATTTTCGCATGATGTGGGCGCGATGGGTTTCCACGGTTTTGGTGCTGAGGCCCATTTCATGGGCGATGACCTTGTTGGCTTTGCCCTGGATCAACAGGCGCAGTACCTCTTCTTCCCTGCGTGATAGTGTGTTCAGGCAGTTGGTGATTTTTGTACGCCAGTGTTCCGCATTTCGTGAACGACGGTCGATTTCCAGCGCCTTTTGAATGCTGTCCAGCAGCAGCTGATCATCGAAAGGTTTTTCCAGAAAGTCCACGGCACCTGCTTTGAGGGTGCGCACTGCCATGGCGACGTTGCCATGGCCGGAGATGAAAATAATGGGTATGTCGACCTTGTTGCGCTTCAGGTGTTCCTGTAGCTCCAGGCCGCTGATGCGTGGCAGGCGGACATCCAACACCAGGCAGCCGGGGGTGGTGGGATCGTACTGGTCGAGAAAGGCTTGCACGCTGCCGAAGACTTCCACCTTGATGCCCATGGATTCGATGAGCACCTGCAGGGCATCACGAACGCCGTCGTCGTCGTCCACCACAAATACGCTGGGGGGAATGGCCGATGAGAGTTCTGTCGTTATGTTGGTCACAATTACTTCCTTTACGTCCGTGTGGTTCGTCTGTATTTCAAGGCCGACGACAATGCCGTTGGACGAATCTTAGACATTGCCCGTGCTGCTGGCAACACCCAGCAGGGGGCATAATTTTGGCGGGCTTCCTTGTCCGATAGATTTAGTGCGTTATTCTTAGCCTTGATCCGGCTCCAAAGAATGGCGCCAGAACTGGTCCTCCCGCTCGAACAGGCGCCGGGTTTCCTGTGGCCCCCAGGTGCCTGCGGGGTAGGTGTGAATATAATCGCGTTCCGTTGCCCACATTTGTAACACCGGGTCCACCACCTTCCATGCGCCTTCCACTTCGTCGAATCGCAGGAATTGGCTTTGGTCTCCCTGGATGACGTCCAGCAGCAGGTCTTCATAGGCGTCGGATTGGCCGTCGTTTTCGCGCAGGCTGGCGTCCAGGCTGATGGTGCGGGTCTCCATATTAGATCCGGGTTCTTTGACCTGGATTTCAATGCGCAGGCATTCCGTGGGTTGAATGCCAAGGATCACCCAGTCCGGTTTCATCTGTTCGATGGGGGTGTTGCGGAACAGGTGCTGTGGCGGTTGTTTGAGGCGAATGCTGATGGCGGACTTGGTTTCCGCCATGCGTTTGCCGGTACGCAGAAAAAACGGTACACCACGCCAGCGCCAGTTATCGATGTAAAGTTTGAGGGCGGCGTAGGTTTCGGTGGTGGAGTGGGGCGGAATATCTTCTTCTTCCAAATATCCGGGGACCCTTTTTTGGTCGATGCGCCCGCTGGCGTATTGTGCACGGAAGGCGTGAGCGTGCACGGCCCCGAGGGGAATGGGGCGAATGGACTTGAGCACTTTGACTTTTTCGTCGCGCAGGGATTCGGCGTCCATGGTGGCAGGGGGTTCCATGGCGACCAGGGTCAGCAGCTGCATGAGGTGGCTTTGTATCATGTCGCGCAAAGCACCGGAGTTGTTGTAATAATCTCCTCTACCGCCGATGCCCAGGGTTTCGGAATGTGTGATTTGCACGTGGTCGATGTAGTTGCGGTTCCACAGTGGCTCCATCATCACGTTGGCGAAACGGAACACCAGAATATTTTGCACGGTGCCTTTGCCAAGGTAGTGGTCGATGCGATAAATCTGTTCTTCGCGCAGGTGTCGGTGCAGGCGGGTTTCCAGCATGTGAGCACTGTCCTGGTCGTAACCGAAGGGTTTTTCGATAATGCCCCGACGCCAGCCATGTTTTTCTGACAGCATGTCAAACTCCGCCAGCTTGTCGATAACCACGCCAAATTGTACCGGTTGCAACGCCATGTAAATGGCACAGTTGCGCGGAAATACCTCTTCTTCTTCCAATGCTTTGCCGATGTTTTGGTAAACGGAATCTTCATTAAGATCGCCCCGTATATAACGCATGCGTTGGCTGAAACGGGTGAATATTTCGTTGTCCAGACCGCCGCGGGCTTTGTCCACCACCATGGTGCGGAGCTGTTCCAGCCATTCTTCTTGGCTCAATTCGCGTCGACCTATAGCCAAAATCATGGTGCCTTCCGGCAAGCGCTGATTCGCTTCTAGGTGGTACAAGGCGGGCATGAGTTTCAGCCGCGACAGATTGCCGGTGGCGCCGAAAATGACATAAGTACAGGGTTCTGTAACGGTATTTTGCATGGGTTATTAGGCTCGGCAGGTAGGTTAGCTGTTGGTGGAGCAGTCTGGGTTGGACCAGTCGCTGTGAAAAAATTCACCGCGAGGTTTATCTACGCGTTCATAAGTGTGGGCGCCAAAATAATCGCGTTGCGCCTGTAGTAAATTAGCGGGTAATGTGGCGCAACGATAACCGTCATAAAAAGCCAGGGCGGCGGAAAATGCTGGCGTCGGCAGGCCGCTGCTAATGGCAAATTGAATGCTGCGCCGCCAGCCGGTTTGGGCGTCGTCAATGGCGTTGCGAAAAAAATCATCCAGTAACAGGTTTTCCAGCTGCGGCGTTTTTTCAAAGGCCTGTTTGATGTTGTTTAAAAAACGACTGCGAATGATGCAGCCGCCGCGCCACACCAGTGCGATGTTGCCGAAATCCAGCCCCCAGTTTTTTTCTTCTGAAGTGCTGGCCATGAGCATGAAGCCCTGTGCGTAGGAAATGATTTTGGAGGCGTACAAGGCATCATGAATATTTTTAATCATGGTGCTGTGGTCGTCGGTTACCTGTGGCTTCGGGCCGGGAAGTATGTCCGCAGCAGCGACCCGCTGGGTTTTCAGCGCCGATAAAAACCGCGCAAACACGGCTTCGCCAATGAGGGTGAGTGGGACGCCTGACTCCAGCGCGTTGATGCCTGTCCATTTGCCGGTGCCTTTTTGCCCAGCGGTATCCAGCACCTTGTATACCAGCGGTTCGCCGTCGTCATCGCGCACCCCGAGGATGTCCCGGGTGATCTCGATCAGATAAGAGTCCAGCACGCCAGTGTTCCATTGGGTGAAAATTTCCTGAAGGTGTGTAATAGGAAATTGTAATCCCTCGTGCAGCAACTGGTAGGCTTCGCAGATCAATTGCATATCGCCGTATTCAATGCCGTTGTGCACCATTTTGACGTAGTGCCCAGCACCGCCTTTGCCCATCCATTGGCAGCAGGCTTCGCCGTCCACCCGGGCGGCGATGGCCTGAAAAATATCACGGACAGCGGGCCAGGCATCGGGGTTGCCGCCCGGCATCAGTGATGGCCCGTGGCGCGCGCCCTCTTCACCGCCGGAGACGCCTACACCAAGATACAGTAAGCCCTGCTCTGCCAGCGCATCAACGCGACGCTGGGTGTCGGTGTACAGGGAGTTACCGCCGTCGATGATGATGTCGCCCGGCTCCAGGTAGGGGCGTAGTTGCTCGATGAAATCGTCCACCGGCTGCCCGGCTTTCACCATCAGCATGATACGGCGGGGGCTTTTCAGCGACTGACAGAAGGCTTCCAGTGTGTGGGCCCCGTGAATGGATTTGCCTTGAGCGGGGCCGGCGATAAAGTCATCGACCTTGCTGGTGGTGCGATTGAACACCGATACGGTAAAACCGTGATCGGCTATGTTCAGCACCAGGTTTTGTCCCATGACTGCCAGGCCGATAAGGCCGATGTCCGAGTCTGCCATCGTCATTCCTTTTGTTGTGGTGCGTTGTGGCGTTTTTGCCGCCAGTTCATTTAGGGTTGGCCATGTGAAAACTGTACAGCAAAACGAGAGAACATATTTCGGGGTATGCAGGCCATTTTGCGTTTCCCCACTATTCGTTTCCCGACATTCGGCAGTTTGCAGGGAATCCTTTAGCAAAGCACGGAGATAGAGCATTCGGTGATGCAGGGAAAAGACTTGGTAAGATGGCCGTGACCGCCAAGCGGAGGACGAAACCATGGGTTCGTTTCCGTTCAAGGTGTTAACCTGGGGCGCAGTTGATTCAAGTTCCGCGCGAGCAGGAAATATAATGGGATGAGTGAAATGATCAGGGAAGGAAAAAGGCATCATTGGGTTCCACAACGAAACCGGACAACGATGGGTGCACTGAAGCGGATACTTCTGGGGCCTTTGTTCGGCATTCTCGTTAGTTGCGGTGGAGGAGGGGGCGGAGGCAGTGACGATGCTCCCATCGTTGTCCCCGTTACGCTCAGCGGTACGGTAAGTAGCACGGCGGGTGCGACGACAGACAGTGATGTGAATGACCCCAATGCCATCAATATTCCGAATGATACTGCTGCTCAGGCCCAGCTGATTGCCAACCCGGTGATGCTGGGGGGGTATCTGAACATACCCAATCTGGGACCTCTGGGGCCGTCATTTTCATCCGGTGACGTTTCTGATTTTTTTCGCATCAGCCTAGCCTCTGGCCAAAACATTACCCTCAATATTGCTGATTCCAGCACCGGTGATTTAGATCTGTTTCTGTATTTTGACGATGGTAGCATTGCCCCGAACAACCCGGATGTCAGTTCAATCGGCATCGGTGAGACCGAAACCATCACAGCCCCTCAGGACGGAAATTATGTCATCGAGGTGCGCGCTAACTCTGGTTATACCAATTACGCCCTGGTGGCGGGCCAGAGCATCACCTCGCCGACTGGCGACAGGCTGGTATCGTCGGATGAGTTCGTGCCGGGTGAGGTCATTGTGCGCTTCAAGGACACGACTCTACCACTGAGCACAACCCCCGCAGCGCGGGCCGCCAACCTCGGCTTACAGACCAAAGCGGGCGCCAGCGGGCGAGCCATGTTGCTGAACTTGGGTGAGGTGCAAAACCGACAAACCAGCTTTCGCGCGCTGGGCATTACATCGGGTCAAAAGGGAGGTCAGGTCAGGCGGTTTCGTTCGGCGGACCCAGTTAAACAGCTGAAAATGGACACCCTGCAAGTCATCAAAGCCCTGCGCAAACGTAGTGACGTATTGTACGCCGAACCCAATTACATCCGCCGGGCGATGCTGGTACCTACGGATAAGTATTACTCCCTACAGTGGCACTTCCCGCTGATCAACCTGCCCTCGGCCTGGGATGTCAGCACCGGTGATGCCCGTGTCATCGTGGCGGTCATCGACAGCGGCGTACTGCTCACTCACCCCGATCTCCAGGGGCAGTTTTCCGCTGACGGCGGTTATGATTTTATTCGCGATGACAGCATTTCCAGAGATGCCGAACCCGGCATCGACAGCAACCCGAACGACCCCGGCAATTCTGCCAGCGACACTATCCCTAGCACCTTCCACGGCACCCATGTGGCCGGCACCATCGCCGCAGCGACTCGTTTCCCTGGCACTGAAACCGGCACTGGAACCGGCGTGGCCGGTGTGGCGCCGGGGGTAAAAATTATGCCG
>JAADHZ010000115.1 GCA_013151575.1 Gammaproteobacteria bacterium
ATTGAATAACTATTATATGTTTAAGCTGATTATCAGCCTATCCTGACAACCTATTCGCCACTTGTAAGGGTTATTTAATTACCGTCCCTTACGTGATAATAGGCATATTCATATTCGTTTTTGAGCAATCTAGCCACAAATGAGAAGATACCCTACCATTAACCAATCGCCAATATGATACTTGAACCCTTACCTTAACTCTTTATTCGTTTGGTTGAAATGGAAAACCGTAGGGCTGTGAAGGGAGCTCCTTCACTGGAAATAATGCGTTCTTTTCAACAATATAAATTTTCCCACTATTTTCAAATTGCATATTGAATTTTTCTTTACGATTTCCATAAGCATATTTATGATAATCAATTCTGCCTTTACTCCAGGGTTCGTACTCAAATATCGTTTTGCCCAATGAAATTTTTATTGGGTCGTTAAGGTAAAATTCAGCTACTTCACCATGAGCTATTTCTACAACTTCATTGTTATAGCCTAAAGACAGGCTGATTTGATTCATCGAATTATTGTATAAACTGATTTCAAGTGGATAAGAGCATGATACAAAAAACACCATGCTCAAAAGTAATAATAGTCGATTAATTTTTTTCATATGCTTCTAACAATAAAAAATAAATCACTGCTGTCCCGTTAAGTGTATTTCCGTTATTCCGGCGAAGGCCGGAATCTAGAATGTCGTTGAAACCATTGGCTTCCGGCTTTCGCAGTAATGGCGCGAGGACATTATGAGCTTCCATGTTCCAATACCTCAAAGGAATCAAATAGCCAGATGCTTTGCCCATTAGGCAGCGACGCATATCAAGTTAACGGGACTGTAGTGAAAATAAATAACTTTTATACGCGCCCAAATCTACCATGGTTTAGATGGTACAGATTGCGGCCCACGTTCATTCCAGTTTGCTGGGCCATGCCAGTTACCACTGGTAAGTAACGATGCTGCCCCACCAAGTATATTCGATGGCAAATACAATAGCCCAAGAATTTCGCCTTGATAAGTATGTGACATTTCATGGGTACCCATTGGAACACCTGATGCTGTAAGGACAGACTCTGAACCACCAAGAAAAATTGTATTACCAACAGTCAGGCCATCCTTTCCGTGAATTAATGAACTATTCTCAAACTGAATCGCATTATTTCTAACCAGAGGCCAATCACCCCCTAATGCCACCCCTGCAAACCCATACAAAAGACCTAGTGCTGTATTAGGTGCATTCCATATTTTTCCAGTAATATTCTTCAAATCAGCTCCAAATGACGACCATGAATCATCATACTGAGCTCCTCTAATAGTATCTCCCATCATTCGTGAAAAAGCACCTGTCATGGCTCCATTTTTAAACTTACCGCCACTCAGAACAGATGTCGTTCCACCCACCAATGCTGACGCTATAGCAGTCCCACCTCTGGTGCGCAATCCACTAAACACTCCACTTGCTGAAGCAGTTTGCGTAACCGCCGCACTCAAGAACCCTGCCTTAAACGATCCCCCATTCATCACACTGCTCACTCCACCCACCATCCCGTGCGCAAGCACTTTTGATGCCGAACCCCAAGAACCAGCTAAAGCAGCATCACCTACACCGGCAAACGCTCCCGCAGTTATGCCCCCCACAATTGCAGCTCTTAAATCTCCCCCACTGGAAATATAACTACTTAAAAAACCTGCTGCAACCACATTGATTCCAGGTATCGCGACAATCCCAATGGCTATAATCGTCCGTTTATTCTCTCTCCAAAAATCCCCGACCTCACCAGTAAAATCATTAATGCCTTGACCAACATCATCAGCAAAATCGCTGACACCTTGACCTATGTCATCAATTACTCCATCGAGGAAATACCCACTAGGATCGGTATACGACAACGGATTATTCAATAGGTAGCTATACCGGTTAAATGATTGCAAGTTTTTCTTGAACTGCACAAATGGATCAGCACTTAGGAACCGGCCCAGTTCGGGGTCGAACACCCGGCCATTCATATGAATCAACCCCACACCTTCCAGAAATTCATGCTCGGTATAGCCATGATGGGTGATGCTGGAAACCGTTACCGAAGTAACAATAGACTCCAGCGTGCTGGCCGCTTTCCAGCTTGCATCGTTTCGGCGTTTGCCAAACACATCGTAGCTAAAACGTTCTTTAACAATGCCTGAGGCATCGGTAATTGCCGTGATTGAAGTGATGTGATCCCGATGCAGATAGTTGAGTTCGGTGGTGTTATTACTGCGCCGGGTGCTGATCGCAATCATGCGTTTTCCGGCATAGATATAATTTTTGTACTCAGTAATGCCACTGGTTTTTTGGGTGCGTTCAAACAATTGGCCGAGGTAATGGGTTTTGGTCGTTCCGCTGGAACTGGTAGCGACTTGCAGATAACGTGCACGTCCTATGTCGTATTCAAATCGTGTCGAATTTTCGCCTTTTGTAATGGTTTCAGGCTTGTTAAAAGCAGTGTAGGTAATCACCTTTCCAGCTATGCCAATTTTCATATTACCATTGGCGTCATAGGTTAGGGTTTCATCAATGGTGTTGCTTGTGCTGCCGGCGTGGGATGCAATGCAGACGGCATCATCCAGGGTGACACCATTTGCGGCATTACAATCAGCCGCTAGCGCCTGTGGTTCGCTTAAAGTGGAAAGCCCCACCAGGCTTCGAGCCAACAGGGCAGCATCCAAGCCATTGATGCGGCCATCTCCACTGATATCACCTGCCAGAGCACCAGTATTGGACCGGCTAATCTCTGTAACGGCATGAGGCCGCGTGCTGTTGTAATGATACGTTCCCAGCTCACTGTTGAAGGTGATATTGCCTAACGCATCATATTGGTATTGCGCCGTTTGCTGGCCATCCCGCAGTACACTGGAAACGCGGTTGAGGGCATCGTAGGTAAAACGTTCAACGGTACCATTTTGCGTTGTCCCATTTGGTAACGTGATAATCCG
This sequence comes from Gammaproteobacteria bacterium, assembly GCA_013151575.1. GTDB lineage: Bacteria > Pseudomonadota > Gammaproteobacteria > SZUA-152 > SZUA-152 > SZUA-152. Next base: position 2,957 of record JAADHZ010000115.1, read on the forward strand.
GTTATGGTCTGTACGGCTGATAAGGGTGCCAAGGCTGTCGTATTCAAACTCCTGGCTTTGCACGCCATTGCTGGTTCCCGCACCAGTGCTGTTGGATGTTAAAAAACCCATTTTGGCATCATAACCACGGTATGTGGTAAGACCATTCCCAAAAGTTTCCGATGTGAGGTTGCCGCTGGCATTAACCTGCTTTGCCGTCCAGAGCGGAGCGTTAGTTACACCGTCTTCCACGGCTTTGAGATTACCGTAGAAATCGTAGACATTGCGTTTTATGAAGGCAGCCTGGTTGCCCGCGTCTTGGGTGGGGTAGGTAATGGTTTTAACGCGACTGTAGGCATCGTATGCAGTGGTAACGGTGTAGCTGGCACCATCAAAACTGGAAGTAGCCAATGTGATACGACCAAAGCCGTCATAACAAAAACTTTTTGTGATGCTTCCATCAGTGCTGGACTTCAGTTTTCCAATACTGCGGCAGTTGCTGGCTACGTCTGCTTCGGTGTAGTACTCCCAGCGGTCGATTTTTTCGACACTGGTGGAGTCTGCCTGATTTCGTTCATCCACTCGCGTCTTCATGCGATTGAGCAGATCGTAGCTCATGGTGGTTTCCTGGCCTTTAGCATCTTGCTGCCAGCGCAGATTACCCAGTGCATCCGTGGCATATTGCCAGGTACCCATGTCCGGGTCGATCAGTTTTGTTTTACGGCCACGGTTGTCGTATTCCATGAGGATGACGTTACCCATGGGGTCGGTGACAGTTTCCAATTCACCAAAGGGCAAATAGGTGTAGCGTGTGCCCTTGTTATGGGCGTCAAACACCCACTCCACTTTACCGGCGAGGTTGTTGATTTGCCGTACGGACAAGCTGGTGTATTCATCGCCCATGCGACGTTCGGTCGATATGGTGGTTTGCAAACCTTCGTAGTCATTGGTAACGATGGAGCTGTCCGGATTGGTTCGAGTTTTGACGCGCCCCAAAGCATCGAAGGTATTACTGGTCCAATATTTATTGGAAGCACCCTTGAAATAGGGCCGGGAGCTACGCCACACACGCCCTGCTGCGTCGTACTCCGTGTCTTGTTGCACGACAACGCCGTCGAGGCCCAGGGTTTTCGTGCGTATTTTTCGAGAAAATTTATCCTTATAGATTACGGAAGTTGAGCCATCGCTGCTCGATGTGGTGACTTTGTACACGGCATAAACTGGGCAACTCGTATCCGTTCCATCACACCAGTCATAGGTCCATGTGGTTGTGGTGTCATCAGGACGGGTTTCAGAAGCTCGTCGACCAAAGGAATCATATGTCCATGATGTTAAACCGTTGGGGCCTGTTTGGCGGATAAGTTTTCCCCAGCGTGCATCGTAAACTTTGTTTTCAGACTGTGTAATTGAACCCTCCACCGGCACAGTTGCTGTAACCATAGGGTACTGGATACTCGAATAATTAAAATCGCTGGTGGCCGTGCGCGCGGCAACAGGATAGCTCGCACTGGGTGCCCCATTAACAGTAACAGCCTTATTGTTGCCGTAAGCGTCATAAACATATTCGGTTTTCAGGTACAGATCAGGGTCGGTGGGTTCGTCTTCTGTCCAATAAAGCATGCCATTGGGGTAGTACCCGTAAGCCGTGTTTCGGGTCTGGGAGTCGGTGCCCGAGAACGACGTAACACTGGAAATTTTCAACCGGCCGAGGTGCCAGTTAAGCGTGTCGTTATCGTACGCATTGGTTGTGGTTTGGCGATAAGCGAATATGCTGTCCAACCGACTTTGCCGGGTGTCGATAGTAATGTCGGTCGCATTGCCGAAATCGTCCATCTCAGTTGTGGTGCTAACATATTTTAACGCTGAACCATCAAGATTTTTTTCTTCGGCCGTGCTGTTTTGCAGATATACAGAATAATACGGATTTCCTTCAACGCGTTTCACTGAATAATTATTGATAACCTCACTGGTTACCAGATAACCCAATATACCTCCCGGATAAGTGACAATTACCTTTTTTGGCAGACTCAAAAAGGGAAATACATTGAATTCTGCATTGAAAGTATGATTATCGTAGGTGGTTGTGGTGGATTGTTGAGTTTGTGCATCCGTTATTGTCCGCGATGCAAAACCTAACCAGCCACGACCCCGATTGTGGATGCGAGCATCAGCATACTTGTAGGTGTATCGCGCTGTACCGTCTATACCATTGCTAACGCGGTGCTCACCCACAACAAGCGAAGAATTAATCGCGCACTGAACAGGGCTTTGGCAGTCTGTTGTCCCTTTGGTATAAACAGTTTGATCTGTGAGGGGCTTATAACTTATAGCAGTATTAACACCTAAACCGGTGTTAATCGATTTGACTAAGTGACGCTTTACAAGACTTGTTTTTAAAGCTGACCCCGAGTCATAGCTATGCAATACATCAAGCTTGGCATCACCATTGATGTCAGTTATTCGCGTCCCTGCACTTTTGCCATCATTGAGTATCAGATCATATGGAGAGCTATAATCATCATTCCGATCCCAACCGACACCCGTATTGAGATAGGCTCCTTGAGTATTGTCGTCCCAGCGCTGGAACAATAAGTCAACAAGGCCGTCTGAATTGACATCCTTGTATATATGGGCAACACGTTTGATCGTACCGTCAGCTTTTATAAATACGGGTTGCGGTGGAATATAGGCATCATTTTGAACCCATCCATTCCCGGTATTTAAATATGCGCTCTTATAAGAAACGGCTTCCGCCGCTGTTATATAACGATTTTGAACAATATCAACAAGACCATCACCATTTATATCAACAAATCGTACTCCTGACTCACCATAACCATCACCGTACAAATTGACAGGAAGCACATAACTGCTGTCTGGAGAGGTTTCCCAGCCGACGCTTGTTTTTAGATAAACACCGCTGGTATTTTTTGTATAAAACAGTAAATCATCTAGCCCATCACCATTAATATCTAATAAGCGGGTAACCTTTGGGGGAGGTGAAAATTTTACTCCAACACGAACGCCTTCTTCATAATATGCAGGGAGAACTTCGAAGGCTATCGGTGGAATATGCGAGGGTTGATTTTCAGACCACCCGGCCGGTGTTCCTAAATACGCCCCCTGATTTATAACAACATTCGATGAAACGCAATCACGATGTGTATGAATCACACCAAATAAAGGCTTGGTATGATCTTTATATATGCACGTTACAGCCACCTTGCTGTCTCTATGAACCAAATCAACCAAGCCATCACCATTTAAATCGACAAAACGGCTAATCCTGTTTTCATTATTATAGTGCCCAATAGGATATTTTGGATCAAACTTTCGCGAGGTGTCACGTACCCAGCCGGTTCCATCATTGAGGTAAGCCGCAGATTTGTGCGTTTTTGCATTTTCCAGGCGGCTGTAAACAAAGTCCACCAAACCATCACCATTGATATCGATGATTTCTGTTCCAGCTTGCGCTTCATCATCTCTTACTAACGGATAAGGGGGATAATAAGAAGGAGCAGGTTGCCAAGTATTATTCTTGTAGAGATATGCACCTACCTCTGGCTCTGTATTTGCGTTTATCCAGCGATGGTAAACAATGTCTTTTACACCATCGCCGTCGAGATCGACAAAGCGCACCCCTCTGTTATTACCGTCACTGTGCGCAAGCACTACGTCCGATGGCAGAAATGCACTACTTTCATTCCCCCATTTTGGAGCATTACTATTTTTGTCACTAAGCCAACTGAATTTCGTAGCATAAAAACATTCCCCGTCAGTGCCACATTCTGCAATAGAGGCTAAACGGCTTTGATTTGAGTCATCGACAGACTTATAGGTTAATGAATACTCACGCACCAAGCGATTTGCTATTTTGACTGTGATTTTTTTTAGGCGTTTCGTTGTTTTTAATTTCCCACCTGCACGATAACCGATAGTGGGGTCTGGGCGAGTCTCGCTCCCAATGGGACCATAATTAAAACTCAGCTTTCCACCACCAGAATACGTGATTTCATCGGGGTAATATTCCCTGTTGTAGCCTGTAGTGCTTGAAATGCCAGCAGCATCGTCCTCATTTCCAACAAACTGGTACCGGAAATTAATAACATTGCCGACATTATCGGCAATACGACTAATAGCCCAAATGTGCACAGCCTCTTTCTCTTTACTACTATGAAGCGCAAAACGACTATTAAATTGGCCGTTTGTACTCTCAGAAATATCGCCAAATTGCATGTGCAAGCCATCTTTGGTTAAAACCTCAAATGACTCAGGACCATTATCCCGATAACCCTTGGAAATAATTTTTGAAAAAATATCTTGTTCAGTACGGTATTCCGTATTGTTTTGTCCATAAGTACCCGTCACTGCAACAAGGCGTTGGCCATCCAAACAAAACCGATCATTGGCATCTAGTTTCACGCCGCGAATCTGGCCATCTTGACTCAAATTGTGGGGGCACCGGATAATTGAGGAAAGGCCTGATATACTCCATCCCACACCGAGCAAACCATTCCCTGATTGACTTCTGTATGCCAATGAAATAGTAGGCTTTATGCCACCGATACCCGTAGGCACTTTTATGGGAATCTGATAAGTCGCTGTACCACCCGGTGTCACTGAAAAAATTCCATCTATTGAACCAACAGGCCCACTGGCAGCGTGAACGCTGAACACATTAAAAGTTAAGCCCAAATACAATCCGATGGAAAATTTCCAACAATTATTACGCATCAATAGTTCCCCAAAAAAAAATTTATCCAGAATCAAAAGCAGATTTATTTTCTAGTTATTTAATAAAAGCAACCGCTATTGGAAGAAACGGTGACTTTGAATTTAGTGCTTTTGATTCATGTAATTTTACGAAAATGCGAGGTTGATTATTTTCCTCATCAGCCTCAAATACACTCACCACCTTCTCAACAGGTGAAGTATTCGGTCTTTGCGAATCATGCCCAGCTTATTCTTATTAGGGTTCTCCCTCCCGGCTAGCTCAACCGCTGAGTAACAATTCAGCAGCAAGTTAGTTCGCGGCATTCGATTTCGCTACACAAAACGAGGGGTTGTGCTGCCCGCCAAACGGCGAGGGAACATCCACTTTAGGGATACGGTTGCCCCGTTAATGTAACTGTACTGACAACCGCGCGAAGTATACTCATGACAAACCACGAGTTTCAAGCGAAAAAATGTGAAATATTCACAATTGCTGCTATCCCGCTAACTTGACTTTGTTGGATCCTCGCTATTTCAAGTGGGAAAAAGGGTTAAAATCAGCATTTTTTCCCGAGAAAAAAGGAAAGAGCCTCTGGAAACGGAATTATTTTCAGTAGCACTGGATTTACAAAGCCCTGGTCTGTTTCTGGCCTGAGTTTTCCATTGGCTAAGAAAAGCTGGATATCCACATAGACTTCGAGCCCGGAAGCCTCTTTTCCTGCCCCGCCTGCGGAACACCATCCAAAGCCTATGACAGCAGCACCAAGCGCTGGCGGCATCTGAATTTTTTCAGCATGAAGCATACCTTGAAGCCAGGGTCCCAAAGGGTATGGCACGAAATGGATAGGGGTTCCCTGGGCTCGATCAGGAAGCGGATTCACGCTGTTATTTGAATCGCTTTTTTAAAGCTGTGTAAAAAGATGTCGGTGACAAAAGTTGCGTAGCTTGTGGGTGAGCATGACACCCGTGTGTGGCACATGATGCATTATCAGTACATTACGCTGTTCTGCGATATGGATAAACGCAATCTCTTGTTCGCAACAGAAAATAAAGGCAGCGCTGAAGACAGAGAAAATTTCACAAGCAAGCAAGAGCGTTGAATTCGATGAACTGAGCCAGTTAAACCTGAAGACCGCCCGAGCCCGTCAAATCAAGACCAACTTCCAGTTGGTTTTACACGATGCCTGATCGAAACACCGGTGAGGCTTACTTAAAACGGTGGTATTTTTGGGCGACACACAGCCGTATTGAGCCCATGATCAAGGCGGCGAAAACCATCAAACGGCGTTGGGACGGTGTACTGAATGGCTTTGACAGCCATTTAACAAACGCCCTTCGAGGGAATGAACAGTTTGATACAGGCCGCGAAGAGCCGCGCCCGAGGTTACCGTAGTCATCGCAATAGCCTACCTTAATTGGGGCAAAACTGGAGTTTGATCTACCCACTTGAAACAGCGAGGAGCCCATAAAGTGAGCGGTCCTGCGCGGTAGCACCATGTTGCTCGCAAACTCGGGCGGCAAATCCCAACGCCTGAGCCAGTATTTTCTCCAACGTCCACCCACGAATAATGCCGTTGATACACACGGCGCTGAATGCGTCACCGGCACCCACCGTATCGGCTAAGGTGTTTACTGTGACTGGCTCGCCTTCCAGTAATCCCCCTGGGTGAATGACAAACGCGCCCTGCTCGCCTCGGGTAACAATGAGCCATTCCAATGCGCACTGGTCAAACAACTGTTTGGCGGCATCGTATAAATTCCCAATATCGGGCGTATCGCCCGACGAACAAACGCCGGTGACGTCGCATAACTCTTCATCGTTGAGTTTGACCCAGGTGGCGCGTTGTAACAGTGGCATGAGTTGTTCATGGCGCCACCAGGGCGCACGTAGATTAAGGTCAAGAAATACCGGCAAATCGGTGGATTCAATCAGCGCATTCAAGGTGTTTCGGGATGTTTCATTCCGCAATGCCAGACTGCCATGATAAATCAGGGCGAGCCGTTCCGGGTTTAATACATCCTGAGAGACGGGGGCGATATGATCATAGGCTTGGTCCGCGACAATGTCATAAGCGGGTTGGCCATCCTGTAAACTCACCGTCACTTGCCCAGTGGGGTAGGTCTCGTGTCGTTGCATAGCCCGGGTGTCCATTCCCCATTCCGCCATGGTGTTGATGATGGCGGCACCCCGAGCGTCCCGCCCCACACCGGAAATCATCATCGGTTTCAAACCCAGCCCCTGCAAATGCCAGGCGACGTTGAATGGAGCCCCGCCCAATACGTCGCTGCCATCGGGAAAACAGTCGTATAACACCTCACCAAATACCAAGGGGCGTTTCATGTCGGCGTCGTTCATGGTGAACATTTTTTGTTCTCCGCAATGTCGCTGTTGAGCATACGGCGATTAATCGTTAGGCGTCCGTATGTCGCCCAAAAAATCATAGTGGCGTATGCCCTCCATAATGCCCCAGGCATGTCCTCCTTCCGCAAAATACACTCTTGGCCGGCCTTTGAGCCGTTCCAGTTCTGGGCTATAGTTTCCAACCACTAAGCCTAGTGTATTGCCACGCAGCATTTCTTCGTCATTGCCGGAGTCTCCCGCCACCAAAATACGTTCTGGCGGTAAACCCCATTTCAGTGATAGATACCGAATGGCCAGCCCCTTGGAAGCGCGCACGGGCAGGATGTCGAGATACGCGCCGTGCGAATAGATCAACTTGGCATGCAAATCATACCGGCGCAAAAAGGTGATGATTTCACGTATGGGCGGCGCTTTGTCCGGGTCGATGTTATAGCTGATTTTGTGCAAGCGTTGTTCGCTGGCAGCTTGTGGTTTGAGTCCGGGGACGTCCTGCATGATTTTTTTCAGGGCGGCGGGATGCCAGCGATAATCAATATGCCGCTGCCAGCCGGTATCTTCTAATAGCCCGTGCCCATAATAGATTTCGCTGCCTACGGCGGTAATAAAAAAGTCCGGGGAGGGAATGTTGTATTTTTTCAGAACGCCGATAGCGCTATGCAAACGTCGTCCGGTGGCCACTGCCAGCCCGACATTGTGCTCGCTGTCTCTAAGCTGGGCCAACAGGGATTCCAGGGCCTCATCATCCCCTAACAAGGTATTGTCGATATCGCACACCAGCATGCGATCGAGTATCGGCAAGCGATTTTTTTTGCGCGCAATGACCACATGGTTGGCGCGTCGCGGTTTGCTGATCACACGTTGCAGGATGGCGATATAACGGTTGGTGTGGCTGTCCCAGGAGAAATGTTCATGGGCGCCGCGGACGCCATTTTTTGACCACCGTTGCCAACGCGTTTTGTTGCCGATGGCCTCCAGCAGCGTCTTGCCTAACGCCCCAGCATCCAGTGGATTAATCAGCAACCCGTTCTTGCACAGTGCGACGATATCGCGAGGACCACCGTCTTCGGTGGCTACCACAGGCAGGCCACAGGCGGCCGCTTCAATCAGCGTCAGGCCAAAAGGTTCAGTGAGCGCAGGATTGACGAACAGCCCCCGAGATTTTGCAGCCAGACGAAACAGATCCTCCACATGTTCTGATTCATGATGTTTGGGGTAGGCGACCTGCCCGTAGAGGTCATATTTGTCGATGAGCATCAACAACTGAGTGAGCACTTCCCGCGGCCCTTTTTCCATGCTGCTGATGTCGTCGCGATTGCCGGCGACGATGACTAGGTTGGCGGCTTCGCGCAGCTCGGCGTTTTCGCCATAAGCGCGAACCAGGGTGGCGACATTTTTTCGCTCATCGGGTCGCGCCAGTGCCAGTATCATGGGCTTGCGCGGCTGCTTGAGAAACCGGGCCAGCTCCGCCTTCATGGGCGAGGTGGCCTCTAATGGCCGAGGTGTATAAAACCGGCTGAGGTCCACGCCAGGGGGAATCACGGTCATGCGGCGGGGATGATAATTTTCGTATAACGGGTACTGTTGTTCAACTTCCTGATGGGTGCTGGTCACCATGAGATTGGCATTGCCGAGGGTGATTTCCTCCGCCTCAATACGCTGGGCAAAATTGTATTGCGCATCGATAGCCGATTCTTTCAGGCCTTTTTCCAACAGCCGTTGTTTTTTAATCCGGCCAAGGGAATGGCCAGTAAAAGCCATGGGAACCCCCAGTAGCTGGGCGAGCCGGGTAGCCACGTAACCGCCATCGGCGTAATGGCCATGAATGAAATCAGGAATACGCCCCACCCGGCGCACATGTTGCAGCACGTTGTCCACGAAGCTGTCGAGGTGAGGCCAAAGCACTTCCTTGCGCAGGTAGCGCCGAGGTCCACAGGGAAGGCGAACGATGCTGGCATTGTCGCCAAGATCTTCGAAAGGTTCCGCGTAGTCGCTGCTCACTTTGGCATCGAACACCTGGCGCGTGAGCAGTTCCACTTTCGCCACCCCGGGGTGCTGCGACAGAGCGCGGGCCAGCTCAACCACATATTTTATTTGCCCGCCGGTATCGGCGTCACGCCCCAGTTCCAGATCATGCCCTCGGGCAAGCCCGTGGATACTGACCAGCAAAATATAAAGTCCTTCCGAATCTTCCGGCATTCCTCATCCCTGGTGGTTTTTTCAGCATCAAGTGGGAAAGCCTAGCACATACGCCGTGCCTGAATCGTCCCTCGGTTTTTCGGGTGGGCCCGTAGTGATCTACAAAAAGCATGGCTGATAAAAAAGGCCTTACCAAGAAAATACTCCGTTTTTCCCGTGCGGCCTTTACGTAAGCAACATCAATTTTTGCAATAGCTTTTCTGTTTTTTCTGATACCGTTCCAACGCCCGTTCGTAAATATCGCAAAGGCTGGCCGAGCAATTTTTGACCCTGTCCTCATAATCACGTACGTAGCTCATGTAAACACCACACATATCTTCGTTTCGTTTTTCATCCGAAGCGGTTATTGGCGTTTTCTTACTAACGGGGGCGGATTTTTTCGTCGACTTATTCGCAGCCGTTTTTTTAAGGGCTTTTTTTGCAGCCTGTTTTTTCACCACTAATTTTTTAGCTTTGAGGGGGAATTTTTTTGTTGCTATTTTTTTAACAACGGGCTTACTTACAGACGTTTTTTTAGTTACCTGATTTTTGGTCTCTAGTTTTTTAACTATCGGTTTTTTAACCGTCGGTTTAGCTGTCAACTTTTTGGCGACGGGCTTATTCACTACCGTTTTTTTAACATTAGGATTGCGATTTTTTTGTGGCGGTTCCATCACAGGTTTTGGGGCGACAACCGCCTTTGGGGTTGGTGATGGAGAGGGCGTGGTGGAAGCGGCCATATTTGTAGGCTCGCTAGCCACAGACACTTTTTTTGACGGCAAAACCACCGGAGGTGTGTTCACCTGCTCATTAACATCACTTATTTTTTTACTGCCTGGTTTATCGACATCAACAGGTGCAGGAGCACCGGTCGGTCGTTCGCCGATACGCACCTTGCCGAACTCGTCAACCCAACGATACATTTCAGCGTAACTCGTCACAGAGGTGAATAGTAATGCAACAAACAATAGACATTTCATGTTATTTTCCACATACATTTTATTGTTCATAATTTCTGTAAATAGTTTCTGAAAAAATTCTGTGCGGTTCTATTGAGATTACGTGCGACCAATTAACTCAACACGTCACATAGTTAACCGTATGCTTCTCAGCAAAAACCATAGCCGCCAAGCCAGTTTATGACTTTGGCATAACCCTACTCTGCAGGCCGCAGCATACCATTTGTTAGCCCATTTTTGTTCCGCGCTATACCCCATCAATTTCCTCTGAGAAATTCGCCTAACTGGCTATTGCGAATTTACATCGTCCTGTCGCCGGACAACCAATTCATGCTGGGTCTGGACATGAGTCTCCTCGGCATGGTACACGGACATCTATAGCGACGGCACCCTGAGCTTCTTTAATTTTCAAGCCTCTCGCAACCCTGTTGCAGTGCTTGGCCCCCCGACCAACGCCGCAAGCCCTTTCCTACGATGCATCTGTCACATTATGGCTGTTTTTCAATCACTATTTCCATTCTGTGGGCAGGGAAATTTAACCCTGAGAGACTAAAGTTCCTGTTTAGGGTGCCGATTCTGAGCTTGCGGTGCCCATACACACGTAGAAAATACCACTTTTTTAAAGGAGTTCTCCGCATGAGCAGGACCGGGAAACACAGAATCAGGACCGTTTTCCTCACCATTTCGCAGCTGATTTCCCCCCTGCTATCCATAGCAAGAAAAATCGGTGACATTCAATGGTGCGGGTATTTGGCGTCCACTGCCATAGTCAACCCCAGAAAAAAGTACATGAGCTATGCGCAAAATGCCGACAACACTAAAAATATGCACATGGAGCGGCACAACGAAAACATTACTGTAGGTTATGCCTTCCCCTGGATGCACTTGCTGGCAGATTTTTAATAACCAGGATGCCGTCAGCCCCAACATGCCCCGAGTATCCTACAGCGATTTTGGCAATGTTTGTTCCACCTACCTAGGTGGTGACGCCGTCTGTTTTGACGCCTTTAGCAACATGCTGAACGCGCTAGCGGACCACTCAAACCCATCTACTGGCAGTGAATTCCGCATAAACCGGGCAGACAAAACCCACTGCTGGTTGTCAGGCAGCGCCGCAGTCAATGCTCAGCCGCCCTCCTCCTACACGGCAGATTTTTCAACAAAGTTAACCACGCGCCTAGTCTCCACCTCATTCGACAGCACTACCATAAACCTATCCATGACAGGTATGACATTGGGTTACGTGGTGATGAGGTATTGCTTTGCCGAATACTTTCCATCCATCACTTGGAAGCAATGGGATGTGAAAGGTGGTTGGACTGAGGTCGGTGGCGCTGTCCCGCACAAGGAATTGACCACCACAAACTCATCCTCAAGTTTGAGACGCGCCAGGCCGCTCCTGAGACCAAGCCAGAACCGAACGATACCGCGGGACTGTTTACCTGAGATGGTCATCCGCCGGAAAAACACATCATCCTGCGTAAGCATTGCAACTGAAATAGTATTTTAGGAAATGACAATAATGAAAACGACTCTTCACGGCCTTTTGATTTCAACAGCCTTGCTGCTAGCTTCTGCGACAGTTTTTGCCGATGAAGTGGTCATCATTGTCCACCCGTCGAACCCGCTAACAGAAATTTCCACGGATGATGTGAAGAAAATTTACCTCGGCAAGAAAAAATTCTTCCCCGGTGGTGGCAACGTGATCCCCGGCGAGCAACCGTCGAACACTGAAAGCCACAAATTTTTCTACGATAGCATCATCGGAAAAAGCGAAACCGAGCTGAGAAGCTACTGGTCACGACGTATTTTCTCCGGTAAAGGCACACCACCCAAGGTCATTGGATATGATCGCATTGTCAAAGAGCGGGTGGCATCCACACCTCTCGCCATGGGTTATATCATGCGTAGCGAAATCGATAACACTGTAAAAGTGTTGGATCTCAAGTAATGAGCTAACGGTTTCAATACCAGTATTACCCGGTCCAGCGGCCGAGTTTATTTCAATTGTAGGAAATAATGATGAATTGGATGTTAGACCTGAAAATTCGCTACAAAATTCTCTTTCTCGCTGTTATCGGCGTGGGGGGGTTTCTGGTTTATTTCGGTTTTAACTATCTGGTGGCCGCCGACAACGCCAAGCGACTGGCCAGCATCCGGGACGTAGATTACCCTATTCTGGAAAAAACTGACGCCAATTTGGTGCGCCTCGACAAGCTCAGGGAAACATTCAACGCCGCAGTAGTGGAAATGGAGGAGGATCTTCTTGATGAAGCCGATGCGTTGACGACGGACATAACACAGACCTTTGGGGACATGATCACGATCAATCCCCAAAAATCTCAGCAAATCAGCAATATTCAGCAATCATTTAACCATTATTTCACCGTCGCCAGACAACTGACAGTCAGTATGATCGACGAGTCGCTGGACGGAGGGGAAATGCAAGCCATGGCCCAGGAAATGAGAACGGCGCTACAGACATTGCAAGCAGAATTGTCAGAATTTCGCGAAACCAGCTACGCCACGTTCACACGACTCATAGAGGAATCCGATCAGGCAGCCAGCCACGCCTTGATGGTTGGAATGATCATTGGCGGCGTCGTGCTGCTGTCTTTACTAATCGCTACGCCACTGATTATTTCCATGATTACCGGCAATCTGTCCCAGGTCATTATTTCGTTGAAAGCCATGGCGGCGGGTGGTGGTGATCTGACGCGGCGGCTTGAAAGCCGTTCCAATGACGAACTTGGCGAACTGGCGCAATGGTTTAACCGTTTTGTCGAACAACTACAAAGTGTGGTGGCGGAACTCAAGGATGCTGGCGTGCAATTGTCAGCATCGGCCAGCGAAGTCGCAATAGTCACCGAACAAAGCAGTCGACATGTGGCCAACCAGGAATCAGAAACCGAGCTGGTGGCGACCGCGGTGAACCAAATGGCGGCAACCGTGCAGGAAGTCGCCAGTCATGCCAATAATGCCGCCAATGCGTCACAGGAAGCGGACCAGGAAGCCCGAGGTGGCCAGAAAACAGTGGCAGAAACGGTGGATGCCATCGATACCTTGGCCGAGGATATCGACAACACCGCCGAGGTCATTCATCAATTGGAGGCCGATAGCCAGGAAATCGGTACGGTGCTGGATGTGATCCGAGGCATAGCAGAACAAACCAATTTGTTGGCGTTGAATGCCGCCATTGAGGCCGCTCGCGCCGGAGACCAAGGACGTGGGTTTGCCGTTGTAGCCGATGAAGTTCGCACCTTGGCGGGCCGCACCCAGCAGGCCACGGAAAAAATCGACCAGATGATCGAACATCTACAAAGTGGTTCACGCAACGGCGTTACCGTCATGAACGCCAGCAGAGACCAAGCCAAGATGCTGGTAGGCCGGTCCGCACGCGCGGGAGAGTCCCTGCAAAGCATTACTCAGGCAGTGGGTAATATTTCCGATATGAACTTGCAAATTGCCAGCGCCACGGATGAACAAAGTAACGTTGCGGCGGGCATTGACGCGAGTATCGTGAAAATTCGTGACATTGGCGTGGAAACAGCACGAGGTGCCGCGCAAGCCTCCGCCAGCAGCAAAAAAATGGCGCAACTGGCTGGCAAGGTTCAGGAGTTACTCGAACAATTCAGAGTGTAAAGCGGCCTCGTGCTGTCCAATAATAGCGGGATGTCATTTGTTGATCTCTGAGACATACAGCAGAATCAACAATTGAAGGCGGTTTTCCAATTCCAAATTGGCATCATAGCCAAAACACTTCGAGAGGCAAAATTTCCTTTTTTTACCGGTATTTTTAATACCATGTACAGCAGCGTCATCAAACAGTTTTCATTAGGAAAGGCTCCTTTGGTTTTTGTCAATTTGCAGAATTGACAATGCGCGACGTCGATGGCGGAGTAGATGGCCGGGCGGATATCAGCAGAGTATAAAATGGACAGTAACCCAGCCACCCACCAAGGGTTTTATGGAATAGGACGAATAAAAATCCCCGCCGCACCAAAAATAAGGCTATTTGGCGAGTGGACGAGGTAGTCCGCAGCGTGGGAGTGTTTAATTCGAGGCTTTTTCGGCCAACCGATCAATGGCTTTTTGCACCTGCGCGAGATCGATGAGAGCACCGACCTGCATGTTTGCCAGCTCCAGCAACGGCATTAACTCTCGCAACAGTTCGTGCAGGTGTGGGGTCAGCCGGCTCAAATTAGCGTGACGAATCATGGACAGCGCCTCGCCCATTTTCGGACAAGCGGCGAGCAAGTTCGGGGGTTTGTCTTCACGTTGTTTGTCCGCTGCGCAGAAACGGTTGCGGCCTTTTTGCTTGGCGATGTATAAGCGTTTGTCGGCCGCTGCAATCAGGGCGTCCAGCAGTTCGCCGTCTTGAGATAATTGGGCGATACCAATGCTGATGGTGATGGGGATAACGACACCCTCGAATTCGATTTTCAGACTCTCCACCGCCTTTCTCAGCCGCTCTGCCAACACCATGGCCGCCAGACGATTGGTGTAGGGCGAGCCCACCACGAACTCCTCGCCACCGATGCGTGCAACGGTATCCTCTTCGCGCGCGGTCACAGCCAGGATACGAGCCACTTGTTTCAACACATGGTCGCCGGCGGGGTGGCCGTAGGTGTCGTTCACGATTTTGAAGTGGTCGATATCCATCATCAACACCGCGAAGTGTTCTTCCTGGCGCCGCATCAACGACATTTCCCTATTGGCCAGCTGGTCGAAAAAACGTCGGTTGGGTAATGCCGTGAGGGCGTCGGTATTGACCTGCTCCCGCAGTTCGCGCTGGCTGGCCTCCAGCGCTCGAATGGTCTGCGCCAGTTTTTGGTGGGCTCGTAGCCGGGCCTGCAGTTCCACGCGATCACAGGTTTTGGTGACGAAATCATTAGCCCCGGCGGCGAAGGCCTTTTCCCGCGCGGCGGTGTCGTCCGCCCCGGTGACCACGATGATGGGGATGTTTCGGATACGGCCAACGATGCTGTTGCGAATGCGCTCTATCAGCTTGTAACCATCCAGCCGAGGCATGGACAGATCGGTGATGAGGATTTCGATGCGCTCGTCGCTGCTGATAAATTCCCAGGCTTGTTCGCCGTCTTCGGCCTCCACCGGCAGGAACTCGCCCTGCACTGCACGGTTGAGGGAGACCCGGATAGTGGGCGAATCGTCAACGATGAGAATATGGGGCTTGAGGGCGGCGGGGGAATGCGTTTCAGATTGAGGGCTGTTTGCCTGGATATCTGCTTGTATGACGTCGTTCATTGCCTGATTCACGCTATCCGCTGAAATCAATCCGTTATAATGGCAGCCGACGTTCTTTGCGGCATTACCACTGAAAAGGTATCGGCCGCAGGGGCTGATTTTTTTTATCGAAAGCCTGCCACAACCGGGAATAGCTTTGGCCTAGCGCCGGGTGGAGCTGGTCCGGTGCTATTTCCGCCAACGGCCACAGCACGAAGGCATACCGGGGTATCTCATCTCGCGGAATGTTGTAGCCCTGCCCGGTGAGCAGCTGGTCGCCATAGAGTAGCAGGTCCAGGTCCACCGTGCGGGACGCAAAACGCTCACCGGTACGCTGCCGACCGAGCTGGTCTTCGATGGCCGATAGCGCGGCGATCACCGCATCCACCGGCTGCTCCGTATCGTAGGCTGCCACCAGGTTAAAAAATGCATCCCCCTCAAAACCCACGGCCTCACTTTCGTATACCGACGACAGTTGCACTTCCCCGTGCTGCGCGTGCAGCGCGGCTACCGCCGCCCGCACCATGGCCTCGCGGTCGATATTGCTGCCAATGCCCACGAATACCCGCGGCATTAATTGCGCTCTCCGCGCTCGATAACCACACCCACATCCCCAGCGTAACGCACCGCACCTCTTTTATTCACCCGCAGACGCAACCATTTAACATCGAACTCCGCGAGCACAATCTCCGCCACTCGCTCCGCCAGTGTCTCCACCAGCTGGTACTCGCTCTGCCCCACGAACTCGATGAGCCGCTTGGCCACGGCTTTGTAATTTAGAGTGTCCTCAATGGCATCACTAGCGGCGGCGCGGCGAATATCCGCAGCCATATCCAAATCCAGAATAATGGACTGCTTTTCTTTACGCTCCCAGTCGTAAATACCAATGATGGTTTCGACGGTGAGGTCGTGCAAAAAAATAATATCCATGGGCGCTCCGGGCGGGTTCAAAGACAGAGCATAACGGTTTGACCCAACGCAAACCAGATGCGCCGCGAAGTGACCAGATTTGGACGACCGCCGGGTTTTCCGACCCCAATTAAAGCCGCTTTTCCGTCGAAGGGAGTGTGCGATAATGCGCGAATGATCGAATACCTCGTTGTTGGCATTATTATTTTCGCCGCCTATCTGGCGGGTTCACTGTCCGCCGCTATCATCAGTTGCAAACTCATGGGCCTGCCGGACCCGCGCACCCTGGGTTCGGGTAACCCCGGCGCCACCAACGTGCTGCGCGTAGGTGGAAAAAAAGCCGCCATCATCACGTTACTGGGGGACGCTATCAAAGGCGTGATCCCGGTACTGACGGCACAGCTGATAGGCTTCGAACCCTGGGTGCTGGCGCTCACCGCGTTGGCGGCCTTCCTCGGCCATCTGTACCCGGTGTTTTTCCAGTTTCGCGGCGGCAAAGGCGTCGCCACCGCCTTCGGCGTGCTAGTGGTGCTGGCCTGGCCCGTGGGGCTGGCGGTGCTGGCCTCCTGGCTGCTGGTGGCCAAACTCACCAAAATTTCCTCGCTGGCGGCCCTGGTAGCCGCCAGCCTCTCTCCCATTTATATGGGGTGGTTACAACCGGAACCCACCTTCGTCGCGACCGCTGGCATCATCAGCGTATTACTGGTCTGGCGTCACCGCTCCAACATACAAAAACTGCTGGCGGGTACTGAAGACTGAGGACTGCATTGATCGGCTGCATCCCTTGCCAGAAATGCCCCTACAATTCTCGCAATAGTACCCATTTCCGAGCGTAAAACACTGATACAATCCCGCTTCTCAAGTAGGGAAGATATTCCCAAACGAAGCGATCGTTTGAGAATAAAAATACAGATAATAGAGGGAGGATATTAGCAATGAAGAAACTCACCGTGCTACTGGTATTATTTTTCGCTTCCACCAGCGCATACGCGGCAGAAGAGAACTGGTATGCCTACTGGGCTATCGGGCTGGTAGAACATGACTACCCAAGCGAGCTGGATTCGGACCTCAACCAACGGGAATCCCGACCCGGCGTGGACCGCACCAAGATGGGTATCGACATGCTGGGTTTTTACTGGCCGCTGGCCAACAACCGCCTGCTGGGCTTCGTGATTTCCGGCTCTGGAGACCGACTTTCCGACTCTTATGGGAACTCGCTGCAATACAATCAATATTTGTACGGCATCAGCGGCATGCAGTTTTTTGGTGACGAGATCGGCGATGGTTTTTACATCCGCGGCGACGTCGGGATAGCCAAAGTTTCTCGGACCATCGATACCAGCTTCGGTGAAGTCTCCACCAGCGAAACCGGCTACGGCTATCTGATTGGCATCGGATACGGCATTCCGATTTCCGACGAAACACGTATCCTGCTGAGCGTGAATTTTTCCGACAAACAAATCGATGGTGGCGACTGGCCGATTGAAGATGGCAGCTGGCGCTCCACAACCTTCAACGTAGGCGGCCTCTGGTAGCCAACAAAACGGACGGGGCCGATAACGGCCCCGTCTATTTCCCGCCGCCCAGTTTATCCATCAAGGCCTGTTCGTCTAGCGCCAGATCCGAGAGACCCATCTTCGCCAGCAGCACCTGATACTCCCCCCGCCGCCCCAGCTTCAGCCGGGTCAAAAAGAAACATACCCGCTTGAGAAATACCAGCACCAGCACCATCAGCACGCTGGTCACCACTTCAAACCAGATCAGCGAGCTGGTGGTGGAATCCACCAACGCACCGTAGGTGAAAAAGTAGATCAGCAGGATGGTGCCGGTGAGAATGCCGATGACAACCATGAAGTTTTCCAGGGTTTTTCGGATGTGTGCAATGGCGTTAAGGGTGTCTTGCCGGGGCATGTTGTTCTCTCATGGGGTTCAGACAATAAGTAGTGGATTGCGAATTCTACCAAAGACCGGCCCTGCGCGGGACACGCGGGAATACAACTCTGGTGAAAATTTTCAGCTATAATCAGCGCCCCTTTTTGCCATAGACTCCCGTGCCCGCACTACTCATGACCACTCAACGTAAAGCTGTTTCCCTCATTTCCGGCGGCCTCGATTCCATGCTCGCCACTCAGGCCATGCTCGACCAGGGCATTCACGTGGAAGGCATCAACTTCTTCACCGGTTTTTGCGTGGAGGGCCACACTCACGCGATCCGCAAAAAGGACAAGGCCAAACCCAAGCGCAACAATGCCCTGTGGGTGGCGGAACAGCTGGGCATCAAGCTGCACATCGTCGATGTTATTGACGAATACAAGGACGTGGTGATCAACCCCAAACACGGCTACGGCAGCAATCTGAACCCCTGCCTGGACTGCAAATGTTTCATGGTGCGCAAGGCGCATGAGTGGATCAAGGAACACGATTTCGATTTCATCATCACCGGCGAGGTGATCGGCCAGCGACCGATGTCGCAGCGCCGTGACACCATGCCGGTGATCCAGCGCGAATCCGGCGCGGAGGATTTGCTGCTGCGCCCGCTGTGCGCCAAGTTCCTGCCCGAGACATTGCCCGAGCGTGAGGGCTGGGTAAACCGCGAACGTTTGTACGATTTCACCGGCCGTGGCCGCAAACCGCAGATCGCGCTGGCTGCGGCAATGGGTTTCGAGGATTTTGCCCAGCCCGCTGGCGGTTGCTGCTTTCTAACCGATGCGGCCTATTCCAATAAGCTCGCGGATCTGTGGCATTTTCGCGGTGAACGCGAGTACGAAATCGACGACATTATGTTGCTAAAAGTGGGCCGTCACTTGCGCCCCCGCCCGCACTTCAAAATCATCGTCGGCCGCGAGGAAGGTGAAAACCGCTTTCTCGAAGGCTACCGTAAACAATTCACGCACATGATTACCACCAGCCATCCCGGCCCGCTGGTGCTGCTGGACGGTACGGCGAATGACGACGATCTGCAATTGGCGGCACGGCTGGCAGCCCGCTTCAGCCAGGGGAAAAATGCCGACAGCGTGCGCGTCGAGCTTCACGAGCGGGGAAAAGCGCCGCGCGAGCTGGACGTGACGCCGCTCACCAGTGACGAAATCCCCGAAGGCTGGTACCTGTGACGATTGTTTTTTTGAGAATCCAACGATGAGCCACCATCAACTGGACGCTCGCCGCCTGTTGTGCCCAATGCCGGTGATCAAAACCCAGAACCGGGTGCAGGAACTCCAGCCCGGCGACACCCTGGAAGTCATCTGCACAGACCCCGGGGCACTGCACGATATTCCCGCTTGGTGCCGCATCAGTGGCCATGAACTGCTCGCCAGTCGCGAACAGGACCATGACATCATCATCACCGTGCGCGTCGGCAACCGCGACTAACCGAACACATGAGTCACAGCCACCACGATCACGGCATTGCCGATGTGCAGGAAGGGCGCTATGAAGAGGCGCGCAAAGTCACGCTGGTGGGCTCTGCAGTCGACTTGCTGCTGGGGGTAGCGAAGATTTTCGTGGGCGTCATCGGTGATTCGCAGGCCCTGATTGCTGACGGCATTCACTCTCTGTCTGACCTGGTGACCGACGGCATGGTGCTGTTCGCGGTCAAACACGGTTCGCGGGCGGCGGACGACAAACACCCCTACGGCCACGGCCGCATCGAAACCCTCACCACTATCGTGCTGGGCGTGACACTCATTGTGGTCGCGCTGGGCATCGGCTGGGACGCCGTGCTGCGCATGCTGCACCCGGAGCTACTGATGCACCCCGGCTGGCTGGCGCTGGCGGTGGCGACAGTGTCCATCTTCGCCAAGGAAGCCATTTACCATTACACCCTGCGGGCGGCGGAAAAACTCGGCTCCAATCTGTTGCGGGCCAATGCCTGGCACAGCCGCTCCGACGCTATTTCATCGGTGATCGTGGTCGCGGGTGTGCTGGGCTCCATGGGAGGGCTGGACTATTTGGATGCCGTAGCCGCCATCGGCGTAGCGCTCATGGTGGCCAAAATTGGCGGAGAACTGGCCTGGCACAGCGCCCAGGAACTTATCGACAGCGCCATGGAGCCTGAACAGGTGGCGCAGGTGCGCGCCGCCATTGAGTCGATTCACGGTGTTAAATCCCTGCACCTATTACGCACCCGCCGCATGGGCAGCAACGGGCTGGTGGACGTTCATCTGCAAGTGAGCCCACGCCTCAGCGTCTCCGAGGGGCACCGCATCAGCGACCGGGTGCGCGCAGAAATCATGCAACAGGTGAGCCCCATCACCGACGTGATGGTGCACATCGACGCCGAGGACGACGAGCGCGGCACCCCCAGCAGCAATCTGCCGTTGCGCGATGATGTGCAGGGCTGGCTCGATTTGGCATGGACGAACGAGCCCGCCGCGCAGCTCATTGAAGACACGGTGCTGCATTATCTCGATGGAAAAATATACGTGGAAGTGTTGTTGCCGCTGGAGAAAATTCACGATTTGGGCGAGGCCCGCGCTATTGCGCAACGGCTTTCGCAGGCCATCGCATCGGACGATCGCATCGCCGACGTTCAGGTTCGCTTCCGCTGATCACCGCCGTCGTCACGCACAATAACAGTGCAACAAAAAAACCATGCCCCTTACCGGAGCTGCACTGCCCGGAGTTTTTACCGAAAAACCCACACATGCGGCTTGTATATAGAGCAAGGGGCATGGCATATTTCCTGCACCCCATTTTAGCTGGCTCATCCGGCGGAAGACCGGTGGAAAAAATGCCATACCGGCTTGTGATGCCCAATAAAAATACAACACCCATTAATATCAATAACCAACCGTTTTGATTTCCCAATTCAGAACATCCATTACCCATAGTCAGGAGGGCCTGTAATGTCCGCGCAAGACGTACTCAAAATGATCAAAGATAACGAGGCGAAGTTTGTCGATTTCCGCTTCACCGACACCCAAGGCAAGGAGCAGCACGTCACCGTGCCCCAGCAGGCCGTTGATGAAGAAATGCTCAACGATGGCAAAATGTTTGACGGCAGCTCCATTGCTGGCTGGAAGGGTATCAACGAGTCCGACATGATTCTCATGCCAGACCACGACAGCGCCGTGATGGACATTTTCTCCGACGAGGCCATGCTCAACATCCGCTGCAACGTGGTGGAGCCCACCACCGGTGAAGGTTACGAGCGTGACCCCCGCTCCGTGGCCGCCCGCGCCGAGGCCTACCTGAAGAGCACCGGCATCGCCGACACCGCTTACTTCGGCCCCGAACCCGAATTTTTCATCCTCGACGACGTGCGCTGGGGCGCCAACATGTCCGGCGCCTTTTACAAGGTGGATTCCGAGGAATCCGAGTGGAACTCCGAAAAAGTCTATGAAGACGGCAACATCGGTCACCGTCCCGGCGTGAAAGGGGGTTATTTCCCTGTGCCACCAGTGGACAGCCTGCACGACATCCGCTCCGCCATGTGTCTGGCGATGGAAGAAATGGGCGTCGAAACCGAAGTGCATCACCACGAAGTGGCCACTGCTGGCCAATGTGAAATCGGCACCTTCTTCAGCACGTTGACCAAGCGCGCCGACTGGAACCAAATCCTCAAATACTGCGTGCATAACGTGGCTCACGCCTACGGCAAAACGGCCACCTTCATGCCCAAGCCCCTGGTGGGCGACAACGGCTCCGGCATGCACGTGCATCAGTCGCTGTTCAAAGATGGTGAAAACACCTTTGCCGGCAACGAGTACGGCGGCCTGTCTGAGAGCGCACTGTTTTACATCGGCGGCATCATCAAGCACGCCCGCGCCCTAAACGCCTTCACCAATGCCTCCACCAACAGCTACAAACGTTTGGTGCCAGGCTTCGAAGCCCCGGTGATGCTGGCCTACTCGGCCCGCAACCGTTCCGCATCGATTCGTATTCCTTACGTGACCAACCCCAAGGGCCGCCGCATCGAAGTGCGTTTCCCGGACCCCACCGCCAACCCGTACCTGGCCTTCTCTGCGATGATGATGGCAGGCCTGGACGGCATTCAAAACAAAATCCACCCCGGCGATGCCATGGACAAGGATCTGTACGACCTGCCCGCCGAAGAAGCCGCAGAAATCCCCACCGTGGCTCACTCCCTCGACCAGGCCCTGGAGTGTCTGGACAACGACCGCAGCTTCCTTACCGCAGGCGACGTGTTCACCAACGACATGATCGGCGCCTACATCAACTTGAAGATGGAAGAAGTCACGCGCCTGCGCATGACCACTCACCCCGTCGAGTTCGATATGTACTACAGCCTGTAAACACGGCCCGTACGGCGTAGCTTGCAGCGCAAACGCCCCCACACCGGAAACGGTGTGGGGGCTTTTTTATATGCCCCCAGCACAGAGTGAGCAACCCGACATTGTGCTAGGCGGAACGCTTGGCTACAGTAGAGCTATGAAACCAATCCGATCTTTTTTCGCCCTCGCGGCCATTTACGGCCTGTTACTCAGCGGCTTTTTCGGCGACGCCCAGCTCAACGAAGCCCAGGCCGCTATCTACAAGCACACCAATCCGGACGGCAGCGTGGAGTTTTCTGACATACCCACCGACGAACACGCCAAAATCATCACCCTCCCCCCCGGCAACAGCATTCCCGCCCCGCCCCGCCCACCTCCTCGCACCACGAGAAAGGCTAAGTCTTCCGCCAATGCGGATTCCGGAGAAGCGGAGCAATACACCACCTTGGCCATCACCCAGCCCGCCGACAACAACGCCCTTCGCAGCAACGCCGGCAATGTCACCATCAACGTCAAACTCACCCCGGCGCTACAGGGCGGTCATGTGCTGATCATCCAGATGGACGGTAAAACAGTGGCGAAAGGCCGCGAGACCACCACCACATTGAACAGCGTGGACCGCGGCACCCACAGTTTGCAAGCCCAAGTGGTAGACAAAAAAGGCAAGGTGTTGATTCGCGCCAAATCCACCACCTTTCACCTGCTACGAACATCGGTGCTCCTCAACCGCAGCCGCAACACCAATTCTGCCACCGCGCCGCCCTTCTTCACCCCCCTGCAACCTTATCCCCCACGGCCTTTGGGGCTGGGATTCAACACCTCCCCCTGAAAATCTCTGCATCTCGCACCAACATAGTGCGCTCGCCCTATTTCTGGACTATCCTCTGGAAAACAACGCGCGCATGCCAGCAGGGTAGGCATCGTGCTAACGTGATGATTTTAATAAAATAATAATCACAGCAGTGTTGGATGGCATTTACCCAAACAACATCGCCCCAATCTGGTTTGGTTCTTGCTAAGACAGCTGATATGAATCGGGAAAAACCCCCAATAACCGACCTGGCGCCGCGCATTCTGGAAAACCTCACCCATTGCGTGCTGATGTTTGATTCCGATTTGCGGCTGGATTACATCAACCCCGCAGGAGAAATGCTGCTGTCCGTGAGCGCCAAACGATTGGTCGGGCAAACAGCCGACGCACTATTGCCGACGGGCAGCCACCTGCTCGCGGCCATCAAAAAAGGGCTAAACACCGGCCATCCGTTCACCGAGCATGAGGTGGGCATCACCCTGTCGGGGCGACGGGAGGTCACAGTGGATTGCACCATCACCCCATTGGCTTCCCACCCCGAGGATTCCGGGCTGTTGGTGGAGATACAACAACTGGACCGCCAGCTGCGCATCTCCCGCGAAGCACAACAGATCACCCAGCAGCAAACCATCCGCACCCTAGTGCGAGGTCTCGCCCACGAAATCAAAAACCCCCTGGGCGGGTTGCGCGGTGCGGCCCAACTGCTGGAACGCGAGCTACCCAGTGAAGCACTCAAGGAATACACCCATATCATCATTGGCGAAGCGGACCGGCTCAGGAACCTAGTCAATCGCATGCTGGGCCCCAACACCCTGCCACGGACAGAAGCCATCAACATTCACCAAGTGCTTGAGCACGTGCGACAACTGGTGAATGTGGAAAACCACGGGGGCATCACCTTTGTGACCGACTACGACCCCAGCATTCCTGAAATTCAAGCCGACCGGGATCAACTGATTCAGGCGGTGTTGAATGTGGTGCGCAACGCCGTGCAAGCCATCGGCAGCCCGCCCACCGACATCGGCAAAATCACATTGCGCACGCGGGCCCGCCGCCAGTTCACCATCGGCAACCTGCGCCACAAGCTGGTATGCGAGACGGAAATCATCGACAACGGACCGGGCATTCCCGAACACATGTTGAAGAGCATTTTTTATCCCATGGTCACCGGGCGTGCCGAAGGCACCGGCCTCGGCCTGTCCATCGCCCAATCATTAATCAACCAACACGGCGGGCTGATCCAGTGCGACAGCCGCCCTGGACACACCCGATTCAGCCTAATGCTACCGCTGGGAAACACCCATCCACGCAGCACCACAGCCCCATCCGGAGGCAACACCCATGAACCGCACTGACACCATTTGGGTCATCGACGATGACCGTTCCATCCGTTGGGTGCTGGAGCGCGCCCTCAAACAGGCCGGGCTGGACGTCAAAACCTTCGAAAATGCCGAACTCGCGCTGGCCTTGATCGCATCCGAAACCCCAGGTGCCATCATCACCGACATTCGCATGCCGGGAGTGGACGGGCTGGAATTGCTGAGCCGCATCGGCACGCAAAGTCCGGAGCTGCCGGTGATCATTATGACCGCTCACTCCGATCTGGACAGCGCCGTCTCCGCCTACCAGGGCGGAGCCTTCGAATACCTGCCCAAACCTTTCGACGTGGATGAGGCCATCGAACTGGTCAACCGCGCCCTGGCCCACAGCCGACACACTGCCGCGCCTGTCACCGCGTTTCCTGAATCCCCCGAGATCATCGGCGAAGCGGCCTCCATGCAGGAGGTATTCCGCGCCATCGGCCGACTGGCCCGTTCCAAAATCACCGTACTCATCAATGGCGAATCCGGCACCGGCAAAGAGCTAGTGGCCCGTGCCCTGCACCGCCACAGCCCCCGCGCCGAGCAGCCCTTCATTGCCCTCAATACCGCCGCCATCCCGCGCGACCTACTAGAATCCGAGCTGTTCGGTCACGAGCGAGGCGCCTTCACCGGCGCCCAAAGCACGCGCCGGGGGCGTTTTGAACAAGCCGATGGCGGCACCCTGTTTCTGGACGAAATCGGCGACATGCCCGCCGAACTACAAACCCGCTTATTGCGGGTGCTGGCCGACGGCGAATTTTATCGCGTGGGCGGCCACACCCCCACCCGGGTGGACGTGCGCATCATCGCCGCTACCCATCAAAACCTGGAACAACGGGTCAAGGAAGGCCAGTTCCGTGAAGACCTGTTCCATCGGCTTAACGTGATACGCATCCACATGCCGCCGCTACGTGAACGACAGGAAGACATCCCGCTGCTGGCCAACCACTTCCTGCGGGAAGCGGCCGACGAACTCAGCGTGGATATCAAACAATTGGACGATGAAACCGCAGACTACCTCGCACAACAGCGCTGGCCGGGTAATGTGCGAGAACTGGAAAATATCTGCCGCTGGCTCACCGTCATGTCACCGGCGCAGATCATCCACATGGACGACCTGCCATCAGAGATACAACCCCAACCCGGCCAATTCACCCGCACCGACGACAACTGGGAAACCAGCCTGCGACGCTGGGCCGATCAAAAATTCACTAACGGCGATGAAACCCTGCTGCACGATGCCATACCGCGCTTCGAACGCATCATGATCGACGTGGCCCTGCAACACACCGGCGGACGTCGGCAAGACGCCGCAAAATTGCTGGGCTGGGGCCGCAACACGCTGACCCGGAAAATAAAAGAACTGGGAATGGATGACCGCAAGGCCGGAACTGCCTTGGAAACGTCAGAATGAGAAACCCATGCTAACAATCGCGACGGATAACGGCCCGTGTTAATGCCTTTATTTAGACGATATTCCATCGTTCAAATAACTATAAATTTTTTCATGCAACAACGTCCACTGCCGTTCGTAATGTTTAAATTGTTCTAAATTCGATTCGCCCATGTAAAAAAGCCTAACTCTTTTCCCTTGGAAAATAGCCTCAATATATTGAGCGGGCTCATGGAGTTGAGTTGCGTTATCGGTTACCCCCTCAGATGCCAAATGATCTAAAACCATGAAAAAGTGCGCTATATCTGCATTTTTATGTTTGGCTAATGTTCTTGCCTCAAATATTTTATACGGCTCACCGTTAAAAGCTAACCCTCTGGTAGGGATATAACCAACACTGACTTTATCGTATTTCAGGTCAACATCATCTGCCTCTGCATATAAAAATTGAGCAACAAACAGACTTAAAATTATGGCGAAAATATATTTCATGGTTTTAGTCGCTGTTCCTTTTTTCTAAGAAATTCATCAAGGAAACCTCACCAATATAGCGTGATTGATGTGCTAATGTACGACGTTTCCCGACGCGGGGGCAGCAGGTATACTTGCGGCCCCTGTGCTGTTGCCAACAGTATCGACACCCACTCAACATAAGCCGCGACGAATCCACATGTCTTCAGCATCCGAAACAACGAACGCCGATGCCTCCACTTTTCAGGGCCTGATTTTCAGTCTGCAACAATACTGGGCAGCCCAGGGCTGCGTGATCCTG